>NZ_JCAALU010000007.1:0-377961 GCF_059609455.1 Paenibacillus liaoningensis
CGTTTACGCTTGAAATATAGGAAAGGATATGATTATTCCATCCATTCTCTATATTTCTACGCGAAACGGTAGCTTTGCCACCAGAGGACGGCTACAGCCGTTTACGCTTGAAATATAGGAAAGGATATGATTATTCCATCCATTCTCTATATTTCTACGCGAAACGGTAGCTTTGCCACCAGAGGACGGCTACAGCCGTTTACGCTTGAGCCAGGTGGATTTTGTCGGATAAAGGGAGCCGTTGTCGAAGAAAATTCAAATACCAAGTTGACAGATAGGGATTGATATGGTAGTTTTGGTCTAAGGTTTGAACCTTAATGTTTTTCTGTTGATTTGGAGGGGTCAAATGCAGTTCGAAAAAGTATCCGCTAAAAAAGTTAGCGATTTTATTTTGGAGCAGCTAGAGGAAGCGATTATCCTTAAAGATTTTCTGGCGGAGGAGCAACTGCCAACGGAACGTGAGCTTGCAGCAGTATTCAAGGCTAGCAGGCTTGCGGTCAGGGAAGCATTATCCGACCTTGAAGGCAAAGGGCTAATCGAGAAGCGGATTGGAGCCAAGGGCGGCACATTCGTTCTTCCTTTAACGATAAACTCGCACCAGAGAACACGCGAGGAGGTGCGCGGCGGCTGGGACGATATGCTGAAAGTATTCGAATATCGCTCCATTATAGAGCCGGAAGCGGCTTACCTTGCTGCTAAGCGGATAAGCACGGCAGAGCTCGAACTGCTGCGGGGTTTTATTGAAACGAGCATGGAGGAGGATTGCACGCGTGAAATGTTCCGTTCCTTGGACGTCAAATTTCACTTGTCGATTGCGAAAGCTTCCGGCAACGATTATTTCGAGAAGGCAGTCAGGAAAATTCGCACCAAAATTAATCCTGCACTGGATCTGATGCCCTATAACGAGAACGTCAGACGGACAAGTTATGACAAGCATATGCTGCTGCTCGAAGCGCTTCAAGCCGGCAATGGAAACGGCGCGAAAGAAGCGATGAATCAGCATATCGACGAAACCGTACATGCGATTTATGCGCGTGTCGTTGTCGAAGGAGACAGTTAACTGGTCAACCGGCACTGTAGGAGGGTGAACAAATTGAAATTAAATGAGCTTCTTGCTCTTGCAAATCAGCAGAAGGAACAACTAGTAGCATGGCGCAGAGATCTCCATCAATACCCTGAAACTGGATTTGAGGAAGTAAGAACTTCGGGAATCGTCGCCGAGCATTTGCGGCAGCTAGGCTTGGAGGTTCAGACGAATATTGGGAAAACAGGCGTTGTCGCACTGCTTCGCGGCGAAAAGCCTGGTCCCACCATCGCGCTTCGGGCAGATATGGATGCCTTGCCGATCGAGGATTTGAAGAGCGTTCCTTATAAATCGAAAATACCGGGAAAAGCACATTTATGCGGCCATGATGCTCATACGAGCATGCTTATGGGCGCAGCCCAGCTGCTAGCAGGTTTAGGGAAGCCGGTAAGCGGAAATATCAAATTTGTATTTCAGCCTGCCGAAGAAGGGCTTGCTGGAGCGAAAGCGATGATGGACGACGGTGTGCTGCAAAATCCCGCTGTGGACGTAATGGCAGGGCTTCATGTCTTTCCTGCGCTGCCGACAGGCTCCATTTCAGTAACGAAGGGAGTTGCCTTCGCTTCAGCGGACAGCATTAAGATCAAGGTGATCGGCAAAGGCGGTCACGCTGCCCGTCCTCATGAGGGAGTAGATGCGATTACGGTAGCGGCACAGGTGATATCAGCCTTGCAGCATGTAGCGAGCCGTCTGGTTGATCCGCTTGAGCCGGTGGTCGTGACCATTGGCAAAATCAACGGAGGCTACATGGGAGCAGCGATTGCACCCGAAGTGGAGATGGTCGGCACAGTTAGGACACTGACACCGGCAGTACGCGATCGGATGCCGCAGCTGCTTGAGGACATCATTCGCGGCGTGACCTCATCCTTTGGCGCGGATTACGAATTGAACTACCAGATGGGCTATCCGGTTGTGCAAAACGATGAAGCGATGGTTGATTTTCTTACCTCGACAAGCGAGCAGGTACTCGGCGGGAAAAAATGGATTTATGTAAAGCCGTCGATGGGCGGCGAGGACTTTGCTTTTTATTCAGAGGCTGTGCCAAGCGTGTTTTTCCGCTTGGGGGTTGGAAGCGGAGAGGCATATACATCCTACCCGCTGCATCATCCCCAATTTGATTTGGATGAAGCTGCTCTCCCTTATGGAGCTGCAATGCTGTCGGCCCTTGCACTTAACTATTTGGCTGATCCGCAATTGTGAATGGCAAGGTGAAACTTATAAATTCTTATATTAGAACAAACAAACTAAAACGAATTTCAGGAGGCTGTGCGATTTGAAAAGATGGTATGTACAGGGCTTTGCAGCAATAATAGCGGTTATGCTGGTTGTTACAGGATGCGGCAATGCCGCAGAGACGAAAAATGAGACGCAAACGAATGGCGGGACGGCTAGCGCTCCAGCTGGCGCAGACAAAACGACTTTAACGATCGCTAACTCGACGGATATCGAAAGCTTCGATACCCACAACAACAACAATACGATGAGCGAAGCGGTACTCGTCAATGTGTTTGATTATTTGCTGAAAAATGACGACGAGCAAAACAAAGTGCCCGTGCTTGCCACTTCGTGGGAGCAGGTCAATGATACAACATGGAGATTGAAGCTGCGAGAAGGCGTCAAGTTCCACAACGGCGATCCATTCACAGCGGCGGATGTAAAGTTCTCGCTTGAGCGTGTCGCAAAGGATACCACTTTGAAGCAAAACACCTATTACAAGCATATTAAAGAAGTCAATGTTATTGACGATTTTACGGTTGATATTATCACTGAAACGCCAGACCCGATTATGCTTAATCGTTTGTCCCGTATGGGTGCAGGCATTTTGCCTTCCAAATATATTGAGGAGAACGGCATGGAAGCTTTCTTGAAAGCTCCGGTAGGCACAGGCCCTTATAAATTTTCCAAATGGACGAAAGATGACCGCATTGAGCTGGTGAAAAATGCCGATTATTTCGGTGGAACACCGAAATGGGAAAATGTTGTTTTCCGCTCCATTCCTGAAGCGTCCACTCGTGTATCCGAGCTGCTGACAGGCGGCGTTGATATTGCTGCTGGCGTTCCAGCAACGGACATTGCCCGTATTGACGGCGTCGATGGCCTGAGTGTAGAACAAGCGAAAATTCAGCGTGTGCTTCATATCATTATGCGCATGACGGAAGGTTCGATTACTGCTGATCCGAAGGTTCGCGAGGCGATTGATCTTGCGATCGACAATCAGGTTATTATCGACAGCATTGCTGGCGGCGCAGGCATTCCAACTAGAACGTCGGTTACCCCTGGCAACTTCGGTTCAGATCCGAGCTTGTATGATACGTTTGAGTACGACCAAGAGCGTGCGAGAGCTTTATTGAAAGAAGCTGGTTATGAAAATGGCGCGAAAGTATCGTTCTCAGCTTCCGTACAATACAAAGAGGTGGCCGAGGTCGTAGCAGCGATGCTTACGGATGTAGGCTTTGAAGTTAATTTGGAAATTTTGGAAGCCAGCAGCTTCAGCGAGAAGCTGAACTCGAAGAAGTTTAACGAGCTGTTCCTGCTGGGCGTAGGAAACTCCTTGTTTGATGCCTCGAACAATTACAATCGCTTCAAGAAAGAAAATGCGGCTGGCGAGACGGATTATAACAATCCAGAAGTAGAAGAGCTGCTGCAATCGGCGCTGCAAAACATGGATTTAGCTGACCGTGAGAAGCAATACCAGAAGGTTCAACAGCAATTTACAGTTGACCGTCCTACTATTTATTTGTATCAAATGAAAGGCATTTACGGCGTCGGAGCAGGCATCAGCTATACGCCAAGGCTCGATGAAATGTATTATGCGGAAGACATTACGCTAAAATAGCATCAACTATAAAGGGGGGAATAGCGTTCTATTCCCTTCCTTTTGCTTTAATCTATTACAGGGAGAGGGGCCGTTCAGTGGGCAAATACTTGATCAAATCTTTGCTGCAAATGGTGCCGGTTCTATTTCTCATATCCGCCATCGTTTTTGTGCTTGTGCATGTGACGGGTGACCCGGTCAATCTGATGCTGCCGGAAACGGCAACAGCGGAGGATCGGGCCGTTCTGTCTGAGGCGCTGGGTCTGGACCGGCCTCTATATGTTCAATTCGGCCTATTTCTCTTTAATGCAATCCAGGGAGATTTCGGACATTCCTTCCATTACGGACAATCAGCTTTGCCGCTTGTGCTGGAAAGGCTGCCTGCAAGTTTCCAGCTTGCTGGAGCGGGAATGCTGATTGCCACGCTGATTGCGATTCCACTGGGCATTATTTCGGCGCTGAAGCGCAACACTTATTTGGATCTATTCATTTCAGGCTTGTCTGCGCTTGGCAAAGGGATGCCGAATTTCTGGACGGGCATTATGCTGATTTTATTATTTTCGGTCATATTGGGCATTTTCCCCGTTTCCGGTAAGGGCGGGCCGGAGCATCTTGTCCTTCCGGCCATAACGCTTGGAGCCGGCATTGCGGCGCAAATGACGAGGCTCATTCGAGCAAGTATGCTGGAGATTTTGAATCAGGAGTATATTCGTACGGCGAGAAGCAAGGGGCTGCTGGAGACGATCGTTATTTTCAAGCATGCGCTGCGCAATGGACTTATTCCCGTCGTTACAATCATGGGCCTGCAATTTACAAGCCTGATCGGCGGGACGCTCGTAACCGAGACCGTGTTCTCATGGCCGGGGCTTGGACAACTGCTCGTGTCGGCCGTCAATACGCATGATATGTCGATTGTACAGGCAGCCGTATTCGTCATTGCCATCATCGTATTGGTTGTGAATTTATTAACGGATATTGTATACCGGTATCTGGACCCACGCATTAAATACAGTTAAAGCCAGAGGTGAGGCAGATGTCGTTATTATCCAAATCGCAAGCGGATGGCTTGCTGGGCAAGCGGCCCGAGGAAACGGAAAGCCGGTGGCGGCAAGGCATAAAGTCGCTTTTAAAAAGCAAGACCGGTACGCTCGGTATTCTGATCGTACTCGCCGTGTGTATCATTGCCATTGGCGCTCCGTTGTTTGCCACCCATGAGCCAGCGAAGATCAGCCCGGCGCAGCGGCTGCTTCCGCCGATGTGGCTGGAGGGCGGCACGCATGAGCATTTTCTGGGGACGGATAATTTGGGCAGAGATATTTGGAGCCGAATTGTTTATGGCTCGCAAGTATCTTTAATCGTCGGCATTGGTGCCGTTATGCTGTCTGGCGCAATCGGAGCGCTTCTGGGCTTGCTTGCAGGCTTTTATGGCAAATGGGTAAATGCCATTATTATGAGGGTCGCCGATGCCTTTATTGCTATTCCGGCGATTTTGTTTATGCTCGTTGTACTGGCCGTACTTGGACCGGGACTTGGAACGCTAATCTTCGTTATTGGCGTAACTAACTGGGTCTCCTATGCGCGGGTTGTCCGCGGGGAAGTGCTCAGCGTGAAGGAACGGGATTTTGTAAAAGCTGCGAGAGCGCTAGGCGCACGGAATGGGCGGATTATTTTTACCCATATTTTGCCGAATGTATTGTCATCCTTCATCATTATTTCCACGATGAGCGTGGCTACAACGATTATTATGGAAGCGTCACTTAGCTTTCTAGGGCTTGGCATTAAGCCGCCTGCAGTTTCCTGGGGCGGGATGCTGAGCGATGGTCGCCAATATTTGGCTACTAGCTGGTGGGTTGCTACTTTTCCGGGGCTTGCCATTACGATTACGGTTCTAGGCGTTATCTTTTTCGGAGATTGGCTTCGCGATATGCTGGACCCTCGCATGAAATCGAAGGAATAAGAAGGGAAATGAGGGAGCAATATGCCGACACCTTTGCTGGAAGTTAAACATTTGCAAACGAGCTTTAAAACGGACAAGGGCGTTATCCCTTCAGTGAACGGCGTTTCCTTCTCCGTCGAAGCGGGGGAAACGCTAGCTATAGTAGGGGAATCAGGCTGTGGAAAAAGCGTTACGTCGCTTTCCATTATGGGTCTTATCGCATCTCCAGGTACTATAACGGGCGGGGAAATTACATTCCAAGGGCGCGATCTGGTAAAGCTCTCTCGCAAGGAGCTGCGAAAGCTGCGCGGCAACGAAATGTCGATGATTTTTCAAGAGCCGATGACATCGCTTAATCCTGTATTTACAATTGGCAATCAGCTGGCGGAAGTATTCCGCGTCCACCAAGGCACAAGCAAAGCGGAGGCCAAGCAGAAAAGTATAGATATGCTGCAGCGTGTAGGCATAGCTAATGCTTCCAAGCTGGTTCGCCAATTTCCCCATCAGCTGTCGGGAGGGATGCGGCAGCGGGTTATGATTGCGATGGCGCTCGCCTGTGAGCCGAAGCTGCTTATTGCTGATGAGCCGACAACGGCGCTGGATGTGACGATTCAGGCGCAAATTTTAGATTTAATTTCAAAGCTCAGCAAGGAACAGCAGACGGGCGTTATTTTAATTACGCATGATTTAGGCATTGTTGCGGAAATGGCGGATCGGGTCGTCGTTATGTATGCAGGGGAGGTTGTCGAAGAAGCATCGGTCATCGATCTGTTTGCTGCTCCGAAGCATCCCTATACAGTCGGTCTGCTCGGTTCTTTGCCGAGAATGGATGAGCAGAGGGAGCAGCTAGCGTCAATACCCGGCATGGTACCTAATTTGCTGGACATGCCAAGCGGTTGTCCTTTCCACCCTCGCTGCTCCTATGCAGGCAGCGAATGCATGGTCATAAAACCGGAGCTTGAGCGAGTTGGCAATGGTCATTATGCGAGATGCCTGAAAAGCGAGGAGGTGTCATGATGAACCAGAGTGGCTTTAATGCGGCGCCCCTGCTGGAAGTGAAAGATTTGCGAAAGCATTACCCCTTGAAGCGGGGCTTGTTTGCCCGAGGCAATGAGTATGTCCGAGCAGTAGATGGCCTCAATTTCACGATTAATCAAGGGGAAACACTGGGCATCGTCGGCGAATCCGGCTGCGGCAAATCAACAACGGGCGAGATGGTAGCGCAGTTGCTTGAGCCGTCGTCTGGCGAGATTTGGTTTGAGGGCAGGCGTCTTACGGGAATGAATGAGCAGGACATCCGACAGGTAAGGCGAGAGCTGCAAATTGTTTTCCAAGATCCATACGCCTCGCTGAATCCAAGAATGACCGTTAAAGATATCGTTGGTGAGCCGCTCAAAATTCATGGTCTGGCGAAAGGGCGCGAGCTGCAAAGCGAGGTAGTCCAGCTGCTGGAGACTGTGGGCCTTGGTGCCCATCAGTTGGACCGTTATCCCCATGAGTTCAGCGGCGGACAGCGCCAGCGAATCGGTATTGCAAGAGCGCTCGCGCTTAAGCCGAAGCTGATCGTCTGCGATGAGCCCGTATCGGCGCTGGATGTATCGATTCAAGCGCAAATTTTAAATTTGCTGAAATCGCTGCAGCAGCAGTTTTCACTCACTTATATTTTCATCGCCCACGGCTTGCCTTCCGTGAAGCATATTAGCGATCGCATTGCGGTCATGTATTTAGGGCGGATTGTGGAGCTTGCTGACCGTGACGACTTGTTTGCGCGGCCAAAGCATCCGTACACGCAGGCTTTGCTGTCGGCCGTTCCTGTACCTGATCCGACGATCCGCAAGGAGCGGATTGTGTTGTCTGGCGAACTTCCGAGCGCTGTTAATCCGCCGACTGGCTGTGCCTTTCATCCTCGCTGCCCTTATGTGCAGCCTATATGTAAAATTGAAGCGCCTGCCTTGGAGCCTTCCGGCTCCAGACATATGGCGGCCTGCCATTTTCCGCTTAACTAGACTAAAGCTAAGATCAAGAGGAGGCGCTTATATGCCTGAGCCTAAACGCTTAATCGAGCCTGAGGATTTATACCATTACAGTTGGATCAGCGATCCGTCCATTCATCCGGTGACATCTTCAGTCGCTTATGTGTACAAAGAAATCGATCAAGATAAAAATGATTATAAGACGCATATCCGCGTCGTAACGATAGATGGCCAAGAGGATGCTTCATTAACGGATGGTTCCAAGGATTTCGCACCGAGCTGGTCGCCGGATGGGCTGAAGCTGGGCTTTCTGCGGGTGAACGAAAACGGCAAGCAGCTGTGGCTGGCAGATGTGAGCGCAGGTACTGCTGCCCAGCTTACTTCGGCAAAGCATGGCGTTGCTGCTTTCGTCTGGTCGCCAGATGGGAGCGCAATCGCCTATACGAGCCGAATAAGCGAGGAAGAGGCGCAGGGAAAGCTCACAAAGGAAGAAATCGTCAAGCAGGAAAGCCGCCGCGGCCGAAGCTACGAGCGGACGATTCCGAAAGCGGAAGGATCAGGCTGGTGGGATGGCAGATACAGCCAGCTGTTTCGGGTTGAGGTAACGAGCGGAGAAGTGACGCAGCTTACGTCAGGCAGGTTTAATGTATCACAGCCCGTGTGGACGGAGTATGGGAGCAAGCTTGCTTTTTTAAGCAAAAAAATAGATGATCCCGAGCTTGACCCGGATTTAATCGCCTATCAGGATTTGTTTACAGTCAGGGCAGTTGGCGGAGAGCTTTGCCGGATTACGGATCGTTCACTGAGCATCAGCCAGTTCAGCTATTCGCCGGACGGCAGCATGATTGCGTTAATTGCCGAAGACCGCAAGTATGGCAGTGGCACTCAAAGCAACATTTATACAGTGCCAAGTAGCGGTGGAGCTCCTGTCGCATGGCAGGAGACGGATGTTCAGGTCGGCAATTATATTTTGAACGACATGCGCACGGCTGCGGTTATGCCCGGCCCGTTGTTTGCTAAGGATGGAACGAGTGTATTCGCATTAGGTACGCATCATGGACAAGCCCAGCTATATCGGTTCAGAGAAGCTGGAGCACCAGAGCCGGTCTCATCGGGGGAACGCGACATTTACCAGCTAGAGGAAACCATAGATGGCCGTTACTTTATTATGCTGTCTATGGATGCCCATGGATCAGGCGAGCTTTACCGTTTGGATCGACTGAGCGGAGAGGAGCTGCGGTTGACGTCATGGAATAAGGCGGCAATGGAGGAGCTGGACATCAGCATTCCTGAGACGTTCTGGTTCGATTCCACGGATGGCGACCGTATCCAAGGCTGGATGATGCGCCCGCCAGCACTCCCTCAAGGCGGAAAGGCGCCGCTGGTGCTCGTCATTCATGGCGGCCCGCATGCGATGTATGCGCCAACCTATAGCCATGAACTTCAAACACTAGCTTCCGCAGGATATGCGGTTCTTTATGTAAATCCGCGCGGAAGCTTCGGTTATGGCCAGCGCTTCGCGCAAAGCTGCCGAGGAGATTTCGGTGGCGGAGACTACCGCAATTTAATGGACGCCGTCGATGCGGCGCTTGAACGCTTTGATTTTATCGATCCTGAGCACTTGGGTGTCATGGGTGGAAGCTATGGAGGGCTAATGACCAACTGGATCATTACCCAAAATAACCGTTTCCAAGCGGCTGTGTCACAGCGCTGCATCTCAAATTGGCTTTCCTTCTACGGGACAAGCGATATTGGCATTTCCTACACAGAAGGCATCGTAGGTGGGAACCCATGGGAGCAGCAGGGCTTGCTGTTGGAAAAATCGCCACTGACCTATGTGAGCCAAGTGAAGGCTCCGGTGCTTATTATGCATGGTGAGCAGGATTTTCGCTGTCCAGTCGGCCAATCTGACGAGTGGTACACCGCACTTAAGCGGTTAGGCAAGCAAACGAAGCTCATTCGCTATCCAGGCTCTAATCACGCCTTCCTTAAAAGCGGCAAGCCCTCTTATCGCGTGGAGGCACTCCGTGAAGTAAACGCTTGGCTTTGCAAGCATCTTGCCGCAACTGCTCAAACAGGGGGCGCGCCAGATGAAGCATAAAATGCAATTGCCGCTGCCGATTGCGTTGCTCATTGAAAACTGCCGGACTAGCGGCGAATCGGATGCGCATATTGCGGCTTGTATACGAAGCAAGGATTTCTCCTCCATTATCGATCGAACGGCAGAGCCTTCAATGGCATTCGTAGAGCGGGTCCAGCTTGCAGAGGAGCTGCATATTGATTTGGAGGAAGCTTTCCGCAGCGGCTATGAATTCGGTTTTTTGCATTTAAATGGTTTGAAGAAGCTGCTTCGTTTCCGCTTCGGCCTTCAAGCGGAGCGGGATTACAGAAGCGTGGATGATGGAGTGCGGGGTTTTGTACTGGATGAGCACGCAGCAAATGAGCTGCAAGCTCTTATCCATCGGCAGTGGCAGATCGTTCAGTATAGGGAAGCTGATGATAGCGGGAGACGCTTGTTCTCCATTCATTTAAAGCAGGAAAATTATTAATAAAGTATGGAGGGAAGGGCAGCCGGATGGCTGCCTTTTTTCTTTGGTACAGGTTAGTCTCTTCCCGCCTCATATAGCTTTTGCGCCAGCATGCGCGGCTCGGTTTTTGCGGTAGAAAAATGATCGCCATGCCCATAAATTAGTCGGAATAAGCCCAGTCTGCTCGACATGTGAGGATGCCAGCCATACATTTGATTATATTGCGGCATAACGTTGTCTACCGTGAAGTACAGATAGCTTCTGGGGGTAGTCAGGCTGTAAAATTTTTTGAGATCCAGCTTTTCATAAAATGGGCCAGCGGGCTCCGGTGTAATTTGGCTGTACACATGTTTGGCAAAACCGAGGCCTGCAAGATTGACGAAGGTTTCTCGAAAAAAGGGAAATGGCAGCATAATTGTATTATCCTTGGAGCTTTCTCTCAGCTGTTGAAAAAAGACCTGGGCAGCCGGCTGAAACTCGTCCGCGACCATTTCCCCGTCATTCAGCACGAAGGCATTGAAAAATACGAGCCGTTTCAGGCGGTCCGGAACAAGCTCTGCCACTTTTTGAACTAAAGAGCCGCCAAAGCTATGTCCCACTAGGACAATTTGCTGCAAATGATGGGCGATAATGAAATCTGCAATCGAGCGCGATAACATCCCGTGGGTCACGGCTTTGTTCGAATCCTTGCCGTGTCCGGGATACTCTGGCGTATACACGGTGTGGCCCATTTTGCGCAGCTCAGCAGCTGATTCGTCCCAAAAACTGGCATCCGCCCAAGAGCCGTGAATAAGCACAAAGGTAAGCGGCTGCTGTGGTTCGGCTGTTTGTACTTTCATATGCATCGCGGCATGATGAGGCTGGGCTTGCCAGCCATTCATCGGATACGTGCGATAAGGATCGCGATTATAGCTTGCATAAGTAGCATTCATCTTCATATCCCTCTCAGACTAAGATGCTCCACTATATGCCCAGACGTGTAAATAGGTTAATGCTCGGCAAGACTAGCTGCCTGTGAAAATGCGGCTAGCCAGCCGCTCACTTGGCTGGGACTGCAAGATGGGTATGGATATCGGCGATCATTAGCTTATATTCTTCGCTCGCTACAAGAGTGGCGATATAACGCTCCCATTCCTCAATCGTTGCTGCCCCCATAATCACTTTAATTTTAAACATCACCAGCTTATTGTTTAGATCGGCATATTTGCCTTGGCTCCAGAAGCTGTTAAGCTGAGGCAGCGTCGTGTCGGCATAAGAGGTTTTACGCCACTCGGCAACGGCAGCTTCATAAGTGCTCCTTACATTGGCAGGCAACGCTGCTACACTTTGATTGCCTTTCAGCATATCGGTTTGTCCGAACAGATGATTGATGGCAGAATAGTCCGCGGCACCAAGCTCGGCAATCGCTCCCCATTCGTTTTTCTCCGTCATTTCATAGCCGCGATTCAGCCAGTTCAGCATCAGCCCAGGTTCGGTTCTCGTCATGGCGCTAATGATATACATCCCATTTCCCTCCAGCTTCCATGGGGCAATCGCTGGGCTTGCTGAAGTAGCCTGAATGCCGGAAAGCGGCACCCACACCGCTTGTCCAGCAGAAAGCTGGGCTGCTTCGGTGACGCTCATGGCAGCAAGGCCAGTGAGATTTTCACTCAAGCGGTCTTGCGTCTGTTCCCCAGTTCTAACGGCGAATTCTTTGTCCACCAGCCCATCGCGGTAAGCGTGAGCGAGCCATTTCAGCGCCTGTGCTTGTTCAGGCGCAGCGGCATGATCAATCAGCTTGCCGTCTTTCATGGAGAAACGGTCAGGGCTTCCTGTAAAAGCTTGCTCGACCCAAGTTAGCGTACCTAGTCCGGCGGCAAAGGTATAGCCCGATAATCCGATTGTATCCTGTTTGCCATTGCCATCCGGATCGTTAAACGTAAATTGCTTTAATACCTCATATAGTTCATCCATCGTTTTGGGCTGGGCTAAATTCAGCTTATCCAGCCAATCCTGCCTAATGGCTGGGAAGGGCGCGTCATGCTGATCGCCAGGGCGGGCAATGCCATAAAGCTTGCCATTAATGACTCGGCCGCCCAAGGCGTTATTGCCCGCAAGCGCCTTTAACCGCGGATAAGCATCCAGCTGCTTCGTCAAATCAACCGCAAGGCTCTCCAGCAGCTCATCGTTGTACTGGTACGGATCTTCAAGCAGCATGATAGAAGCGGGATCACCCGCAGCGAACAGGACGGTTGTTTTTTCCTTATAAAATTCCGGATCAGCCAATTGCAGCCGCACATCGACATTCATATTTTCCTGCATATATTTAAGCAGCGGCATAGGTGAGGCTACCGTGCCGTCATTTGGCTTTGTCATCACGCTAAATTGCGGGAGAGCATGCGGATCGCTCACAAATGCCGTTCGATGGAAGGCGTCCCAGGTGACGCTGAGGCCAGATGCTTCTGCAACGAGCCTCAGCGGCAGCCAAATCATTTTTTTGTCCAAATAAGGGGCTGTTTTCAAATGGTTTATCCGTTTGCCACCGATCTCCATTTCCTTGCGATCCGCCCAAAATACGAGCCCCAGCTTGCTCGGATGTTCGGCGGTTAACCGCTTCTCACCAGCATGCCAGGTGAGCTTGTAGCCGTATCCTTCCAGAACGGCTTTTCCGGGAACCATTATTGTTCCTTCTATCATTCGCGGAGGAAAAGGAAGGCTGACAGTCGTATTTTGAAAAGAGACGGAAACTTGCGAGCGCGCCGTATTATTTTCAGAAGCGGTATCGTCCGTCCATGGGCTGGACATGCTGGCAGAAACGTCAGACACAGCGGTGAATGCGGTTACAGTGGCGACTAACGTCAGACCAGCAAGCTTGGTTACGTGCAAGAAACGTCGTTTCATAAGTTATCCTCACTTTCAGTTTAAATAATTCCAATAATTACTAGACGTAATTTAGGCCAAAAGGTTACCGTTTTATTCAAATAATTGGCCATAAAAGCGGAATAATTCGGATTAGTCGGTTGGAATCCCGTCCAATAAAATTTATAATGGAAGGGACAAGGCAAGCGCCTCTATACATGTAGGAGGAAATGAATGATGGAAAGAGCGAAGGAGCTGTTCCTTCTGCATTTCGGCAGCTTTATGAGCATGCGCCAGGCAGGCGTTTATGAAGCGTACAAGCAGTTCGAGATTGATAGGGAAGTAGAAATCGAGTGGTATAACGAATGTATAGACAGCTGCACGAATCAATTGTCGATTCGAGACTGGGATGCGGCTGCATCGCTGCTGGTCATTGTGAAGGTACACAATAATGAGCAAATCATAAAAAATGTGGTCGCCTTCGTTACGAAGCAATTAATGAGTGCGGACAGCATCGTCAAGCTGATGTACGCCGAGCATATCATTGAAATGATTAAGGCGATGCGCCAAACGATTTCCGATTCCGTCCGCTTTGAGGCTTATGAAGCAGTGCTTCATTTGCTAGAGGATATTATGAAAAAGCCGCTGGTCGTTGATCCGGGGCATGAGCTGTCCCTTTTTCAGCTGAGAGACAAGAGGTCGCTTAACAATCGCGCGCAAATCAGCATCGATACGATCAAAAACGATGGTTACTGGAAGGAATAACAGCTTTAAGGCATGTGCAATGAAAAATAATACGAATTTATAATTCGTCTCAACTTTGGGGGAATCACATTGAAATTCAGACCTTGTATAGATATGCATGATGGAAAAGTGAAGCAAATTGTGGGCGAGACGCTCAGTACGGACAATCATGCGGTCGTGGAAAATTTCGTTTCCAGCCATCATTCCGTTTATTATGCCGAAATGTTCAAGAAGGACGAGCTCGTTGGTGGGCATGTCATTATGCTGGGAGGCGGCAACGAAGAGGAAGCGGTTCGCGCCCTTCAGGCGTATCCGGGCGGCTTGCAAATTGGCGGAGGCATTAATGCAGGCAATGCCCAGCACTACCTTGCGCAAGGCGCTTCGCATGTCATTGTGACCTCTTACATTTTCAGCAATGGGCAGCTTAATAAAGACAATCTGGAGACGATCGTCGCTGAAGTTGGCAAAGACAGATTAGTCATTGATTTGAGCTGCAAAGAGCGTGACGGCAAGTGGTATGTGGTGACGAACCAATGGACGCAGTTCAGTGATTTTGAAGTGAATGAAGCTAACATTCGCATGCTGGAGCAATTTTGCGATGAGTTTCTCATTCATGCCGTTGATGTGGAAGGCAAGCAGAGCGGCATCCAGCAAAGCTTGGTGAAGGCATTGGCGCAATGGGTGACAATCCCTTGTACTTATGCGGGGGGCGCTCGTTCGCTGGCTGACCTAGAGCTGTTCGAGAGCCTATCTGGCGGCAAGCTGGATATTACAATCGGCAGCGCATTGGATATTTATGGTGGTGCCTTGCCTTACGAGCAGGTTGTTGCTTATTGCCAAAGCTAGTATGCAATCAATGACAGGAGGAGAATGAAAATGTGCCGAAACATTAAGCCTTTGTTTAATTTTGACCCTCCAGCAACGGAATATGAAATTATGGCAGCCTCGCTGCAATTTGTCCGCAAAATATCCGGCTATAACGCACCCTCGAAAGCGAATGAAGAAGCCTTCCGCATCGCTGTTGCAGAAGTGGCGGCTGCGGCAGAGAAGCTGATGAGTTCGCTTGTGACGAATGCCGAGCCGCGCAATCGTGAAATCGAGATGGAGCGCGCCCGCGCCAAATCGGCCAAACGTTTTGGTACAAGCAACGAATAAAAGCATAAATCAGCAGGAGATTGGGGGATGAGACTTGTACCTCGATCTCTTTTTTTAAAATATAGAGAAAGGATATGATGTTCCCATCTTTTCTCTATATTTCTACGCGAAACGGTGGCTTTGCCGCCAGAGGACGGCGACAGCCGTTTACGCTTGTGATAAGGGAAGGGGCTGGGGGTTCGCGTATGAAGTGGAAGGTTGTCGCTAATGGGAACAGTTATTTAGTTTGCCGTAAAACGTGGCACTCGCCTTTATGGATGGGAATTGTCAAGAAAGACATTCGCAGCATCACGATTAATAATCGCTCCTTTTCAGTTGAGGTATTTGCCGACTGTTCGACGTCCCAGCTTGCGCATAAGCTTCTAATGCTTGCGGAACGGCCGTAGGCTGGCCGCATTTGAGATCATCCGTAAAGATGATTATAATGAAAGTAAGTTCGCGATTGTTTTACAAATGTGCTTTACACAATTATCCAAATGAAAAGGGGAATTTACATATGTATCCTACACAGCAGCAATTAGAAAATTATGCGGCACTGGCCGTTAGAACGGGCGTCAATGTCCAACAAGGACAGACGGTTGTCCTGATGACGCCAATAAGCGCAGCTCCGCTGGCTCGGCTGATTGCCATGAAGGCTTATGAAGCAGGAGCGAAGCATGTACAAGTGGAGTATAACGATGAGGAGCTAGCTCGCATTAAGTATAAGCTGGCGCCAGAAGAGGCTTTTGGCGAATACCCAATGTGGCGCGCCAAGGCGTGGGAAGGGTATGTGGAGCAAGGGGCGGCGTTTATTACTATTTATTCGCCGAATCCTGATCTGCTCACGGGAGTGGATGCCAATCGGGTGGCGACAGCAACGAAAGCCGCATCGACTGCGCTCAGCGGCTATCGCGGTGCACTGATGAATCATTCGAACGCATGGACGCTTATTTCCTACGCGACACCAGAGTGGGCAGCTAAAGTGTTCCCGGATGTATCGCCGGAGGAGGCGGTGCAGAAGCTGTGGGAAAGAATTATTGAGGCGACACGCATTGGCCTGGAAAACCCGATTCAGGCTTGGAGCGAGCATAATGCCAAGCTGCTGCAAGTGGTGGAGCTGCTTAATGGCAAGCGTTATCGTCAGCTGCGCTATCAGGCGCCGGGTACGGACTTAACGATAGATTTGCCGGAAGGCCACATTTGGCTAGGCGGAGCAAAGGCGAATGCCAAAGGCGTGCTGTTCAATCCGAATATGCCTACTGAGGAAGTATTTACGATGCCGCATAAGGATGGCGTGAATGGCACGGTTCGCAGCACAAAACCGCTCAATTACAACGGCCAGGTTATTGACGGCTTCTCCTTGACGTTCAAGGATGGCAAGGTGACGGAATATTCGGCTGAGAAGGGCTATGAGGCGTTATCGCATTTGGTCGGAACGGATGAAGGGGCGGCGAAGCTCGGTGAAGTGGCGCTTGTGCCACATAACTCGCCCATTTCCAATTCTAATGTTATTTTCTTTAATACCCTCTATGATGAAAATGCTTCCTGCCATTTGGCGCTGGGGCAGGCTTATCCGGTTAATCTTAGCGGCGGCACGACCATGTCACCGGAAGAATTGCTTGCACATGGAGCGAATCGCAGCTTGGTGCATGAAGATTTTATGATCGGTTCAGCTGAGATGAACATTGACGGCATCACGCAGGATGGATCGGCAGAGCCTATTTTCCGGGGTGGCAACTGGGCAATTTAAATGTCTAAAGCAAAAGGAGCGGTCCTGGTGAGGGCCTGAGGGCCACTCCTTTTTTCTTAAACGCTTGTCTTAATAAAGTTTTTTTAAAAAAGCCAACCTCTTGACTCGTGTAATCATTTCAGTTATTGTAATGTAAATTATAAAGCTTTTATCATAAACATCATGCAATAGCGTTGACCAAGAAAGAAGCGCTCCAGCTTCGCTGTCCAGAGAAGAAACCCACCGGCTGCAAGGTTTCTCGCTGCGAACGAGCCTTCTCCTGCCTTGCGAGCTGTGACGGGAATTCAACCGTTGCCGGTACATGCCGTTATCATGTTTGAGGATCGCCAGGCTTGCTGTTGGCTTTGTGGTCAAACTAGGGTGGTATCACGACACATTCGTCCCTGACGATGTGTCTTTTTTGTTTTTTCATACTAAATGATGGTCGAAAAAAGGGGAGTGCGGCTCATGCGCCAAAGTCAATTATTGCTTCATACTTTACGAGATTCACCTGCGGACGCCGAGGTGATGAGCCATCAGCTGATGCTGCGCGCCGGATACATTCGCCAGCTTGCTGCGGGAATTTATACGTATTTGCCGCTTGGAAGGCGTGTGCTGCGCAAAGTAGAGACGATTGTGCGGGAGGAAATGGACAGGGAAGAAGCTCAGGAGCTGCTTATGCCTGCGATGCAGCCGGCTGATTTATGGCAGAAATCCGGGCGCTACACCGCCTACGGCCCAGAGCTGACTCGATTGAAGGACCGCCACGAGCGTGAATTTGTATTAGGACCAACACATGAGGAGGTTATTACTTCCTTAGTAAGCAACGAAATCAGCTCTTACCGGAGGCTGCCCGTCACCTTGTATCAAATTCAGACGAAGTTCCGGGATGAGCGGCGTCCGCGCTTCGGCCTGCTGCGCAGCCGGGAATTTCTAATGAAGGATGCTTATTCCTTTGATACCGATTGGGAGGGACTGGACGCTTCCTATTGGAAAATGTACCGTGCTTATGAACGAATTTTCAATCGTTGCGGCGTTAATTTCCGTGCAGTGGAGGCGGATGCTGGAGCCATCGGAGGAGAAGGCGGCACGCATGAGTTTATGGCGCTTGCGGATATTGGCGAAGATACGATTGCGGTGTGCGACAGCTGCGCTTATGCTGCCAATTTAGAAAAGGCGGAGTCGGCGGCAGCGTCGTTTGAGGCGAAGCGAGAAGCCGAGACTACGAATAGCGAGCAGCCAGTGGAAAAATTTCATACCCCTAATATGAAGACGATTGATGAATTGGTTCAACAATTGGACGTTAAAGCAGCTGATATCATCAAGACCCTAATTTGTCTCGTCGATGATCGCTTAGTTGCAGTTCTCATTCGAGGCGATCATGAAATGAACGATATTAAAGTGAAAAATGCGCTTGACGCCGAAAACGCAGCTATTGCCGATGCCGATACCATTCAGCGGCTGACAGGAGCGCCTGTAGGTTTTATTGGCCCGATCGGTCTCGATCTTCCATTGCTCATTGATGATGCGGTTATGAAAATGACGGCTGCCATCGCCGGGGCGAATGAACGGGACTACCACCATCGTCACATCGTTCCTGCGCGGGATTTCGCTCCCCAGCATATTGGCGACTTCCGGAGCGCGGCCGAAGGAGACGGCTGTCCGCGCTGTGACGAAGGGAAGCTGCAATTTTTCCGCGGCATTGAAGTGGGGCATGTGTTCAAGCTGGGCACCAAATACAGCGAAAAGCTTGGCGCTGTTTTTCTCGATCAAGCAGGCAAAAGCATGCCGATGATTATGGGCTGCTACGGGATTGGCGTATCGCGCATGTTATCCGCTGCGATAGAACAGCATCATGATGCGGCAGGAATAGTATGGCCGCTGGCACTTGCTCCGTACCACGTACATCTGATTCCGATATCCGTGAAGGATGAAACGCATATGAAGGTAGCCCAGCAGCTTTACAATGAGCTGCAAAGCAGCGGGGTGGAAGTATTGCTTGATGACCGGGAAGAGCGGCCAGGCATAAAATTCAAGGATTCGGATCTGATCGGCATTCCACTGCGAGTGGTTATTGGCAAAGACGCGGAGCAGGGGAAAGTCGAATTTGTTCAGCGCAAGGACAATCAGAAAGAGCTCATTACGATCGAAGAGGCCGGCGAACGCATTCGCCAAATGGTATCGGAGAAATAGTAAGATAAGACTTTCAACGGCTGTAACTAACTTGTGCAGCTGAATGTATGTTTATTAAAAATATAAGCTGCGTCATTAAAGGGCATTCTCGCAAATGAGAATGCTCTTTTTTACGCTGTCTAAAACTAAGTGATGCGAAAAAATACGTTCAAACCATTTCCTTTTATAAAAAGTGTTTTAAAATGCAACTAATTAGTCGAATTTTCTGAGTTTATTAAAATAAATGTTGCTAAAAAGGTCATATTGATTTACACTCACTAATGTAAACGCTTCGCATTATACGGATGAAAAGTTTGGGAGGATACGAGATGCCACGAGATGCCACTAGCAATTGAGGGAATTTATCCCGCATTATTGACTCCTTTTACAAAAGATGAAGAGGTAAATGAGGCTGCATTAAAACAGCTTGTCAATCGATTGATTGTTGCAAAAGTGAACGGTATCTTCGCATTAGGAACGAATGGGGAATTTCATGTTCTGTCCCGCGAGGAAAAATTAAACATAACCAAAATCGTTGTCGAGGAAACGCAGGCCGTGTACCAGTCATGGTGGGCAGCGGTGGAAACAGCACACGCGAGGTCATTGAGCTTTCGCAAGCGATAGAGAAGCTTGGTGTCGATGCGCTGTCGGTTATAACGCCATATTTTATTCCGCCAACGCAGGAGGAAGCTGAAGAGCATTACCGTAAAGTAGCGGAGGCTGTATCGATTCTGGTCGTGCTGTACAATATCCCGTCGCAAACAGGACTTTCCCTTGCGCTTGAGACGGTGGGGCGTTTGGCTAAACTGCCGAATATCGCCGGCATTAAGGATAGTAGTGGGGATTTTAGCAACATTGAGCAATATATAGCGCATACACGCGGCGAGCATTTTTCCGTTATTGCGGGTACTGACTCGCTTATTTTGAAAACGCTTCAAGCTGGCGGTAGTGGTGCTGTCGCTGCAACGGCGAATTTGCTCCCGGAAACGGTTGTTGCGATTTATAACAACTGGAAAGCTGGTGTTCCGGTCGGCCCTGCCAGAGCGCCGATTCAAGAGCCGACAGGCGAAGCGTTCAAGCAGATTGAAACAGCCGTTCAATTTTATAAAACGAATCAGGAGGGATAACGAATGCTGAATGTTTATCACTTTCAGACAGCAGACCGTATCATTGCCGGTGCGAACACCTTGTCGCAGCTGAAGGAGCATTTGCCTGCTGTTCATCCTCGCATTCAGCGCGCCTTGATTGTTACGCAGCCAACGGTTCAGCGCAAGGGCTACTCTGGCGTCATCGAGCAGCAGTTAACGGAGCAAGGCATCGCCTTTGACGTATGCACAGCGATTTTACCAGAGCCGACGGTGCAAAACATAGAAGAAACGTTCGCGGCATATCACGGTAATCACTATGAAATCATCATCGGCCTTGGCGGCGGCAGCGTGCTGGACGCGGCTAAAATTTTATCGGTGCTGATGACGAATGAGCAAAAAATCGCTGACATGCTTGGCACAAATGTAGTGGCTAAGTCAGGAGTGGCCACCGTATTGATCCCGACGACATCTGGCACGGGCTCAGAAGTGACGCCGAATGCGATCGTTACTTTCCCTGATCAGGAGCTGAAAATCGGAATTGTCAGCCCTTATCTGCTGCCGAAGCTTGTTATTCTTGATCCGGTTCTGACGCTGGAGCTGCCGAAGCCGATAACGGCTGCAACAGGCATGGATGCGTTCACGCATGCGCTGGAATCTTTTATTTCGAACAAAGCTAATTATTTCAGTGACATGTTCGCTTTGGAGTCCATCCGTCTCATATCTTCAAGCATTATTGAAGCTTACGAGAATGGTTCGTCACTAGAGGCGCGTGAGAAAATGCTGCTTGGTTCAACGTATGGCGGAATGGCGCTTACGGCAGCGGGAACGGCGGCGGTTCATGCGCTCGCTTATCCGCTTGGCGGCAAATATGGCATTCCTCATGGCGTCGCCAATTCGATGCTGCTGCCTGGTGTGATGGCGTTTAATATGGATCATTGTGTAGATCGGCTCCATCTCGTTGCTGGGCCAATGGGCATTGAGACAGAAGGGCTTTCGCCAGAGGCAGCAGCATACCGTGTCATCGAGAAAATTCGCGAGTGGACAGAGAAGCTGGAAATACCGCAGGATTTAACCGCCTATGGCGTACAGGAGGAAAATGTCGAGGCCTTAGCGCAAGCTGCTTCGCAGGTTACGAGACTGTTAAACAACAACCCGAAGGTGCTAAGCCTGGACGATATGAAAATGATTTATCGCAGCCTGATTGTGAAATAAGGGAGGATTACCGTGAAAATTGCGATTGTCGCCGACGATTTGACGGGCGCATGCGATTGCGGAGGGCAGCTGGTGCGTTATGGCATGCGCGTATCGGTTCGAATTAATCCGGTTATGGCGGAGGAGCCGCATTATGATGCTGTTGTATTCAACACGGTAAGCCGCTCCTTGCCTGCGAATGAAGCTTCGTCAATCGTCAAACAGATTAGCCAATATATTAATGAGCAGCCCTTTGACCTGATTTATAAAAAAATAGATAGCACGCTTCGTGGAAATATCGGTGCTGAGCTAAATGCGATGTCCGATGTCATTCAGCCGGACTTTACGATTATCGCCCCAGGTTATCCGCAGAACGGTCGGCAAATTATTGAACGTATTCATCATTTGAATGGCAAGCTGCTGCATGAGACCGAGGTAAGCCGTGATCCGAAGACGTCGGTGCTCCAGTCCGATGTGGTAGAGCTGGTAGCTAGCCAGACGGGACGGGCAGTTGCCCATCTTTCCGTATCAGATATTGACCAAGGAAAGGCGCATCTAGCTGACAGGCTTAAAGCATGCAAAATACAAAATATGACCTATATTGTCGCAGATTCAGTTACAGAGGGGGATTTGGAGAGGCTGGCGAATGCATTGGCGCAGCTGTCCTATAAATTTGTCTGGGTTGGCTCAGCTGGCCTGATGAACCATCTTCCGAAAGCATATGCTGTGGCTGAAAATGACAAGCCGCTGCATATTCCGCTGCCAGTTAGTTATGATCCCGTTCTGCTCGTCGTAGGCAGCGTGAGCAAGATGGGGCGCGAGCAGCTGCGCAATTTAATGAATCAGAATCTGGCAGTGCAAATCATTGCCCGTTCCGAGAAGCTGCTCGCTGACGAGGCTGGTAAGCAGGGGGAATTGGATCGCGTCATCGACGAGGCGAATCGTGCTTTGGCAGACGGTCGCGATACCGTTATCGTCGCCTCAGACAATATCGCCGACACACAAGCGGCAGGCCAATGGCTAGGCATGACACCGATCCAAATTAGCGATGCCATTTCTGCCGCTCTTGGCAGCATAACCGTTAAGCTTTTCGACAAGCTAGCAATCCATAAGCTGTTTTTGACAGGCGGCGATACCGCTTATCAGGTGTTGGAGCAGCTTGGCATAACGGCGGTCGAGCTTATGGAGGAGCTGGAGCCGGGCGTGCTGCTAGGCAAATATGAAGCTCGCGGCCTTTATATGGTGACGAAGGCTGGAAATTTTGGTTCAGATCGAACGATGGAGCATGTCATCAAAAAATTGCATGGAGGCGAATGGACATGAGCAAGCCGATTATCGGTATTACAATGGGGGATGCCGCTGGCGTCGGTCCGGAAATTATTGTGAAGGCGCTGCAGCATGAGGAAGTGCTGAATAAATGCCGCCCAGTCGTAATCGGTGATGCGAAGAGCATGCAGAGGGCTATCGAACAAACCGGTGCAGCATTTACGGTTCACACGGTAAGCAGCACAGCGGAATGCGAATTTAAGCCAGGCGTCATTGACTGCTTTGATCTAAATTTGCTGCCAGCGGATTTAAAGCAGGGCGAAGTATCGGCGGTTGCGGGTGATGCTGCATTCCAGTTTATTCAAAAAGCGGTTGAGCTGGCGCAGGCCGGCGAGCTGCAAGGCGTATGTACCGCTCCATTGAATAAAGAAGCGCTGCACAAGGGCGGACATTTGTACCCGGGGCATACGGAAATTTTCGCCGAGCTGACCGATACGCAAAATTATTCGATGATGCTATCGTCGCCGAAGCTGAAGGTGATTCATCTCACGACGCATGTCGGGCTGAGAAAAGCGATTGACAATATAACGCCAGAGAGAACGCTCACCGTTCTTCGCCTCGCTCATGCTACGTTGACTAGAGCGGGTTATGACCGTCCGCGGATTGCGGTATGCGGCATAAATCCGCATGCGGGGGAGAATGGCTTGTTTGGTGAAGGGGAAGAGGAAGAAAAGCTTATTCCCGGCATTCGTCAAGCGATTGAAGAGGGCATTAACGCAAGCGGTCCTTATCCGGCCGATACGCTGTTTTACCGGGCGGTGCGCGGAGACTTTGATATCGTCATTGCCTGCTACCATGATCAAGGCCATGTGCCGATCAAAGTGCTGGGGCTGGAGGAAGGCGTCAACATTACGGTTGGCTTAAAAGGCGGATTTATCCGCACTTCTGTGGATCACGGCACGGCCTTTGATATCGCAGGGAAAAATATAGCCGATGAGAGAAGCATGCTTGCCGCCCTTGCATCTGCTGTCGAGCTGTCGCCGAAATAAGCGCGGCCCTTGCCAATGAGCTTGAGAGAAGGGATGATCGGCTTCGTTCGGTCCCCTTCGAGTTGAAATGTAAGCGTTATCCTGCATAATGATGGTATCCGAAGCTGAATTTTGCTGACAGCCTTTATTGCGCTTTTCTCCACACCGTTCATTATCCAGGCCATTACTTCCACAAAAGATGCGAAGGCGGCTAAACGCGCTACGATTTATGCTGGACTGCTGTTTCTGCTGCTTGCTGTTGCTGTAGCGATCATCGGCGTTTGCGCGCGCTATTTGTACCCGGATATAGATCCGCTTTATGCGTTCCCGGTGTTTATGCAGCATATGCACCCGATTCTCAGTGCCATTGTCGCTACATCGCTGGTCGCTTCAATTTTTGTCGGGGTTTCCACTGTAGCTTTATCTACAACACTAGGCACAACGGTATGGTATTTACTGGATGGTCCATTCGGCATTGATAATATGTATATTGCAGTCGTCGCGCCTTACATTGTTGTGGTTATTGACCGCTGGATCAGCAAAGCTGCAGCTGGGTCGAATAAATAAGCTTACATGAATTCAAACTTATATTGCTTTTAGGAGGGTTATTGCCAATGAGTGAACAACATTCTGCTTTCCACCATGAAATGACAGCAACACCGGGAGAACCGTATCGCTCCGATGCTTATATTCCATCCCATCAGGTGCAAAATCATGCTTCCTTTCTTCATATTTTAGATAATGGCGATGTGCTCTGCGTCTGGTTTGCAGGAACACAGGAAGGCATTCCGGACATCTCCATTTATTTGTCCCGACTAAATAAAGGAGCAACGGCTTGGACGGAGCCGGTCAAGCTATCGGATGATCCGACACGCTCAGAGCAAAACCCGGTATTGTTTTCCCTCCCAGACGGCAAGCTGTGGCTGCTCTATACCGCGCAAAAATCTGGCAATCAGGATACGGCGATCATTAGACGCCGCATATCGGACGATAATGGCTATACGTGGAGCGACATTGATACGCTGTTCGATACGCCAGGCATCTTTATCAGACAGCCAATTACGGTGTTGGACAATGGCGATTGGCTGCTGCCGATCTGGTACTGCTGCACGAATCCGGGCGAGAAATGGACAGGGAACAAAGATGGGAGCGCCGTGAAAATTTCGTCCGATCAAGGGAAAACATGGGAGGAAGTAACGGTGCCGGGCAGTGTTGGCTGCGTGCATATGAATATCGAGAAGCTGGATGATGGCACGCTTCTTGCGCTCTATCGCAGCCGCTGGGCGGATTATATTTATAGAAGCGCTTCGGCAGATCACGGCAGAACGTGGAGCGAGCCTGTGCCGACATCGCTGCCTAACAACAATTCCTCCATTCAATTCACGAAGCTTGCGAATGGCGATTTGGCGCTAGTATACAATCATAAAAGCGCAAGCGATTCAATGGAGCGCCGTGCTTCGCTGTACGATGAAATAGAAGACGAGGAAGCGGATGAACTGGAGGCTGCAGCGCCTATCCTGACAGAGATTCCTTCCGGCGAGGAACGGCAAGCATTTTGGGGCGCACCTCGTGCGCCAATGACGCTGGCAATTTCCAAGGATAATGGCTTGACTTGGCCGATTAAACGCAATATTGAAGTGGGCGATGGGTATGCGATGACGAACAATTCCAAGGAGCGTCTAAATCGTGAATATTCGTATCCGACGATAAAGCAATCGAAGGATGGCAAGCTTCATATCGCTTACACTTATTTCCGGCAAGCGATTAAATACGTTGTTCTAACTGAGCCTTATATTGCGGAATAAAGGCAAACGAATCAGAGCTGCTATGAAATATGGCATAAGACAGAGGGTAGCAAGCTGTGTTATTGAGGCAGCCGTAAGTCATTTCGGCAAAATTGACAATCTCGTCAATAATGCTGGCATCAATAACCGCAGCTCTATGATTGAGATGGGGATTGATGACTGGCAGGAGGTAATGGATGTCAATTTAAACAGCACATTATACTTTTGCCGGGCTGCATTGCCGTATTATTCCTCGCTTCGTCCATGTCTGATTTTATTACCGGCGAAGCGATCAATTTAAATGGCGGTACGTATCTGAATTAACCGGACGAAACAAACAACCGACCTCAAAGGTCGGTTGTTTGTTTACACTTACAGATCGTTTGACTTGCTTTCCTCTCCATATAGCTCATTGAGATGCTCAATATGAGACATTCCCCATTCATTCATGGCCTGCAATAAAGGCGCCATTCTCATGCCGTATTCCGTAATGGAGTATTCGACCTTAGGGGGGATTTGCAAATAAATTTCACGATGAACGATGTCATGATATTCTAATTCCCGCAATTGGGAGGTAAGCATTTTTTTGGTGATGTCCGGCAATGATTTTTGCAATTCGCTGAATCTCATCGTACCTTGCGAAAAAAGCTGATATAAAATAATAGGCTTCCATTTGCCAACTAAAATTTCTAAAGCCGTTTCCACTTTGCATTCCTCAGGCATTTGATCGTTTTCCCCTTTCGTTTCCTATGGTATCTTTTTGTATACTAGGTTTAATTAAAGTTCCTACTTCTAATAAATAACTCTAGAGCTTATTATACATCTATGATTTAAACATACTCAAGGAGGAATCGTTACAGTGAAATGGCTTGTGCGAATATTGCAAGGACTGCTAGTGCTTGGATTTTTAATGTTTGGGTTTATGAAGGTTAGTGGAGATCCTACCCAAGTGGAAGCCTTTAATGACATTTATGGATATGGCACAGCGTTCATGTACGTTGTGGGGATTGTTGAGATTTTGGGGGCTGTCGGGTTATTGATTGGTTATTGGAGAAATAAGCTGATTCCTATTTTTAGCGGAGTATTAGCGGTTGTAATGGCTGGAGCTGTATTTACACATTTAAAGGCAGGCCAAGGCTTTGAAGTAGCAGGCATGCCATTGATTTTGCTGGTTTTAGCTTTGATCGTGCTTTTTGGCCAGATAAAGCTGCTTGCCAATAACAGACAATAAGGAGGCGAAAAAGCATGCTGCCATCCCTTTTTATTTGCCACGGCTCACCGTTGTCCGCGATGGCTGAATCGGATTACACCCGGTTTTTATCCGATATTGGGAAAAAGTATAAACCGCAAGCGATCGTGCTGTTCAGTGCCCACTGGGAGGAGCGGAATACGACGATTTCGTTCGCTGAGGGGACATTAAACACGATCTATGATTTTTATGGCTTTCCGGATGAATTGTATCAATTGACTTATCCTGCCCCAGGTTCGCCTGAGCTGGCTGCAAAATTAGAAGATCGTTTTAGACGAAATGGCATAACGGTTGATAGGGATGATGAACGGGGATTAGATCACGGCTCTTGGATTTTCCTAAGATACATGTATCCAGAGGCAAATATTCCAATTGTGACGATATCGGTAAACCCTTTTCTATCTGCGAATGAACAGCTCCAAATAGGCGAAGCGCTTAAAGGCTTGGGCGAGGAAAATATTTTGGTTATTGGCAGCGGAACGACCGTCCACAATTTTAATGAAATCAAAATGAATCAAGCGTATCCTGAAGCGTGGGCGGTTGAATTTGATGATTGGATAGCGGATAAGATCGTTCAACGAGACATAGCCGCATTTTTGCAATATGAAACATTAGCGCCACATGCCAAGCGGGCTGTCCCGAGAGCGGAGCATTTCGTTCCGATCCTTCATGCTTTAGGAAGTTCGTCTGGGGTGGAACAGCCCAAAATCATCTACAGAGGATATGAAATGGGAACCTTCAGCCATATATGCTTTGAGATGTAAGATGAAAAATACAAACGCGAAAGCTCGCAAGGCGCGATAGATGTTTAAATAGCGGTAGTCTAGGACGGTATTGACTTGTCCAAGGCTGCCGCTATTTTTTATTGCTAAAATAGTTCTAGTATTTTAATGATAGATAAAGTGACACTGAATTCGTTGTTGACAGTGAAAAAGGGTGGTGCTATTATAATTAAAACCTTTAATGTTAGATAAGTTAACATTAAATTATAAAAGCGTTATTCTTGTATAAGCCCATTAATAAGGGATGGGCGTTTCTACAGGCAACCGTGAATTGCCCCAGGCTACAAGAGACTGAAAGCGACGCATTTTTCCTGTTTAGCGATGCCCTAGGGCTGATCGCAGCAGGGAAATGAAGCTGAAGTCTCTTAAGTCTGGGTTTTTTGAAATATAAGAGCTTATAAGTTTCACACTTAGGGCGACAATAGAGAAATTTAAGGGAGAGAAGCATATGAGCCTCACAAACACCAGACTTTCCGATTCCATTGCTAATGCCAGAACAGTCAAAATTCAGAAACCAAATGATACCTTTTATGACTTTAAACTATATCCGTTCGGCGAGCGGGGAACCTATATCGCTCCAGAGCTTATCAATGAAATTACCGATAATTTGGCGGTGAGCATCGAGGACCATTTTCACAATTACGATTATATCGTATCGCCAGAGCCTGGTGGCCACACATGGGGGATGCTTGCGGCGTATAAGCTGCTGAAGCCGATTAACATTTTAAGGCTGAGCACGGATTTGTATAAAGATATTCATCTGGAGGCCAAGCGCGAAACGGCATACAACGAAAATCGCATTTGCTTTGACGGCTTTCAGAAAGGTGATCGTGTTCTGCTCGTTGATGATGTAATCAGCTCCGGTGCAACGATCCGCTCGATTGCTGTGCAGATGGAAGAGATGGGGGTAAAGCTTGTCGGCGTGCAGGCGATCATTGCCAAAGGCGAGCATTACCGCAAGCTGGAGGAAGACTTGAACGTTCCGGTGCGCATTCTTAGCCAGGTTTAAATGCAAAAAACGACAAACATAGCCCATATACGCTTAAGTCAAAGCGGTTAACTACGATAAAGAGGTGGACAATATGACGATTATGGAGCAAAACACAAGGACGGCAGCTAAAAAAAGAGAAGAGAGCGAGCTGCCGCGGAACTGTACCTTTTCTGCTGAGGATTGGCATGTATTGGCGCAATATTGGTATCCGATCGCGATTGCAAGCGAGATTGCAGATAAGCCGGTGGCGGTAACCCTGCTGGATATGAAGCTTGTCTGCTACCGCAGCAGCGACCGGGTCGTCGTCGCCCGTGACCTTTGCTTTCACCGCGGAGCCCCGCTCAGCAAGGGCTGGATTGAAAATGGCGAAATCGTATGCCCGTATCACGGTTTCCGCTACAATTGCGAAGGCAAATGCACGGCGGTGCCTGCGCATCCCGATTCGCGCATCTCGCCTAAACTAAAGCTCATCACGTATCCGGCCATAGAGCGTTACGGCTTGATCTGGACGTCACTGATGTCCTTGGAGGAAAATATTCCGCCGTTCCCCGGCTGGGAAGATCCCGATTACTTGAACGTTTTGCCGCCGAGCTTTGATATTGCCGGCTCTGCTGGCCGCCAAATGGAAGGTTTCTTGGACGTATCTCATTTTGCATATGTGCATACGGAAACGTTCGGCGACCGCAACAACACCGAGGTGCCGCAATATAAGGTGAAGCGGGAAGGACAGGAGCTGCTTGCGGAATATTGGAGCACGGTCAGCAACTATGGCAAGGGACAGGAGAATCCGGCTCCTGATGACTTTATGTGGCTGCGCGAATTCCGCGTGTTTCCGCCATTCGCTGCATCGCTCACCGTTTATTTTCCAGATGAGGGGAGATTGAATATTTTAAACTGCGCATCTCCAGTATCGGCCCGATATACAAGACTTTTCTGCCCAATATCGCGTAATTTCGATAAGAACGCTCCGATTCAAGATACGATAGATTTTAACTTAAAGGTGTTCCAAGAGGATGCTGAAATGGTCGAAGCGCAGACGCCGGAGGATTTGCCGCTTGATCTTCAAGCTGAGGCCCATATTCCGGCTGACCGTACCTCTATCGCTTATCGCCAGCTGTTGACAGAGCTGGGTTTAGGCAAAAACTACACGTCCTAATTCATTTGTATGAACGAATCTAATATTGCGCGGGATATAAGAGCTGGCCTCCGGGGCCGGCTCTTTTCCTGTTTTATGGCGAGTTCATTTGCGATTTAATAAGGCTGTGACGAGAGCTAAAGTGTCGTTGAAGCAGCATACTGCGCAAATCTTGCGGCATCAAAGCTTTTTAACCTTCGTGCTGTTTAGCTTTCTCATCGCCACTTCGATTGCAATTAATTTTAACTTTCTCCCGATTTACTTCAAGGAAGCAGGCTTTAATAAAGGCTGGATAGGAACAGCTTACAGCATTGCCGCCATTATTGAAGTGCCGATGTTCTGGCTTGCGGTTAAGCTGCATAGACGCTTTGGCTTAATTCCGATGATGATGCTGGCGGCCTTATGCTACAGCGTGAAATGTCTCGTTATGGCTTTCTCCACTCAAGTGGGACTGGTGCTTGCTGTGCAGCTGTTTGATGGCATAGCCTTTGCGTTCATGGCAAGCGCCTCGGTTGAGGTGAT
This sequence comes from Paenibacillus liaoningensis, assembly GCF_059609455.1. Lineage (NCBI taxonomy): Bacteria > Bacillati > Bacillota > Bacilli > Caryophanales > Paenibacillaceae > Paenibacillus > Paenibacillus liaoningensis. Next base: position 29,990 of record NZ_JCAALU010000007.1, read on the forward strand.
TAACCGCTATGCGCCGAGCTATGCGAAAGCGACGTATCAGACCTTGTTTGTGGCGCTTACTTCCGGCATTGGCGGAATTATCGGCAGTGCCTTGGGCGGCGTGGTCATTTCACATTGGGGTGTCAATAAGCTGTATTTGCTTATGTTCAGCCTATGCTTTATTGCATTTGCCGGTTTTACGGCAAGGCGCAAGCAGTTGGAGCCCCGCCCAGACAGGCCGGTAAAGCTAGAAGGAGAAGCGATTCTTTCCTAAAAATAAAGCAGATATCCAGAAGCATCCCCTCTCGCCCTCGGGTCTATTTCTCGGGAGCCGAAATCATAGCTTTCAGGTTGTCTTCTTGGTACTTGTCCATACCAGAGAAAACGGCAGTATAATAAATATTGTCCTGCTTCCACAAGTAATAAGGCATGGTGGGTGATACGTAGATTTGGTTCTGGTCATTATAAGCCGAAATTTCGACGCCGTTAATCTCCAGTTTCCGAGTGAATGTGAGCTTAGATGTGTCGAAAAGCGGCTCCTTGCTCTGATAAAGCGAGAAAGTATCCTCTATATTATAGGTTGAGGAATCGTACGATGCTCGATAGGTCGTCCATAGAGCGTCGGTCGCTTGTTTAAACGCATACTCAGTATTCTGATCGCCGGCCCTAAGTAATATTGAACCGCTCAGCTTAAGCCCCGGCAATTCCAAAGGAATTTTCACCGTAAAGTCAAGAATGTTTTCCGCCGCAAGCAAATCCTTTCCATCATAAAGGGGAAACGAATTTCCAGCTCCGTCGTAGCGGACATGCTGAACTTTCTGCGGTAAAACAAAGGATTTCACCATTTTTGCGAGCTCTTCTTGCGAAAAATACTCGCTATAATAATCGATTGCGTACCATATATTGTCATCCTGCCAGTAGAAGCTTGTGCCCGTTTCTGGCCTTTGTTTGTCGCGTCTCTTATCCGTGAATAAAGTGCCTTTGACATCGCCGATCGTCATAGTTTCCTGTCGGTACTGAGGAGTCTCGTTTGCACTTTGGGGATAGTGAGCCGCCCCCCGTAATTGATTGTGCTCCAACAAATTGCCATTTCCCATAGAAGCTTTGACTTCTATAATTTGTTTGTTTTTTTTGCCAAAGTTAGATACAAAAGTAATGGATGCTACATCAATAAGATCGTCATCGTTGGCGCTGGTGAAATTTTTATAATATAATACATTCTCGAACTGATAACCTTCAGGAAGATAATCCGGTATTTTAAAGTTATATTTCGGAAAATCGAGTGCCCGATCGAGACTATGAAACCATCTGAATGAATCGTTGTATATAGGATATAGATCCAAACTAGGGTTTGCTGCTTGGGCAACCATATCGAGCTCGGTACCATTCTCTGAATCCGACGCATTGGTGAGCAAGATGGCGCTCAAGGCAATAACCAAGAGAATAGCGGCGGCCGAGAGCTTGTACGAACCTTTTTTAAACTTGGTAATCATTATCATTCTCCGTTTTGCTTCATTTTTGTTGTCCCCAAAATACGATAGGTTGACCTGAGAAGAGGGGGGATGGGCAAATAAACGCGACAGCATAAGTAAGGTTCTGCCATAGGACAAAGCTTCACGCTCGCCCAGCGCTTCAAGAACACGAGCGTCGCAGGCCACCTCCTGATCGGCTTTCATCTTTCTTACGGAAAGCCACACCAAAGGGTTGTACCAATGCATCCCTACGGAAAGAGCCCACAGGGAGTTGAACCATAAGTCCTTGCGTTTGTAGTGAATGAGTTCATGCATCAGGATATGCGTTAGCTGGTTTGAATCGGCGATCGTGCTGATATCCTCGGGCAAATAAATCCGCGGCTTCCATAAACCATAAAGACAAGGGCTGCGAAGATGGCTAGTTTCATAGACGTATACTCTTTTTTTAATGTTCAGCTTCTGTTTGCATGCCTCAAGAGCCATGAGTACTTCAGCATCCTCAATTTTCACTGAGTTTCCGACTGTTTTTCTGAAAATCAGCGCGCTAAACAGATAATATCCACCCAAGCATAGAAGCCCTATAAGCCATACCAGCGAGCCAATCGATAGCCAGGTCATTCCATCTGTGCTTTCTGGAATATGGTCTTGAGAAGAACGTGTGGCGACTGAAGTTCCTGTTTCGTCTGCTTGGTTCGTGATGAACTCGGGAGGCTGCTTTTTTATATCCATATAATTGGATTGAATTTCCAAGTTGGAACCGATCTTAGTAAAGGGAGTGAGCTGCTTACTCTTCTGATCTGAATTCCATTCCAGCGGGAACGTTTGCGGCAGCACATTAAACAAGCTTAACTGACTCTGTGGAGCAATGGGAACCAGCAGCTTAATTAACACAAGAAACCACAATATATGGATAACTCTAGGTTTAAGGTGCTTTTGGAACAGCTTCCGAATCAAGAGTAATATTAATAGAATTACCGTCGATGCGGCTGACGCAGTGAACAGAAGAGAAAAGACCGTTTCCAGATACTTCATAGCTTCTTCTTGTTCTCCAAAATTTGTTGAAGTTCCTCAATATCTTTATCCGATAGTGTCTCTTCTTCGAGAAATTTCGCGCACATTATCCCTACTGCTCCTTTATAAACTCTATTCAGAAATGAACGATTCTCGGCCTTTAAGTATTCATCATGCGAAACCAGCGGATAGTAGAGGTAGTTCCGGCCGGACTTTTCGAATCGAATCGCTTTTTTCTTGTGAAGCCTATTCAGGAAGGTCTTAATCGTCTGATCCGACCAATGCATTTGTTGGGTTAGTTTGAAAATAATCTCACTGGCGGACAAAGGCTCCTTTTGCCAGAGTAGCTTCATCACTTCGCTTTCGGCCTCGGTAATGTGTGGGGACTCGTGCATCGTATTCACCCTTCTTGATTTTATTCGTTTACACTTGTAAACGATATTTAAAGTTTACAAGTGTAAACGAAACGTGTCAAGCTTAAATCGTGATCCCCGTATATTTTCTTTCGTCAGAAAAATAAGGGAAATATGTGAGCGGAGCTTGCATTTAGCGCCTATTTGAAGGACAATGGCTTCATTGTTCTGGAAGCGATTGCATTAAAGCAAGAGACTGAGCTGGTTAAAGCAGCAATGCTTTTTGAAGTGCAGCAGCTAAGGAGCTATTTTCAGACGTGGTCGGTTTCTGATAAGCATTTTGGTCTCATACATTATGATTCCGATGAGGAGATGTTGCCTGGCTGCCAAGGCTTTAACAGCGTGTACAGCTACGCTCGTGTAAGGAGGGCGATAGCGGAAACGTGGGACAATGAGTCGGAGTGGATGGTGCAGCTGCGTAGCAGATTGGAGCAGTCGCTTAAGGAAGCGGAAGCTTCCTTCGGGAAAGAAATTAAATAGAGGGAGCTGGGAGCATGAACATTTTAATTACAGGTGCAGGGCGAGGACTTGGCTACGAGTTGACGAGTGAGGCGCTGGAGCGCGGACATGCGGTTGTGGCGGGAGTTCGATCACCTAATGAGACTAATGAAAAGCTATCGGCACTTACTGAGAAGTATGGTGAGCGGCTGTCGATTGTGGAGCTGGATGTCACGAATGAGGAAGGCATTGCAGCGCTCGCTTCACAATTGAAGGAGCAGAACGTGAGCCTTGGAGCAATCATTAATAATGCAGCGATTCTCAATTCTCGAAATACACACATCGAACAGCTGGATTTTAAGGAAGTTGCGCTGACGATGGATATTAATGTATATGGGCCTATGCGTGTCGTGAAGCATTTGCTGCCTTTATTAACGGAGAAGGACGCTGCCATTTTTAATATTTCTTCTGAAGCGGGCAGCATCACGCATGCTTATCCAGGCGATTATCCTTATGCGATATCCAAAACAGCGCTCAATATGTTCACGCAGCAGCTTCATGTATATTTGCAAAAGCGGGGCATTCAGGTGCTCAGTATTCATCCTGGCTGGATGCGGACGGATATGGGCGGTGGAGAAGCGCCGCTGGATGCGAGCCACAGCGCGCGCGGCATTATTGAGCTATTGGAGCAGCGCCGCACGCCGGACGGTCGCTTTATGTTCGTCGATCATGAAGGTAATGCAATGCCGATTTAAAAAGTCGGAATTAGTTGTTGACAAATAACGGCTTTCCGCTATACTAGCATTAATTATTTGGTATGCGTAACTGGCGAAAACGCAGAGCACTGCGGTGGAGCGCATATGTCATAGCAGCCGTTCGCCTGGGCAAAGTATTTGGTCAAATGACCAAATACTTTTCTATTTTAAGGAGAGGTCGAATTGAAGCAGACGAGAAATGTAGCGGTGTTAGTTTATGAGAGAGTGGATACACTTGATTTTGCTGGTCCGTTTGATATATTCGCCATCTCGAGCGGCAAGGATAGGGATTTTAACGTATACACGGTTGGAGAGACGAAGGAAGCTTTGCATACGCTTAGCGGAATTGCGATTACACCAGCGCATAGCTTCGACGATTGTCCTATGCCTGATATATTAATCGTTCCTGGTGGCATGGGATCGCGTACGGAGATTCATAATGAGAAGCTTACGAGCTGGATTCGCCAAACGGCACAGCATGCTGAACTTATTTTATCTGTATGTACAGGTGCGCTGCTGCTGGCCAAAGCGAATTTGCTGGATGGACTCCAGATTACAACGAATCGCCGGGCACTTGATCTGCTGCGTGAGCTTGCGCCTTCCAGTGTGACGATTGTTGAGAACGTGCGCTATGTGGATAACGGAAAAATCGTCATGTCCGCAGGAGTGACGGCTGGCATGGATGCTGCACTTTATGTCGTGGCAAGGCTGCACGGTCAGGAGCGGGCTGAGCAAACAGCAGCTACTATTGAATATGATTGGCATGAAGAGAAAGTACAAAACAGCCTCCACTTGGCAGTGTCTGCATCGAAAGCCGAGCTTGAAATTAAACGCGCCGCATCTGATGATCTGGAAGCGATGCTTCGTTTATACAAGGAAGCAGCCCGCTGGATATATGAGGCGAAAGGCTTGCGCCAGTGGAGCGAGGATTCTTTTACAATGGAATATTTAGAGAAATTCATTAGGGAAAAAGAAGTGTTCGTCGCTTACTTGCGGGGCGAGCTTGCGGGCTGTTTTTCGGTCGAGTGGGGCTACGAGCCGATCTGGGGAGAGCATTTTCATACGGATGCCGGTTATGTGCATCGGCTGGCTGTATCTCGCAGTTTCAAAGGGCAAGGTCTTGGCGGTCAAGTGCTTGCGTGGTCGGAAGCATATATTCGCGGGCGTGGAAAAACCTGGATGCGCCTTGATTGCATGGCGGAAAATCCGTCGCTTAACGCTTTTTATGTTAGCCAAGGCTTGAGCTTATGCGGCAGATACGATGCAGAGGGCTGGAGCGCAAATTTATATGAGAAAAAGCTGTAACCGCCTATGAAGGGGAACTGCTATAGCATCCACCGGAGGGTGAGTTGTTATAGGTTCACAAAAAGGAAGCGCTGGACTTGCCAATACAAGACTGGTTCAAGCAGCGCTTCCCCTTATTTTTTAATTCCGCTGTAAGAAATTTCTTTTTACCAAGCACGAAGGTTTTATGCATTCCCTGATGGCTGCTTTGCCTCGGTTAAGTAATATAGAAAGGCAAGTACCGGCAGAGCGATACCGATCAGGGAAGCTAAAGCCCATCCCCCATAAGCATAGGCCCATCCTCCCAAAAAAGACCCCACGGCTCCGCCGATGAAGAAAATAGCCATGAATAGGCCATTAAGGCGTCCGCGCATCTCACTGCCTAGCGAATAGATAACGCGCTGGCCCAACACAAGATTTCCTGACACCCCCATATCCAAAACGATAGCAGCAACCAGCAGTAACGTCAAAGCGGCGAAAGAATCCCCTCGGACGAGATAGGCTGTCAAAAAAGCAAGGGCAGAAACGGCAATCGCGATGCCGCTCAGCAATTTAGTCAAACCACGATCAGCCAATCTGCCGGCAATAGGCGCCGCTACGGCTCCTGCTACACCAGCGAGAGCGAATAAAGCGATGCCTTGCTGCGTCAAATGAAAATATTCGGTTAAACGCAGTGGAATGACGGTCCAAAACAAACTAAAGGAGCCAAATAAACAAGCTTGATAAAAGGCGCGGCGGCGCAAAATAGGCGTTGCTTTCAAAAGCGAGCCTAAAGAACGGATCAATGCCCCATATTGGAGGGACGGTGTTGGTTTCCGCTGTGGAAGCGCACGGGATAGAACAATTGCGAGCAATATGATCACGATAGCAGATAAAATAAATACCGCCCGCCATCCCCAATATTCCGTTATGAGGCTGGCTAATGGCCGAGCAAACATAATGCCTAGCAGCAGACCGCTCATTACATTGCCTACAACACGACCGCGCTGTTCATCCGCTGCAAGGAAAGTGGCATAGGGGACAAGAATTTGCGCAGCAACCGAGCCTATTCCTATAAATAAAGCGGAGATGAGGAAGGTGGCTGTATTAGGGGCGAATATCGTTCCGATTAGCGCGATAATGACGACAACTAGTGAGGCGGTAACCAATCGGCGGTTTTCGATCAAATCACTGAGTGGGACGATAAATAATAAACCGACCACATAGCCTACTTGAGTTAGCGTTACAATTAGTCCTGCTGCTCCTAAGGGTATTCCGATGGAGGAACTGATCGGCCCGATTAACGTCTGGGCATAATAAAGATTAGCTACAATAAGACCGCAAGCAGCGGCTAAAAGAAACATAAGCCAGTTCGGAATGGATTTCTCCTTGGACTGTAAGTTGTTCATAACATCATGCCTTCTTTCTGCTCAAATGGGTGGTGCGAATCCTTTTTTTAATTATGGCTATATTATATACTAAACGTACAGTATTTAAAATGTTTTTTTTCAACGCGCCCAAAATTTTATATAATGTAAAGAAAGTCCACAAAAGGAGCTATGACCATTGAATATAAAAAGAGGGCGACCTCGCAACGTTGAAGCGGAGCGTGCTATTTTAACGGCCTCCTACAACTTGCTGCTTGAAATCGGATTTGGCGGCGTTACCGTTGAGAAAATTGCCGAGCAGGCACAGGTGAGCAAAGCGACGATCTACAAATGGTGGCCTAATAAAGGAGCCGTTGTAATGGCTGGTTTTATGTATGCCATCACTGCAAGGCTGCCAATACCGGATACGGGCGCTGTATATGAAGATATTTTGCTTCATGCGACTAATTTATCCCGATTTTTAACGAGCCGTGAAGGAGAGGTGATTACGGAAATTATCGGAGAGGGGCAATTTGATGCGAAGCTTGCTGCTGCATTGCGGGAGGAGTATGTCCGTCCTCGCCGATTGGAAGCAAGGCAGCTGCTCATGCGAGGGGTAGAGCGGGGGGAACTGAAACGGGAGCTAGATATTGAATTGAGTATTGATTTGCTTTATGGGCCGATTTTTTATCGCTTGTTAGTTACAGGAGATGGGCTGGAGGAAAGCGTGATTAAGCAATTAATAACGGGCGCTTTCGAAGGAATGAAGCAAGAGAGGGGACAATAAACTGCCGATACCATAGCCGTATATTGGCGTTGTACCCTCTGAGAAAATCGTCATTACGACGACGAGTGACACGTATGGCGATCCAGTAAAGCCGCTGCCAAACCTTAAAAGCTTGCTTGAATCGCGCAGTTTCATCTAAACTGCTTGCGATATTGGCCAGGCGTCTGGCCGACTCTTTTCTTGAAAAGCGCATTAAACGAATCAATGTGGCTATAGCCGACCATTTCGGCAATCGTACTAATTTTAAGCTGTGTTAAGCGTAAATGCTCACAGCTTTTTTGTATGCGCAGTTGGTTCAAATAGTTGCCAAACGTTTGTCCGGTGTGCTGTAGGAACAGCCGCTGCAAATGCCGAATGCTCCAGCCGGATCTTCTAGCCAGCTTCGCGAGTGTCAGCTCTTCATGAACATGCTGCTCCATAAACTGAATGAGCATGTTGAAGTGCGACACATCTTTTATTTTCAACGGGCGGTTGTCGCTTCGCAGTCGGTGAATGGTTATGACCAGTTGCAGGAATAGCGTGTATAGATAAGTGTCCGCTCCTGCTGCCGAGAAAGAAAACTCCTGATACATCGCCACGAGCAGTTTTTCAATTGAACCATCGTGATCCTGAATCGAATGATAGGTGGCTTGACCATTTTGCAGCTCAGCTAAATATTGCTCCAGCAGCGGATCGGTAAACAAGGCGGACATTGAAAGCAGCAGCTGAGGTGCAAATAAGCAATTATATACGATGAGCGGATGCTGGGAGGGATCCGTAGAGGTAGGCCTGAACACATGTGGAATGCCGACTGGTATTGTGAAAAACAGCCCTTTGCTCACGGCTACAATATCATCTCCAATATGATGAAAGCCTCTCCCTTCGGCAACAAAGTTGAACTCTATAAAATCATGCGCATGGAGGGGAACCTTGAAATCCTCCTGGTAGCGATTGACGAAAATCGGAAGCTGATTGCCAAAAAAATGATCGCCTTTATACCATTGCACAGGTTTTTTCATCGTATGCTCCCCCTTAAATAGTTGGCTGAATGACCGGGATATGTTGGCCTTTTTACAAGGATTTTTGCCGAAAATGGACGCTATAATTATACGATAACAGGGTAAGTGATGAACAGCAGCTTTTCCTGATTAGAGGAGGTCGTCCCATGGTCCAGATCGCAAAAGTCAGATGTGAATATTTGAAAAATCCGCTTGGCATTGATGTGCCGCATCCTAGAATCAGCTGGCAAATCCAATCAGAGGAAAGAGGCATTCAGCAGCAGGCCTACCAGCTGCAAGTTTCATTGGAGCCAAAGTTTGGACAAATTTTATGGGATTCTGGCCGGAACGCTTCTGGTCAATCCGTTCATGTTGTGCTGGATCAAATCGAGCTGCAAGCGCGTACGCGATATTATTATCGGGTCAAGGTGTGGACTACCGAGTTGTCTTTGGAAGGCAGCGCTTGGTCGGAAACGGCCTATTTTGAAACCGGTCTCATGGATTACAGCGAGTGGACAGCGGAGTGGATTAGCGCGCCTTCCGATTTCGCTGCGACGGAAGAGGACGCGGAGCGCCTTCCGCTGCTCCGAACCTTTGTCACCGTTGAAAAAACGGTCAAAAGCGCCCGGATTTACGCTACGGCACTAGGCATGTATGAGCTGCAATGGAATGGCAATCGCATTGGCGACGACTATTTTACACCGGGCTGGACCAGCTATGGCAAGCGGCTGCAATATCAGGTTTACGATGTAACAGACCAGTTGACCGTTGGCACGCATGCGATTGGCGCACTGCTCGGCAATGGCTGGTACAAAGGGGAGCTCGGCTGGAAGCAGGAGAAGGAGACTTATGGTTCACGCGCGGCGCTGCTCTTCCAACTGCATATTGTCAATGAGGACGATACGGAGGATGTTGTCGTTTCGAATAATGATTGGCAAGCGGCTGGAAGCGCGATTCTAATGTCCGAAATGTATCATGGCGAGCGTTATGACGCCCGTCTGGAATTGGACTGGCATAGCAGCCAAACGGCGGATTCAGACGTATGGCAGCCAGTTGAAACGATTATACATCCTAAGTCGATCATAACCCAGCAGGTAAATGAGCCTGTTCGCCCCGCCGAAACACTGAAGCCGATTGCTGTAATCCAAACGCCAGAGGGCGATACGGTGATTGATTTTGGCCAAATCATGGTCGGCTGGGTAAAATTCGAAGTCGAAGGCGCCGCTGGACATAGGGTTGAATTGCAGCATGCGGAGGTGCTAGATCAGAATGGAAACTTCTATATGGGCAATATTCGCCGGGCCGAGCAGCGTATCCAATATACGTTGAAAGGGAATGGGAAGGAATCGTTTGAGCCGCATTTCACCTTTCAAGGCTTCCGTTATGTGAAGCTGACGGGGTTTAAAGCGCCGATTGAGCTCGAAGCTTTCCGTGGAATTGTGCTGCATTCGGATATGGAGCGTACAGGGTTTTTCGAATGCTCGGATGCCAAGGTGAACCAGCTGCATCATAATATCGTCTGGGGGCAAAAGGGCAATTTTGTCGATGTGCCGACCGACTGCCCGCAGCGCGATGAGCGGCTAGGCTGGACGGGCGACGCGCAAATGTTCATTCGAACGGCTTCCTATGTGATGAATGTTGCCCCATTTTTCACTAAATGGCTGCAAGATTTGAAAGCGGATCAGACGCCGGAAGGGGGCATTCCGTTCTACATCCCTAATCTGAAGCCTGAGTTTTCCGAAGGCTGGGGAGACACAAGCCATTCCTCTGCGGCTTGGGGCGATGCGGCGGTTATTTGTCCATGGACGATGTATGAAGCGTATGGCGATGCTAGGCTGCTGGAGGCGCAATATGACAGCATGAACCAATGGATTCAGTACATTTATGAGCAGGGGAGCAACCCTTATTTGTGGAACACGGGATTCCACTTTGGCGATTGGCTCGGGCTTGATTCCAAGCCGAACAGCTACGTCGGGGCCACGGACAGAGATTTTATTGCAACGGCCTATTACGCTTATTCGGTATCGCTTGTCGCTAAAGCGGCGAAAGCATTAGGGAAAGAAACGGAAGTGGAGCATCTTGCTGCTTGGCATAAACAAATTATTGCCGCATTCCAGCATGAGTTTCTGACCCCGTCCGGGCGGCTGTCTGTACCGACACAAACGGCGCAGGTGCTGGCGCTGCGCTTCGGCCTCGTGTCAGGGGCGGCGAAAGAGAGGGCCGAGCAGAAGCTTGCCGAGCTGCTAAAGGAACAAGATGACCATTTGACGACAGGATTTGTCGGTACGCCTTATTTGAATCCAGTGCTTAGCGAAGCTGGGCGCAATGATCTAGCTTACCGTTTGCTGCTGCAGGAGGATTATCCTTCCTGGCTCTATCAAATTACGAAAGGCGCGACGACTATTTGGGAGCATTGGGATGGCATCAAGGAAGACGGCAGCTTCTGGAGCGAGGATATGAATTCCTTCAATCATTATGCCTACGGTGCAATCGGAGAATGGCTGTACAGCTACGTGGCTGGCATTCAGCCAGACGAGGAGGAGCCGGGATTCAAGCATGTGAAAATCAGCCCGCAGCCGGGACCAGGTTTAACATGGGCGGAAGCAAGGCTTACAACGATGTATGGGGTAGTCGTTTCCTCTTGGCGCCGTATGGAAGCAGGGCGAATGGAAATTCAAGTGACGGTGCCGGGCAATGCCCGTGCGACGCTAAAGCTTCCAGAAGCGCATGCGGCAGCCGATGTGCTGGAAAATGGCATTGCACTATCGCAAGCGGCGGGCATCACCGCGATTCATGAAGAAGCGGGAAGCGTTACGCTGGAGCTGGGCTCTGGCCAGTATCATTTTGCATACGATAGATATTTATAAGGTGTAACGGTGTTCAAGTAATAGGATTCCACTTGAGCGTGTGTGCAAAAGTAAACAATCCAGTTCCAGATCCAAATCCAGATCCAAATTCTGAGTGAAAAGGAATATCTCTCCTCAAGAATGTGAACCTGCTTACCCGAAAAGTTACGTTGTGCTCCTCGTTTCAGGGGTTTGCTCCGTGAGCAAATCCTACCAAGACACCAAGACACCAAGACACCAAGGCACCAAGGCACCAAGGCACCAAGGCACCAAGGCAGATTTGGTGGACACAGCAGCCGCTATTTTCACCGAATCGTGGATTATGGCACCGGCGGCGGACACAGGAGCCGCTATTACACTGCCTATCGCCATTTTGAGGGGATGATGAGGGCAATAGCGGCTTTCCTGTCCGCGTGCGGCCTGAAATCGAAGGAAAAGCCAAAATAGCGGAACCTCAGTCCTCCAAAGGAGGAGGGAAAGCCCGGAGCTGTGTGATTTCAGCAACAGTGGATTCATCAGCAGTCTCAGCAACAGTAGCTTCAGCATCAGTGGTCCCAGCCACAACCGGATGCTGTGGTTCCTTAAGCCTTGAATCGTCAGAAGAGATTGGCCGCGAATAAGCGCTAAGCCAGGAACAACTGGCCGACTCACGTATGCATACACACCCCAATGTATAAAAATGTTTGACGAAAAAGTCTGGTTTTCCAGGCTTTTTTTATTTTTTAATATATAGAAATTTAATAACCGGTTAACTAATAATTAATTAGCTTTACCTATGCTAAGAAAAAAATGCTTGGACGCAGCTTGGCTATTTGACTTCGGCACTTATATTCGCAGCCATTATTGGCGCTGTAACGTCTGCCTATTACCGTTATCAATGCAATGCGGTGTTGGCATTTTGGATCGCCTATATTGTTACGCGGCCATTAGGAGCATCGCTTGGCGATTATTTGTCCCAGTCAACGGATGACGGCGGATTAGGCTTTGGAACTGTAGGAACAAGCGCGATTTTCCTGGTTTGCATCTTAGGCATGATTGTCTATTTAACCCGTTCGAAAAAGGATGTTATAACGGCTAGCGAGTAGGCCTTGTTACAAAAATCCATGGAGAAACACTTTGATTATATTAATTTTCTCAGTTATAATTATGTATTGATTATAAGGTGAAAAATCATATTTTCAGCGTGAAGCACAGCGATGTTTATGCAGACAAGTGTTTCTTCTTTAAGGCGAAAAGCCTATAAATGGATAGGAGTGAACGCCCATATGAACGTCATGGCTCGATTGAAGGAAGAGACTGCTGTGAATCACAAGCAGATCGAGGACAACCGCTTTGCCAAAGCCATTATGAATCAAACTTTGAACGTAACGGACTATTCCCTTTACTTACAGAAGTTTTACGGTTTTATTAAGCCGGTGGAACGCCATATTGCCGCGCTATCAGAAGCGCAAAACGAGCACGAGCTTGGCGAGTTTATTCAAAACCGGGCCAAATCCCCGCTATTGGAACGCGATTTGCTGGCACTTGGTTTAAGCGAAGAGCAGCTGCAGCAGCTACCGGAATGCCAGCAGCTTCCTAAACTAGCTACAGTGGCCCAGATGCTTGGTTATATGTATGTGATTGAAGGCTCCACAATGGGTGGGCAAATTATTACGAAGCAGGTTCGCAAATTTCTGCCGCTTACGGACAACGCAAGCGAAGGCACGGCGTATTTTAACGCTTATGGTACCGAAACGAGAGCGAAATGGGCGGAATTCAGCCAATTTGTAAGCGAGTCTGTATTAACGGAAGAAGAGGCTACTCAGGTCGTTGAGACGGCGAAGCAAACGTTTCTGACTCTGGAGGTTTGGTTTAATGTTTAACCGAAAGCTAGACAATCCTGCCTTGAACCGCACGTTATTGACAGGAGAAGATTTTGTCACCCAAGACAGCATTGACATGACGAATTGCGATAAGGAACCGATACATATTCCAGGCTATATTCAAAGCATGGCGTGCTGCTGGCAGCTAGAATGGATGCTCCTAACGAGATTGTGCAATGCAGCCGCAATACAAGCGAATTACTGGGCATATCTTCGGAGGGGTTGTTGGGGCGCTCCTTGGCAGAGCTCATTGGAGAGCAGTCGGTTAAGGAGATTTCGGATCGCGAACTGGCAGCATCTAACACATCTGACTTAAATTATTTGAATGTTACAATTGAAGTCGGCGGGAAACCGTCCGACTTTTTCTGTGTTGTCCACGAAAGCGAAGGGCTCATTATCGTGGAACTAGAGCCGGTATCGGAAGATCAGGGGCCGGATCATGATGATTTTGGCTGGATTCGCCATTTTTTCGGAAAACTAAAGCATGCAGAGAATCGGGCTGAAGCGAGCCAGGTAGCTGCTGAGGAAATCCGCAAAATATTGGATTATAACCGGGTCATGGTCTATGAGTTCGATAAGGAATGGAACGGCAAGGTGATCGCCGAGTCCAAGGATGAGGGACTTGAATCTTTTTTCGGCCACCATTATCCCGCATCGGATATTCCCAAGCAGGCGAGGGAGCTGTATTTGCGCAACTGGCTTCGCGTCATCGTAGATGTAGCTTATGATCCGGTAGAAATTGTGCCTGCCGTTCAACCGCTCACGGGCAAATCACTTAACCTTAGCCTGTCGGTGCTTCGCAGCGTATCGCCCATGCTTATTGAATATTTGCAAAACATGGGTGTGGGGCAACGATGACCATATCGTTGATTCATGATAATCAGCTGTGGGGATTAATTACTTGCCATCATTATTCGCGTAAATATATTTCTCATCGGGTCCGCAATTTGTGTAATTTTCTCGGTTCTTTTTTCTCCAGTGAATGGTTTCAGCGGCAGCAGCTTGACGAATATGAGCGTGAAGCGAGATTGCGGAAATGGGCTTCCCATCTTGCCAGTATTTTTGTGGGGGATAATAATCCCATTCGCCTTATGGACCAGTTGAAGCAAGAGGAATCGAACCTGCTGAATTTGATGAGCGCAACAGGAGCGGCGGTCTGTTACCAGGAAAAGCTGCTGCTGCTTGGGGAGACGCCGACGGAAGCGCAGGTGGAGAAGCTGGCACAATGGCTGGCCGAGCAATCGTTAGATCATGTGTATCAGACTTCAAGTCTTAGTGTGGTGCTTGATTTGGCGAAAAGCTACAAAGAGCTTGCTTCGGGCGTACTATATTTGGCGTTGTCTCCAGGACATGAAAACTTTATTATGTGGTTCCGGCCCGAGCAAGTACAAGTCGTTCACTGGGCTGGCGATCCGGCAAAAGCGGTTATTCAAGGCGATGACGGCATTCGTCTGTCACCGCGTAAATCTTTCGAGAAATGGAGACAGGTCGTTGAGTCAACGGCGCTATCCTGGTCGGATCAAGAGCTGCGAATGCTGCCTGAGCTTAAGAGCATCGTCATGAGGCATACGGAGGAGCAGCTTCGTCAAGCCCAATATTTAGCTATGCACAATTCCGCCATTGTCCGCAAAAACGAACAACGCTATATTCAGCTCATGGAAGCCTCGTCTGTACCCTTTTTCACCTTAACCAATCGTGCATTTGTTTACGCGAACAGCCAGGCGGCGAGACTGCTCGGAGAAGTCGCTGCCAAAACGCTTATGGGACGCCCGTTTATGTCCTTCGTGCATGACAGCTCCCAGGCCGAGTTTGAGGCGCAGTTTCAAGAATTGGAACAGGACCCTTTAAACATAACAACCGTTATCGGCCGGATAAACAAGTCGGATGGTCAAATGATCGTTCTTGAGTTCATGCTCGTATCAGTCGTGTATGGAGGCGAGAACTCCATCATGGCCATTGCCCGGGAACATCAAACAGATGCCAATATGGAAAATGTGTATTCCGACATGTTAACGCAGCTGCAATCGCTCACGACAACGGATCCTTTAACCGAACTGCCTAATCGCCAAGCCTTTTATAAGGAGCTGGCTGACGATGTGAGAGAAGGCGCAGAGCGCGGCTATTCGGTGGCCCTTTTAATGGTTGATATGGATGATCTGCGTATTTATAATGCCCTGCAGGGCTTTAACGTGGGTGACTCCTGTCTTCAGTATATCGCCGATTTGCTTTCGGTTATGGGAAGGCAGGGAGAAGTCGTTGCGGGAAGGCTGGAAGGCGGGACGTTTGTGCTGTACAAAGCGAAGCAAGCCGGGAAAATCGGGCTGTGCTGGAGAAGTGCTTTTAAGCTGCAATGAAGCATGGAATCTTTCCGTAACGATGGTTGAATTCAAGCATTTGATCTGCGGATCAGATGCTTTTTTAATGCTATAGTATGGCGGTGTGTTATCACATTAATCATGTTATGATGAAACATAAACAAGGAACTTTATATATGGAGAAATTGAAATATGAAAAACAAAGCATTATTTGGCATGTTAGGATTTATTCTGCTATTGCTTATTGGGGCTAATGTTGCCTCTCAATTGAAGTGGGATGAACAGCCGGAAGCTAGAAATGGCGTGCTCGACTTAAGTAAATGGGACGGGTTCGGTCAGAAGGTCATTAAGCTGAAGGGGGAGTGGGACTTTTATCCGGAGCAGCTGTGGGGGGACATGGCAGAAGCAAAGACAGGCCCGTTATCCAAACAGGCGCATGTTCCTGGAAATTGGAGCAATATGCTCTTGAATATGTACGATAGTCAAGCTTTCGGATATGGCACCTATCATCTTCGCATACAATTTGGCGAGCATCAGCCAGAGCTTCAAGCCTTTCAGGTACCGCTTATCCGCAGCGCGCATCGGTTGTTGATCAATGGAGAAGAAATTGGAGCGAGCGGCGCCCTTGATGATGGTTTAAAGCAGTATAAGGGGAAAATCAAGCCGTATATTGCCTATACGCAAATTAGAACGGATAGCATAGATATTTTCGTACAGGTAGCTAATTTCGATCATGCAACAAGTGGGGGTATCATTCAAGCGATTCGGATGGGGCCGCCAGATTTAATCGTTCAGGAGCAGCAGCAATTTGCCGCTTTCGAATTTGGCACCATTGCTTTTTTTATCGTGTTTGGCCTTTATTTTGGTGTGCTGCATCTACAGGACCGGGGCAGCGGCTGGATCTATTTATCCTTCTTTTTCTTATGTACGGCGCTATTAAACTCTGTTCAAGGGACGAGGTGGCTGCTGGCCATTTGGCCGGAAATGCCTTACCGAATGACGGTCACCGTATATTGGCTATGTTCAATCTCCATATTGGTAGGCATGTTCATGTACTTAGCTGTACGACATGAGCAGCGCGTCAACCGCCTGTTCAAGAGAGGTTTGCTCGTCATCTCCTCCGCAATGGCTGCCTGTATACTCGTCATGCCGACGGCTATTTCTACCCGCTTGCTGCCTCTGTGGCTAATGGTCTCTTTTATTGTACATATATATATCCTTCTCGTAGTTTTACGAAACTTACGCAGCGGGGACGAGCAAAATCGCTATGAGTTTTGGTCGTTTTGCCTCTTTTCGGCACAAGCCTTGCTTAATTCGCTAGTGCTGTTTGGCTTTGGTGAGTTAACCCTATGGTATTTTGTGCAAATGATCGGGTTTAGCATCGCAATTTCGTATTTGTTTTTGCACCAGTTTTTTCGGGCTTATCAAAAAAATGAGGCGCTTACTTTGGAACTCCATCGGGTGAATCGGTTTAAGTCTGAATTTATGACGGGTATTTCCGAACAGATGATTACGCCTTTAAATGCCATGATTGGCGTTGCAGAAGCGCGTCTGCATGCGGATGAGAGCTTGTCCATGGAGCAAATTCATGATTTGCGGCTGATTACTTCAGTAGGCTGGACGATGAGAAGGCTGGTAGACGATATGATGGATTTTGCCCGTTTGCTTGAAGCGGGCATTGCGCTTACGGTTCGTCCGATTCATTTGCCATCTGTTGTAGGTGAAGTCATTGAACGTACCCGCTACTTGGTATTTAGCGATTCGATTACATTAATGAATACGATTCCACAGGGCTTGCCGCCAATTGTAGCGGATGAGCAGCGTTTGCAGCAAATATTGACCGGACTTATACAGTCCGCTCTGAAGTTGACCATTGAAGGTACAATTACAACGAAGGCAAGCGTGCTTAGCAATCGGATGGAACTTGAAATCATCATGCAGGGAACGGGGATAACGGACGATACAGCCGCGACTCTTGTGAAAATGCTGCATCTGGAGGACGAAGCGAGCAGACCGCTGCCCTATGATGAGCATCTGGGACTATTCCTTGTCCATGCGCTGGTTAAGCTGCATCAAGGGAGAATCAGCGTCGCCTCTGGCTTGGCCCAGGAGGTTGTCATCGGTCTATCGCTTCCGATTGCTATAGAGCTATTGGCAGGATCCAGTGCCGGCAGCTTTCCTGAATTTCATGGAAACAGTGTGGATCTGTCCTTGCAGGCACAGGGGCTAGTGGATCAGCGATTAAGAAGTCGCAAGCTATATGAGAGTCAGGAAACAGAAAGAGCTGAAATTCTGATCGTAAGCGACGATTCATTAAACATCAATGTTTTGGTGAAGCTGCTTGCCATGGATCAATACCGAGTAACCATTGTTAAAAAAGGCAGAGAAGCGCTTAAGCGACTTCACCATATGCGGGATACGGATCTCGTAATTGTAGAACGCATCTTGCAGGATATGTCGGGGCTTGACGTATGCCGGAATATCCGTGAGCATTTTACCAGCTTTGAGCTTCCCATTCTTCTCATGACGTCCGCTGGCTATTCCGATCACGCGATAGCGGCGAGCCAAGCGGGAGCGAATGATTTTCTGGTGAAGCCTGTCGAGTGGTCAGAGCTTCGAGTGCGGATTTTGACGCTGGTGCAATTGAAGCGCTCGGTCGGCGCGCGTATTCAGATGGAGCTGGCCTTTTTACAGGCGCAAATCAAGCCTCATTTTTTATTTAATACGTTAAATTCGATTGCCGCTTTAAGTAAAAAACAGCCGGAGAAAATGACGGATTTATTGACGGAATTCGGGCATTATTTGCGGGAAAGCTTTCGTTTTGACAGCTCCGAGCCGCTGGTGCCTTTTGAGCGTGAGCTGAAGCTGGTGAAATCATACCTGCATATTGAGAAGGTTCGTTTCGAGGATTGGCTGACGTTTGATATTCAAGTGATGACAGAGCTGTCTTTCTGGATTCCGCCCTTGACGATTCAGCCTTTGGTGGAAAATGCGGTTCGGCATGGCATTATGCGCAGAGCGGATGGCGGGCATCTTGAAATTTGTGTCTGGCAGGAAGGCGGAGACATCCTGATTACGGTGAAGGATAATGGGGTTGGCATGCCAGCTGAGTTGCCGCCCCATGCGGAAGCAGCGCCCCTAACTGGTGGAATTGGCCTGGCCAATATTGACCGCAGGATGAAACAATTATTTGGTTACGGATTAACGATTTCCAGCCGTCCGGGAGAAGGTACGGAAATATGCATCCGATTGCCCATGGAGAAGGTAGGTATACATGAAAGTTATACTGGTTGATGATGAACCGCTAGCATTAAGTCATTTGGCCGAGGAGCTTGCGTGCTTTGCAGAGCTTGAAATGATCGGCTCCTATCGCAATCCAAGGCTGGCGCTTGCCGATATCAGCAGACTGGCACCGGATGCTGTCTTTCTGGATATTGAAATGCCGGAGATGAGCGGCATAGCGCTGGCGGAGAAAATTTTGCAGCAGCGCCCGCATACGCAAATTGTATTTGTAACCGTATATGAAGAATATGCGGTTAAGGCATTTGATCTTAACGCTGTAGACTATCTATTGAAGCCCATTCAGCTGAAGCGCCTAGCTCAAACAACCGAACGGCTGCTGCAAAGAGCAGGCAGTCAGCTGCCCGCTGCGCCCCGTCAGGACTGGGTCCGGGTTCAATGCTTTCGTTCTTTGCAGTTTGAGCGGGCGACGGGCGGCTCGGCAACGCTGCGCTGGAAGACGTTAAAGGCTCAGGAACTATTCAGCTTGCTGCTGCATTTGCGCGGAAAGCCTATCCGCAAACAGACGCTGGTCGACCAATTATGGTCGGATATTGATTGGAAAAAAGGAATTACGCAATTATATACGGCGATTTATCAAATTCGCAAATTGCTACAGGATGAGCAGTTGAACATTCGCATTGAAAACGTCGATGAAGGCTACCGGCTGGATTTAAACGGCTTCCCGCTTGATATTGAGGAATGGGAGCGGCAAATGGATGCTGCTCCGCCTTTGACGAGCGAATCGCTGGAGCAGCATAAGCAATTGTCCGCCCAGTATAAAGGCGATTATCTCGCAGAATATGCTTACTTGTGGGCAGAGACCGAGAAGCAGCGGCTCCGGATGAAATGGCTGTCGCATGCCAAACAAATTGCGAATTATTTTATTGAAAGCAATAATCTCCCAGCGGCTGCCGAACATTATTTAGAAATGCAAAGTGTGCTTCCAACGGAAGAAAGTCTTTATTTTGAGCTGATGCGCATTTATGATTCTCTTGAGGATCGGCGTTCGGTCGAAGCCCAGTATGAGCTATTGCGAAAAATGCTGCTACAGGAGCTGGATATGGAGCCGCACGACTCCATCCGGTTGTGGTTTGATCGTTGGAGAAGCGTATGAACAGATGGACTGAGACAGGAAAAGCTCTAATAATCAGGCCTCTCCTATAAAAAAAGCAGGGCGATTCTCATCTTTCAAAAATGTTTCAAAATATTGTCGTATAGTAATGAGTAGACTTACTTGCGTAGGATGGGAGAAACACAGATGTTAAAAGAACTCAAAGACATAAAAGATATAAACTACGCTTTATCTGCTCTAGAACAATCCTCGATCGTTTCGATAACGGATGCACAAGGTATCATCCATTTTGCCAATGATTATTTTTGTGAGATTTCAAAATATACGAGAGATGAAATGATCGGCTCCAGCCATAAGGTCTTAAATGCCGACTTTCATTCACAAGCGTTTTTTAAAGAGCTGTGGGCAACGATCAGCGACGGGCAAGTGTGGAAGGGAGAAGTGAAAAATCGGGCCAAGGATGGCAGCGTATATTGGGTGAATATGACGATTCTGCCGTTCACTGATGATGACGGCATTGTTTATAAATATATGGCGATTGGCAGCGATATCACGACACGCAAACACAATGAACTGAAATTAATGCAAAACATGGAAAGCTTGCGCGATATTGAAAATGCATTGGATGAATCCTCAATTGTTGCCATTACGGACAATAAGGGAGTTATTACTTACGTAAATGAGAAGTTTTGTGTCATTTCCAAGTATGAACGAGAAGAATTAATCGGGAAAACGCATCGGGTCATTAATTCGGGTTTTCATCCGAAAGCTTTTTTCAAAGTGATGTGGGAAACGATTAAACAAGGCCATGTATGGAAAGGCGAGGTCAAAAACCGCGCTAAGGACGGCAGTGAATATTGGATGAATACGACGATTGTGCCTTTTCTCGGTGAAGATGGCATTCCTCATCAGTTCATCTCCATTCGTACCGATATTACCGATCGGGTCAAGGCAGAAACTGCGCTTGCCGAACGAACGGAACAGCTTGCCAAAGCGCATGACGAGGCGATTGAAGCGAGCTTGATTAAAAGCCAGTTTTTGGCCAATATGAGTCACGAGCTTCGTACTCCACTGAACGCGATCATTGGCTACAGCGAGATGCTTCAGGAAGAAGCGGAGGAGCTTGGCGAGTCTGTTTTCGTCGAGGACCTCTCTAAAATCAGCAAGGCTGGCAACCATCTGCTGGCGCTCATTAACGATATTTTAGATATTTCTAAAATTGAAGCCGGCAAAATGGAACTGCACCCGGAGACCTGCAGCCTACCGAGCTTAATGCAGGATGTACTGACTACGATACGTCCGCTTGCGATTGGGAAGGGAAATAAGCTGCAAATGAATTGCGGAGAAAATGGCAACATTACCGCCGACATTACAAAGCTGCGGCAAATTCTCTTTAATTTGCTGAGCAATGCCAACAAGTTTACGGAATCGGGGTTTATTACCTTTGAGGTGCGGAAGGAAACGCGCAATCAGCGAGAAGGCTACAGCTTTAGCGTTCAGGATACGGGAATAGGCATGACCCCAGATCAACTGAAAAAGCTGTTTCAACCCTTCACCCAAGCCGATGCTTCTACTACCCGCAAATATGGCGGCACAGGGCTTGGACTAGCTATAAGCCAGCGGTTTAGCCAAATTATGGGCGGCGATATTCAGGTAGAAAGCAGCTTTGGCGTAGGGACAACGTTTATTTGCTGGCTGCCGAATACGATGGAGGATACCCTCGTTCATTTGTCTTATCCTATAGCTGAACTACCTGTACATACGGTAGATGAGCATGGACAAACGAGCATTTTGCTAATTGATGACGAGGTGTTCAATCGGGAGCTGATGGAGCGTTACCTAGCCAAAACAGGGTGGACGCTAGCATTTGCGAATAATGGTTCAGAGGGGCTGCGGCTGGCCAAAAAACTGCGGCCAAAAGTCATTTGCTTAGATATTCTTATGCCCAATATGGATGGCTGGAGTGTGCTTAATGCCCTTAAAAATGATGCCGAACTTGCCGATATACCCGTCGTTATCTGGTCGATGACTAGCGACAGACAGCAGGGCTACACGCTGGGCGTTTCCGAGTATTTAACCAAGCCGGTTGAACGGGAACGGATGATCCGGGTGATGGACAAATATATTAAGCAAAGCGACGATCACCAAATTCTCGTCATTGAGGATGATGCGACGACAAGCGAGCTGATGACCAAGCTTTTACAGAGAGAAGGATATGTCGTTGCGCAAGCCCGTAATGGGAGGCTCGCACTAGAGCATATGGCAAGAGAAATGCCTTCCCTTATTTTACTAGATCTTATGATGCCGGAAATGGATGGTTTTCAATTTATTTCGGAGCTGCGCAAGCACGGGGAATGGAACGAGATTCCGGTTGTCGTTGTGACAGCTAAGTCGATTACACAGGAAGAACGGCAAAAATTAAACAGCTATGCCAAAAATATTATCCAAAAAGAAAAACTCGAATACCATTCGCTGCTTTCGGAAATTCGCCGATTGATGGCTCTTGCCAAGGAGAATAAAACAGAGGCTGCACCGCAAGCGAATCATGAATCAACCTGATAGATAATTTTAATAGGAGGAATAGCAAGTGAATGACGTTGTGAAATTAGTTTCCCAAAGTACGCAGGTGCTTGATGGGAAGGCGGTTCTATCCGCATTAGAGCAGTCGCTGGCGATGATCGAATTTAATTTGCAAGGAGAGGTGCTGTGGGCAAATGAGCAGTTTGCCAAGGCGATGGGTTATGCAGCTCATGAATTGCCAGGGAAAAATCATCGGCAGTTTTGCAGGCCCGAGTTTGCCAATAGTGCTGAATACAAGCAGTTCTGGGAAAATTTGCGCAAAGGCACAGCCTTTCAAGAGAAAATTGTTCGGTTGGCAAAGGACGGAGCGAGTATTTGGCTTGAAGCGACCTATATGCCTGTTTGTGATGAAGAGGGCGTTCCATTTGCCGTCGTAAAGGTTGCAACAGATATTTCTGCGCGCGAGCAGGCCGTAGTCAAAATGACCGACGAATTGCAGCAGATGGCAGCGGATTTGCTGGAGCGGACCCAAAGAGGCATCAATCGCAGCGAGCAAGTCGCCTCGGTTATTGAGCATGTTGTGAGCGATAATGCGATTCAAATCGATTTTCTGCAAACGCTGGAGCAGCAAACGCAAGCTGTGCGAGGGATTGTCCAGACGATTCGGGATTTTGCGTCACAGACGAATTTGCTTGCCTTGAATGCAGCGATTGAAGCTGCGCACGCAGGGGAGCATGGCCGCGGGTTTAATATTGTAGCGATGGAAGTCAAAAAGCTTGCCCAGCATGTTCAAGGGGCTGCTAGCGAAATTCAAAATTCGCTGGAAGGAATTTCAAAGCAGGTGGACAAGGTTAGCGGTAGCTCAAAAAGCTCCAGAGAAGCGATTATAAGCAGCAAGCATGAAATCGAGCAGGCTGTAGGGGACTTTACAGGAATTAGTGAGGCCGCAGGCAAGCTGGGAGAGCAGGCTAAAGTGCTTAATCAAATGGTGTAATGGGGAGGCTGCTAAACGATGAACACCGTTCTGCTGATTGAAGATAATGAGATGAATCGCGATATGTTATCCCGGCGGCTGGAGCGCAAAGGGTATCGCATCATAACGGCTGAAGATGGCAGGCAAGGGGTAGATCTCGCTGAAGAGATGGTTCCGGATTTAATATTGATGGATTTGAGCTTGCCGGTGCTTGATGGATGGGAGGCAACCCGCATGCTCAAAAGCTCAGCTCTTACGAAGCATATTCCCGTTATCGCCTTGACCGCTCATGCGATGACGAACGATGAGGATAAGGCCTATCAGGCGGGCTGTGACGATTTTGATACGAAACCGGTTGTGCTTGAGCGGCTGCTAGAGAAGATGAAGGCTGCTTTGGAGAAAGAAAAAGCGTAAGCAGGCATTTCACGAATACAGAATGGAGAAGAACGATGGAGGACATTTCACGCGCAAAAATATTAATCGTGGACGACCAGGAGCTCAACATTACGCTTTTAGAACGGATTCTGGTCCGCTCAGGGTTTACTCATATATATAGTATAATGGATCCTCTCCAGATTCAGCAAAAGCTATTGGAAATTGAGCCGGACATTATCCTGTTGGACATGCATATGCCGGGCATGGATGGACTGCAGGTATTGACACTCATTCGTGAGCAGCTTTCGGCCGACAGTTATTTGCCCGTTTTGATGCTTACCGCTGATGTCACTCCTGAAGTGAAGAGGCGCTGCCTGGAGGCGGGAGTGAATGACTTTTTGACTAAACCGTATGACCGGACCGAGGTCATTTTGCGAATTAATAATTTGCTCAAAACCCGTCAGCTGCACAATCAGATTCAACAGCATAAAAATACGTTGGAAATGAGAGTGTTGGAGCGGACGGAGGAGCTGCAAAAGGCAAAGCTGGAAATGTTGCTGCTGCTTGGGCGCGCGGGAGAATATCGCGATGATATGACGGGCAGGCATACGCTGCGGGTCGGACGGCTTGCGGAGCTTATTGCCAGCCGTTTGGGGCTTTCGGAAGAGGACGCTGATCGTATTCGCAAAGCGGCACCGCTGCATGATATCGGAAAAATCGGTATTCCCGATGAGATTTTGCTGAAGCCCGGGCGTTTTGAGCCTCATGAATTTGAGCAAATGAAGGCTCATACGATTATTGGGTCCAGCATTTTGGAAGGAAGCACATTTTCTATCCTGAAGCTGGCGGGGATTATAGCGAAATCCCATCACGAAAAATGGGATGGTTCCGGCTATCCGTTTGGTCTGAATGGGGAAGAAATACCTCTGGAAGCACGAATTGTAGCGCTTGCCGATTTTTATGATGCGCTTACACATGAACGTCCCTATAAGAGAGCCTGGACGATTCAGGAAACGATTGAAGAGGTGAAAAAGCAAAGCGGCATGCATTTCGATCCACAAATTGCCAATGTTTTAATTGAATTGTTTGATGAAGGCATTTTATCTTCACTCGATGAAGAGGTTTATGTATAGGTTTGCGTGGACAAGCTGACTCCGATTCCATATCGAAGGCAGCTTGCTTAGGCAGTTTTTTTGCATGAAACGAATGAAGCAGCATCAAACGGTATTTTTTATTTAAAAAGCTGGATAGGCAATCGAGTCAAGCTTTGTCCGGCAGCACTAGGAACAAGGCTGTCTTCCAAAATAAAGGTTGTATCGGGCTCAATTTTGGAAAATGTTTTTAAAAAGGTAGTAAGAACGAGAGTGGCTTCCAGCCTTGCTAGAGGTGCTCCTAGACAAAAGTGGGCGCCATAGCCAAATGCGAGCTGCTTATTGTTATTTTCCCGGTGAATGTTCAATGTAAAAGGATCTTCAAACATGCTTTCATCCATATTCGCTGCGCTCATCCAAGCCACGATGGTATCCCCTTTTTTGAGCGGAACCCCTAGCACATCATTATCCTCCTTCACAGTCCGGTCCATTTTGCTAATGTGAAACCGAAACCGGAGCAGCTCTTCAACCGCGTCAGAAACAAGCTCGGGATTATTTCTGAGTTCCTGATACAGCTCGGGCTGGTCGTATAAAAAAGCATAAAAGGAATTAGCCAGCAGATTGCTCGTTGTTTCAATCCCCGCCCCAAGTAAAAACATCGTCGTGCGTACAATCTCATCATCTGTAAAATGCCCGCCATCTACTTCTACTCTAATTAAGTCGGATATAATATCATCTTCTAAATGGGATCTCTTCGCTACAACGAGCGGGTAAAGGTATTGATAATATTCGTCGCCGGCCTTCTTTTTCAATTCATTAATCTCATCGAAGTTTTCATGAGTTGTCGGCAAAAACAGCTTGTCTACCCATGCTTTGAATAAGAGGCGGTCCTTGGAAGGGACGCCAAGCAGGTCGGACATGACGACAACTGGCAATACGCTTGTGTAGGCTTCAACGATATCCACCTGTGATTGATCGGCAAATTGGGCCACTAATTCATCGACAGCAGCCTGAATGCGCGGTTCCCATAACCGCAGGCTTCTTGGTGTGAAAGCAGCGGCGAGCAGGGATCTCCGTTTACGATGCTCTGGCGGATCAACATTGTGAATATCAAGCTGATCGGGAAACGTTTTGACCATTTCTTTATCTTTGTCGTCATTGCTCTGATAACCGACCTGGACGATGCTGCGTGTTCTAACGCTGGAAAAGTTTTTGAAATCACTAAGCACCGTTTTCACATAATCGTACTTGAATACATGGTAGGCATTTGATCCTTCATTAAAAATGACCGGGTCTTGATTCAACATGCGGCGATACCAACTATAAGGGCTGAACTCTTCTTCTTTAGACTGAAAGCTCGTAATATCAGCTAAAGAAATGACATGGTTATTCATTGCATATTCCTCCTTTAGTCGCTGCGGTGAAAACTGTTGTACGATTTTGATTCATCGCAATAGTAAGGCTGCTGGAATAGAGAGTCATCAGGTCAATTCAAATTACCATTGTTATTTACAAATATACCAGAAATTTATACTCTAATTCAAGTATTCTAGTTTTTGTAATTTTGATAGAGTATAGGAGGTGTGAAAAATAAAGACGACCGCCAATAGTTGCGGTCGTCTCTCCCTGTATGCACTAGCTCAATAAACATCGCGGGCATATCGTTGCTCTTTGGCCATTTCCTTCACATATTGCTCCGCTTCAGCCGCCGATTTTCCGCCGTGCTGCTCAATGACTTGTTTCAGTGCGGTGTCTACGTCCTTTGCCATTTTGCTGGCATCCCCACATACATAGAAATAGGCACCTGCCTGCAGCCAGGACCATAATTCAGCGCCGTGCTCAATCATGCGATGCTGTACATATATTTTTTCTGCTTGATCTCGTGAGAAGGCGGTATCCAAACGATGGAGAATGCCGCGTTGCTGCATCGCTTCCAGCTCCTCCTTATAATAAAAGTCGCATTCCGCGCGCTGTTCTCCGAAGATCAGCCAGTTTTTCCCTTTGGCGCCTGTCGCTTGACGCTCCTGCAAAAAACCGCGGAAGGGGCCGATGCCTGTTCCGGGGCCAACCATGATGACGGGTTTATCAGTATCGCTTGGCAGGCGGAAATGGGAGGTTTTCTGAACAAAGATGGGTACGCCAGCTGCTTTCTCCGCATGGTCAGCCAGAAAGGTGGAGCATAAGCCATTTCGCTGCTTGCCATTGAACGGATAACGAACGGTGGATACGGTAATATGAACTTCATCCGGATTCATTTTTGAACTGGAAGAAATGGAATAGAGTCGCGGCTGCAACGGCTTCAGCAGTTGAACAAGCTCAGCTGCTTGAATCGGGAAAGGGAATTCCTGCAGCAGATCGGCGAGCTGACGTCCCCACAGCCATTGCTTTAATTCTTCCTGATTTTCCTTCCTTAAAAGCCGGGATAAAACATCGTTATTTGTGCGTTCGCATACGGCTTGCAAAATGCTCGGAGTGATTCGGGTAATATCGTAATGCTGGGTAAGGGCGAGGCTCAATGAAATTTCTCCGATATCTTTTATGGACACTTTCTCGGAAGGGCTCAGCTTTACAGCTTCCAATACCTCATCCACAAGTGCAGGAGCATTAGTTGGCCAAACGCCTAAAGCGTCACCGGACTCATAGTGCAGCCCGGTATTTTTTAAATCAAAAATATAATGGCGGGTATCTTTCTCAGAGCCTTCCTTGCTTAACGGCTTGTTGGCGAGCAAGATGGTTGTAAGCGGCTGGTTCCGATCATAGTGAACCTGTATGGCAGTCTCATGTGCAGAAGAAGACGCAGCGCCATTTGTTCTGGTGCCCTTCTGAGCTTTTTGCAAAGCTGTTTCAAGCGATATGATCCATGCAGATACCTGCTCTTGAAAATCAGTATCGCAATCTGTTCGCGGCATTAGGCGCTTGGCTCCTAAATGCTCGAATCGGGCATCCAATTGTTGTCCAAACCCGCAAAATAAGTCATAGCTGGAATCACCGAAGCCGAGTACAGCGAATGTCACTCCCGGCAGCTTAGGCGCATCGTCAGCTTGAAGGGAGTGCCAGAAGCCGGTGCCATTGTCAGGCGGGTCGCCTGCCCCAAATGTACTCGCGATGCATAGCACATACTGTTCATTAGCAAGATTCTTCATATCGTAGTCATCCATGTTTAACAGCTGGACATGATGACCCGCTGCCAGTAATTGCTTGGCGCAAGCTTGAGCGGCTTCCTCGGCATTTCCGGTTTGAGACGCCCATACAATCGTAATCCGCAAAGCTTCTGCATCTTTTATGTGGACAAATGGTGCAGGCGGTTCTAGCGTCGCTTGCCCGGTACTTGCCGCAGCGCTCAAGGCTGCGCCGGATTCCGACAAGTAAGTGCGGGAGAACATGCCTGCGAGCAGCCCATCGAGAAATAGCTTTTTGGAGGCTTCCAGCGGCGCGGATGGAGGAAGAACAGGGATGCCAGGCGCGCTCTGGAGCTCGCTCGTTTTTAGGCTGGCAATAAAACCGGTCACATACGTTTTTTCATGGTTTTCCAGCGTCATAACAGATGTTGATTCAATGCCAAGCATACTGGCGAGCGTATCGACTTTAGACATGTAAATCTCCTCCTCATAAACGTTGCTCGCACTGCGGAATGCCGAGTGGGAGGCTGTTATTTCCTCATCAGAATGAATAATCGGCGCAGCCTCTGCGGAAGCGGCGACTCGAATAAGAGACACTGCGCAAAATTTAAATTCAGGTTGAAAGGAGATCGGATCAATAGCATCGTTGGTCACATCATTAATAGCCAGATTTTTGCCGAAAATATCATTCCAATGAAACGGGGCAAAGCAATTGCCGGGACGAACCCGATCGGTTATGACAGCTGGTAAAATAGCAACCCCCCGCTTAGAGCGAATCTCGACTTGATTATCAGCTGTAATGCCAAGAGTGGCCGCATCCTCGGGATGAATTTCCACGAAGGGACCTGGGTTCAGTTTATTCAGCTTGGCTATTTTACCGGTTTTCGTCATTGTGTGCCATTGATGCTGTACGCGTCCCGTGTTCAAGATAAAGGGGAATTCCATATCGGGAAGCTCAGCCGGAGGCAAAAAGGGGCGGGCGAGAAAGATGCCTTTGCCGCTTTCGGTCGGAAATACAAGTCTCGGCAGACTGCCATCTTCCTTGAGCTTCAACGTTTGGCTGATTCCATTGTTGATATAGCGGATAGGGTTGCGATCCGCTTCGCTTTCAGGAGCGCACGGCCATTGCAGCGGTGTACTGCGTAGCCGCTCATAGGATGCGCCGCGAATATCGTAGCCGGTCTTGGGATTCCAAGCCTGTTGAATTTCCTGATAAACCTCCTCGGAGCTGCTATATGAAAAAGCGTCGGCAAAGCCCATTTCACATGCTACACGAGCGATGATCTGCCAATCGGGCAGCACCTCGCCGGGCGGCTTTACCGCCTTCTGCATCAACGTCAAATTACGCTCGGAGTTGATCATCACGCCTTCAGCCTCAGACCATAACGCGCCGGGCAGCATAATATCCGCATAGGCATTCGTTTCCGTTTCAAGGAAAGCATCCTGTGTAATGACAAGCTCGGCTTTCTCTAAACCGGCAATGATGTTTCTTCGATTGGGAACCGTCACTACGGGATTCGTGCAAATAATCCAGCATGCCTTAATTTGACCAGCTTGCATTTGCTCAAACATCGAGACGGTTCCTGTACCTACCTCGGTTGTAAGGGTTCCTGATGGCAGCCTCCACAGGCTCTCGATAAAATCACGTTCCTTTTCTACGAGGACGGAACGCTGGCCGGGCAAGCCGGGTCCCATATAGCCCATCTCGCGGCCGCCCATTGCGTTGGGTTGACCGGTGAGGGAGAAGGGGCCGCTGCCTGGACGACATATTTTGCCGGTAGCCAAATGCAAATTACAAATTGCATTCGTGTGCCAAGTACCGTGTGTGCTTTGATTGAGGCCCATCGTCCAGCAGCTCATCCAATTCGGCGATTCGCCGATCCAAGCCGCGGCCTTGCGAATATGTTCCTCCGGGATGCCCGTTATTTCAGCTACTTTATCCGGAGGGTAATCGTCTAAAAACGCAATCATCGGTTCCCAGCCGGAAGTAAAGTCAGCAATAAATGCTTCGTCAATATCATTATTTTTCACCAGTAGATGCAAAAGTCCGTTTAGCAGAGCCAGGTCGGTTCCCGGTTTTATTTGCATATATAGGGATGCTTTATCGGCCGTAGCATTGCGGCGCGGGTCAACGACAATGAGCCTCGCACCCGCTTTTATTCGATCCATCATTCGCAGAAACAAAATAGGGTGGCAGTCAGCCATATTTGCGCCAATGACGAAAAAAAGATCGCTTTGGTCAAAATCCTGATAGGAGCCTGGCGGACCATCCGCTCCAAGAGACAGCTTATAACCGCTGCCGGCGCTTGCCATACAGAGCCTGGAATTGGATTCAATATTGTTCGTGCCCACGAAGCCTTTGGCGAGCTTATTAATTAAATACTGCGACTCCAGTGACATCTGGCCGGATACATAAAAGGAAAGGGCATTTGGCCCATGCTCGTCAAGTATGGAACGCAGCTGTGCTGCTGTTTTGCTTATCGCTTCGTCAATAGCTAATTTTTGCAGCTCGCCCTTGCGCGAGAGGCGTTCATAAGCGTATTCCATTCGTCCTGACTCCGAAATCGCTTCGGCGCACGTGTTGCCTTTCGTGCACAATCGCCCGAAATTGGTAGGATGCTCTTTGTCTCCCGTTACTTTAATGACACGATTTTCCGATACCTCAAGTATAATGCCGCATCCAACACCGCAATAAGGGCAGACGCTTTTTATTTTTTCAGTAGGCAAGCAGGTTCACCACCAGCGTTAGAAGTTAATAGGAGTGTGATAAAGAAGTGAGTTTTTGATTTCAAACTTAACGGATTATAACTAGATATGCTCAATATATATCGCACTACGATCTAAGTCAATGAGTTTGTGTTATGTTATATAACATGAAAACGTTTTTATTTTAATTTTGTTTGTTTGACTCTACATTGGGTGAGGAAACTTGACTTTATCAGGGTATGATTTTCACTTCATCGTTGTGATTGAATGAATGACAGCTATGGGATAGACTAGAAGAAAAGCAGGAGCCCTTATATGACCAATAACCGTTTGTCCAAGCAGGTTTATGAAGAATTGGCTTTATTTCGATATCGCATTCGCAAGTTTATTCGGTTTAGTGAAGAGGCAGCGAGAAGCAAAGGTTTAACTCCCCAATACCATCAACTTATGTTAGCTATCATGGGATTTCCAGAGAGGGACTATGCGACGCCGAAAGAGCTGGCCGAGCGTTTGCAAATTACGCCGCATGCCTGCCTGGAGCTCATTAAGCGCTGTGAAGATTTAGAGCTCGTAAGCCGGTTCCCGAATTCTGAGGATAAAAGAAGCATCTTTATAAAGGTGACTGAGCGTGGCATGGGTTTATTGGAAGCATTGTCAGAAATTCACGCCGAGGAGCTTAAGAGGGCGGGATTGCTTGAAATACAAAGTAATGGTGGAGGATATTTGGGCGATTAATCGAGGGGAAGATTAGAAACAAAGCCAAATTCGGTATATTTGATCTTTAAAGTGCTGGTTTAATAAGTTTAATTCGTTTGTTTGGTTTAATATTTATATTGATTGAAAAGTATAGTAAAATGAATGGGAGGTGAACAGCATGGCAAAAACAAGTGAAGAGCTGGCTCAAGAGATTGAAGTATTCACAACGAGTGTTACTTTAGTTGAAGAAGAACTTGAAACGTTACGAAGAGCCGCTGCGATTATTCGAATCAGGAAGGCACAAGATTATATTCAAGCTCGAAATGTACTAGCCGTCCCGTTAGAGCATCAAGAGAAGAATAGCAAATATGTCAGTGCCGATGAAGTCGCCGAGATGTTCGGAATTAGCGTCCAAGGTGTTTACAAATGGATCAAGCTTGGGAAGATAGATACTGAGAAGCTTGAGACACCTGGAAGCAGCAAAAATTTAATTGTGCGCTCTCAATTTGCTGTGCCCAAATATCAAAAACAAATTGAAGCAGTACGTCGAACCAAAGAAGCGCTTAGTAAAGTAAAACCGGCCGAGAAAGACGAGGATCTTTATCCTATCAGTGATGAAGATGCGGACATGGAGGAACTTGATGTCAAATAAGCAGAAGGTTATTTGTGACACGAATATTTATATCTATGCTTCATGGGGATATCAACCTGCTGTTCAACTTATTAACGAACTTCGCTTTGATATAGAGCTTTTAATGCCTACAATCGTCCAAGTAGAACTATTGTCCATTCCCAGAACACAAAAAGATTTATCGTATAAGGATGTTATTGAAGAATATATTGAATACCCAAAGTCTGAGGGTTTGATGGTTCATATTAATGATAATGTTGCTAAAAATGCAGCTGATATTCGTATATTGTGGTTCGAGTCAGAAGGCAAAAAGCTTCCATCGCCTGACGCTATTATTGCAGCCACAAGCATTGATTTAGATGCACAGCTTTATAGTAATAACGATAAAGATTTTGTATACGCCGCCCAACATTTTGGACTGAAATTTGAAAATCCAATTAATCGCAATGATTTAGAAAAATTCATGAAAGAAAACGAACTTGCTCATGAGGAAAGCGACATTATGGACACGGCTATGCGAGTACTTGCCAAAATGGACGAAGAGTCGCTGCGGGAGTTATCTTATAAATCCATCGGGCTTTTAAATGATCAGGCAAAAAAGGAACAAATTAAATTTGCAAGAGGACTCAAAAAGAGAAGGAGCGAAAGTTAACTTTCAATTCTTCTCTTTTTATTTTATATACAAAGCTTTAATGCACAAGCTCAATAAATCGGCTAGCTGTACTCGACAGCGGCAAATTCCGCATTTTCATTATGCCAACATGGGAGGGAGGCAGCTGCACATCCAATTGAATTTCGAAGAGCGAGCCTTCCTCTAGCTCCTTCGATACAAATTCCCGCGTTACATACGAAATGCCGAGTCCTCTCCGGGCAAATTCGATCAGCAAATCGACGCTGCCGACCTCGATTTCAGGCTTCAGCATATAACCGAAGCTTTGAAAAAGCTCTGTAATGGCCATTCGCGCCCGGCTATTGCGGGAGAAAAGAATGACGGGATGCTGTAACAATTGGTCCAGCGTCAAAACTTCATTTTTCAGCTTCGCGTAGCGCTCCCCTGCAACAAAACAATCCTTCAGCTGAATGCTTTCACGCACTTCCAGCTGGGAATCGACAATCGGCATGCGAACGACTCCAAGGTCTATTTTGCCTTCCTTCAGGAAAGAAATCACTTCCGGCGTCGTGCCGTGATTAAGATGAAGCCTAATTTCGGGATACATATAATGAAAGTTTTCCAAATACGGCAGCAAATAATGCTTGAACAGCGAATCGCTGCCGCCAATACGCAGCTCGCCGCTCTCTAGATTTTTCAGTGCAGCCATTTTTTCCTCTGCAAGGGTTATCAATATTTGCGACTGCTCGATGTAGGAGTACAAGATCGTACCTTCCTGCGTTAGCGCAACTCCTTTGGAATTTCGATAAAACAAAGTGATGCCGAAGCTGTTTTCCAGCTGCTTAATGGCGTGGCTGACACTCGGTTGCGTGAGGTACAGCGCATTAGCAGCTTTCGTTAAGCTGCCTGTTTTAGCGGCCCAATAAAAAACCTTATATAATTCGTAATTATTGATCATAGATGTGGTCTATACCTCCTCTTAAATATATTAATTACTTGTATGGCTCTTAAACGTATTATAGTGTAACTAAGAAAAAGAAACCATAGCTAACGAATTGGAAGGAGAACGGAAGATGGAGCCAACCACTTTTGTGTTGTTTGGAGCGACAGGGGATTTAGCGAAAAGAAAAATCTACCCCGCTTTGTATAATTTGTTCATCGAGCAGAAACTGCCGCAAGCATTCTCCTTGATTGGCCTTGGACGAAGAGAGCTGACGCATGAAACCTTTCAGGCAAATGTCGAGCAATCTCTCCGTGATTTTTCCAGACGGGAAATAAAGGACGAGGCGAGCGTAAAAGCTTTTTTAAAAGCTTTCCGTTACCAAGTTCTGAACATAGACCATAAGGAAGATTACCAGAAGCTGCTTCACATGATTGAACAGCGGGAGGAAGCTTTAAATCTTGCCCCGAATCGCCTGTTTTATTTATCGGTTGGGCCTGAATTTTTCGAAACGATTGCCTCCAACATTCAGGCTAGCGGGCTTGGCTCTGCGCAGGGCTGGAAGCGTCTCGTCATTGAGAAGCCTTTCGGCCATGATTTGCAATCTGCACGCGATTTGAATGAAAGCCTTAGCCGGTCTTTTGAGGAAAAAGAAGTTTTTCGGATCGATCATTATCTCGGCAAGCCGATGGTGCAGCGTCTTGAGGCTTTGCAGCAGACGAACCCGGTCATTCAGGCGCTGTGGAACAATCATTACATTGCCAATGTGCAAATTACAGCGAATGAAACGGTCGGCGTAGAGGAAAGAGCCGGTTATTACGATCATGTCGGCGCACTAAGAGACATGTTCCAAAACCATTTGCTGCAATTGCTTATGATGACGGCGATCCAGCTTCCTCAGAAGAGCGACCCTGAAAAGGTTCGTTCTAAGAAGAAACAGGTGATGGAAGCTCTTGAACCGCTGCAAAAGAAAGATGTTGCCCTCAGCATCGTTCGCGGACAATACAGCGCTGGCAGCATTCAGGGCAAGCCGGTTGTCGGCTATAAGTCTGAGCCGGGGATTGCCGAAACTTCGATGAATGACACCTTTATCGCAGCAAAATTGCAGATTGATGATTTCTTTTGGCGGGGCGTTCCTTTCTACATTCGTACCGGCAAAAGAATGAAGGAAAAATCGACGCGAATCGTCATTGAATTTAAAGAGCCGTTAAAACAAGCTCCTTCCGTAAACGAAGAAGGGGTGGCTCCGAATCTGCTCGTCATTGAAATGAGCCCTAATGAAAGCATTACGCTTCAGCTCAATTCCAAGGATTCGCAGCAAAATGGTGAATTCAAGCCGATTCAAATCGATTTTCACCCGAACAAGGAAGAGCTTCCAGAAGCTTATGAAAATTTGATTCACGATGCTTTGAACGGCAACCCTACGTTTTTTGCGCATTGGGATGAAGTTGAAATGTCGTGGGCCTGGGTTCAGCCTATTTTGGAAGCTTTCGCAGAAAATCAGGTTCCTCTTCATCATTATGCGGCTGGTACTTATGGGCCAGCGGAATCCGATGCTTTGCTAGCGCAGGATGGCTACCACTGGTGGTTCGATTCCAAGCTGGAACAACAATCTGAAACAGAGAAAGGACAACAATATGCCTATCACACAAACCATTGATCAGTTAGCGATTGACACGATTCGTACTTTATCGATTGACGCCATTAACAGCGCCAATTCCGGTCATCCGGGCCTTCCTATGGGGGCAGCACCAATGGCGTACACGTTATGGTCCAAATTTTTAAGCCACAATCCCGGTCATGCCAAATGGTTCAACCGCGACCGTTTCGTGCTTTCGGCGGGCCATGGTTCAGCGCTGCTTTACAGCCTGCTGCACTTATCCGGCTATGAAGTGTCGCTTGACGATTTGAAGCAATTCCGCAAGCTGAACAGCAAGACGCCAGGCCATCCTGAGTTTGGACATACGGATGGCGTAGATGCGACGACTGGCCCTCTAGGCCAAGGGGTTGCAATGGCTGTCGGCATGGCAATGGCAGAGGCGCATCTGGCTGCAAAATTCAATCAGGATGGTTTCCCAATCATCGACCATTATACGTATGCGCTCGTTGGCGACGGCTGCTTGATGGAAGGGATTTCCTACGAGGCTATGTCGATGGCTGGCCATATGAAGCTGGACAAATTGATCGTGCTCTATGATTCAAACGATATTTCCCTCGACGGAGAATTAAACCTTTCTTTTGGGGAGAATATTCAAAAAAGAGCGGAATCTGCGAATTGGCAATATCTCCGCGTGGAAGATGGCAATGACACTTCGGCCATCGCTGAGGCAATTGCAGCTGCCAAGCACAACGATTCACAGCCAACGCTTATTGAAATCCGGACGATTATCGGTTACGGAAGCAAAGTAGCGGGCACGAATAAAGCGCATGGCAATCCGCTTGGCAAGGAAGAAGCAATCGCAACGAAAGCCGCTTATGGCTGGCAGTATGAAGAAGAGTTCACCGTTCCGGCTGAGGTCAAAGCGCATTACGAGCAGTTGAAGCTTGCGGGTGCAGCTAAAGAGGCGGAATGGAACAAACAGCTTGCTTCCTACACTGCACAATATCCGGCGCAAGGCAAGGAACTGGCTCAAGTCATCGATGGTTCCGTAACGATTGATGCGGCTGACATTTTGACCTTCGATGCCTCCAAAACACTTTCAACTCGCGTAGCGAGCGGTGAAGCCATCAATCATTATGTGAAGACCGTTCCTTCCATCTTCGGAGGCAGTGCAGATCTATCGCATTCCACGATGACGGACATTAAAGGCGAAGAGACGTTCGCGGTTAAATCGTATGCAGGACGCAATATTTATTTCGGCGTTCGCGAGCATGCAATGGGCGCGGCGGGCAATGGCATGGCGCTGCATGGCGGCGTAAAACCATTTGTGAGCACCTTCTTCGTATTCAGCGATTATTTGCGCCCGTCGATTCGTCTGGCTGCCTTGCAGAAGCTGCCTGTTACGTATGTATTCACGCATGATTCCATCGCAGTCGGCGAAGATGGTCCTACGCATGAGCCAGTTGAGCATTTGGCTGCGCTTCGCACCATTCCAGGGCTCACTGTCATTCGTCCAACGGATGCCAATGAAACGGCAAGTGCTTGGGCTTATGCTTTGCAGCAAAATGATGGTCCGGTTGCGCTCGTGCTGAGCAGACAAAATCTGCCGATCTATGAAGCGACGAAAGCTAACGTTGCAGAAGTAGCTAAAGGCGCTTATGTGCTGACAGAAACGAATGAGAAGCCTGACGTCATTTTGATCGCTACAGGTTCTGAGGTATCGCTTGCCGTAAGTGCTAAAACCGAGCTGGAGAACGATAACGTATCCGTTCGCGTCGTGGCTATGCCGAGCAGAGAGCTGTTTGAGCGTCAGCCAGCAGCTTACAAGCAAAGCGTTCTCCCTGATGCCGTATCGAACCGTATCGCCATTGAAGCGGGTATTTCGCTCGGCTGGGAGCGTTATGCAGGGCCAAGCGGCAAAGTGTTGTCCATTGATACGTTTGGGGCGTCAGGCCCGGGCAACCAGGTGATGGAATACTTTGGCTTCTCAACGGAAAATGTCGTTAGCCTGGCAAAAGAATTATTGAAATAATTGAAATGCAGGGCAATCAAATTTAAAATTAAAATGTAAATCAAAAATGAACCCAAAAAACGGAGGTAATTGACTATGAAATTTTTTATCGATACGGCTAATGTGGAAGATATTAAGAAAGCTTATAAAATTGGAGTTTTGTCCGGTGTTACCACTAACCCGTCTTTAGTTGCTAAAGAAGGCGTGAAATTTGAAGACCGTATTGCTGAAATTTTGCAAATCGTGCCTGAGGTTGAATCCGTTTCTGCAGAAGTAACGCCTAACGCGATTACAGCTGAAGAAATGATCGCTGAAGCGGACGAGCTAATCAAAATCAACAACAACGATAAAAACATTACAATCAAGCTTCCGATGAACCTTGCTGGACTAGAAACTTGCCGTTACCTGACGAAAAAAGGCGTAAAAACGAACGTAACGCTTATTTTCACAGTGAACCAAGCGCTGTTGGCTGCTCGTGCTGGCGCAACCTATGTTTCCCCGTTCCTTGGTCGTCTGGACGATATTTCCGAAGATGGCGTTCTATTGGTTTCTAAAATTGCTGAATTGTTCCGCACGCACCAGCTGGATGCGCAAATTATTGCAGCTTCGGTTCGCCACCCGGATCACGTTACTCGCGTAGCGATGGCTGGCGCGCATATTGCAACTGTGCCATTCGCGGTTATCGAGCAAATTTCGAAGCACCCGCTTACCGATCAAGGCATGGAGAAATTTGCTGCTGACTGGAAAAAAACTTCCCTGTAAGAAGGGGAGTTTGAAGCGATAAGTAATATGTAATATGGCATTTATTTTGAAAATGGCGACAGCCGTTTACGCTTATATAAAAAGAGCTTGAATAGGATTGGGAGGCAGATTTCCGTGAGCAAACAGCAAATTGGTGTCGTTGGTCTTGCCGTTATGGGCAAAAACCTCGCTTTAAACATTGAAAGCAGAGGGTTCTCGGTTGCGCTATACAACCGTTCCCCAGAAAAAACAAATGAGCTTCTGGAAGAAGCAAAAGGCAAAAATTTTGTAGGTGCATACAGCGTCGAAGAATTTGTAAACTCGCTTGAAACGCCGCGCAGAATTTTAATAATGGTCAAAGCAGGCGCGCCAACTGACGATACGATTAATCAGCTTGTACCTTTTCTAGACCAAGGGGACATTTTGATTGACGGCGGCAACGCTTATTTCCCTGATACGCAAAGAAGAAATGAAGAGCTTTCAGCTAAAGGCTTCCGCTTTATCGGTGCGGGCGTTTCCGGCGGCGAAGAGGGCGCGCTTAAAGGTCCGGCAATTATGCCAGGCGGTCAAAAAGACGCTTATGAGCTCGTTGAGCCGATCTTGACAGCTATTTCGGCGAAAGTGAATGGCGATGCTTGCTCTACTTACATTGGTGAAGGCGGCGCTGGACACTATGTGAAAATGGTGCACAACGGCATCGAGTATGGCGACATGCAGCTGATTGGCGAAGCATACCATTTGTTGAAAGATGTACTCGGTGTAAACACGTCCGAGCTGCATAACATTTTCACCGAGTGGAATAATGGCGAGCTGGACAGCTATTTGATCGAAATTACAGCTGACATTTTCTCGAAAACAGACCCGGCTACAGGCAAGCCGATGGTCGATGTAATTCTCGATTCCGCAGGCCAAAAAGGAACTGGCAAATGGACGAGCCAAAGCGCTCTTGATCTCGGCGTTCCATTGTCGATCATTACCGAGTCCGTATTCTCGCGCTTTATTTCTGCGATGAAAGAGGAGCGCATAGCGGCAAGCAAGAAGCTGAACGGCCCTGCGGTATCGAGCTATGACGGCGATTCGCAAGAGTTTATTGAAGCGGTCCGCAAAGCGCTATTCGCGAGCAAAATCGCTTCGTACGCCCAAGGCTTCGCGCAAATGCGCGCTGCTTCTGACCAGTACAACTGGAACCTGAACTACGGCAGTATTGCAATGATTTTCCGTGGCGGCTGCATTATTCGTGCCGGCTTCCTGCAAAACATTAAAGATGCGTATGACCGTGATCCGGAACTGAAAAACTTGTTCCTTGATGATTATTTCGGCGGCATCGTAGATAACTACCAAGAGGCTTGGAGAAAAGTGATTGCCATTGCCGTAACAAGAGGGATTCCAGTTCCTGCTTTCGCATCGGCACTAGCTTATTATGACAGCTACCGTACAGAAAGACTGCCGGCTAACCTGCTGCAAGCACAGCGTGATTATTTCGGAGCGCATACGTTTGAGCGTCTCGATCAACAAGGCAGCTTCCATTTCCAATGGATGGAAAACAACGAATAGGAAATGCGTAGTCATAAATAAGTAAGTAATTGGAAAAACAACTGGAAGGTTGGCCTCACATCCGTGAGGTCAGCCTTATGTTGGATTTTATCGAAAAAGGGCGATAACCCGCTGCGAGTGGATGACGGGGAAATGTCGTCCTTTTTGCTGTGCCGCTAGGCGGCGTTCATCATTATAAAAGTGCACTGATCAGGTCATACGGTTAGAATATTAGCTCGAGAAGCACATGCTGCCTTACGGGCTGAAGAAGGTGGTGCCTTCCACACAAAAAGATATTTAAAAGGGGTATATTCAGCGGATTGAGGATCCGGACAGAGGAGAGGCGAGCATATAAAGGAGCCTGAAACGCAGACATCCCAGCGATCTTCCACAAGAGGCGGAGCAGCCTGAGACGCTCGCTCCTTTTTTGGCGGACTGAGGTTCCGCAATTTTAGCTTTTGATCCATTTTCAGGCCGCAGGCGGACAGGAAAGCCGCTATTGCCCTATAATCTAGTCAAAATGGCTTTTGGCAGCGCATTAGCGGCTCCTGAGTCCGTAGAATGTGCCAAACCCGTGATTTGGTAGGAATAGCGGCTGCTGTGTCCACCAAGTCTATCATTATGCAGGGAGTAACCCCTGAAACTCGCTTGAAATGTCCAATTTTTGGGTGATTTAATGACGTATTTTTATGGTATTATGTGGATGGTGTTTGTGGTATATTGGGAATAGTTCCGTTTTTTCCACCGTAAGTGGGCATGCCCCTAGGCATATTCCGCCCCCTCTAGAGCGTCTTTTTGCCTTCACGCAGCTAAGCATATCACTCCAAGGTCCGATAGTATCTCTTGTAAAATGAAATGGGTTTCAAAATTTTTGCACGCTTATTAAGTGCGGAACGACTAGTATCAGCAATTTTTAGAGCGATTTCATTTAAACATCGGCGTTTATTCGCCAAAATTAGAACGTGATGACAGCATCAGCGACAAATAAAAGTTACATGATTTGTAACTTAAATCTAAATATGTACATAAAAATAAATATTGTAAAAAAACATAGAATTATGGTATAACTTTATTAACGGCGCTATTGGTTGCATCGACGACCGCATCTTCGTTAAGCAGCATTCCTCAAGAGATATAGTCGTCTACTCCTTTAGCGACACATTCAACTATGAATGATCTTCTCTCAACCCACCCACACCTATTGTTTTCCTTTCTA
Source organism: Paenibacillus liaoningensis (assembly GCF_059609455.1). NCBI lineage: Bacteria > Bacillati > Bacillota > Bacilli > Caryophanales > Paenibacillaceae > Paenibacillus > Paenibacillus liaoningensis. The sequence goes on from NZ_JCAALU010000007.1 coordinate 70,591, forward strand.
ACGCACATTCATCCAGATGAGTTTGTACAATTGAAGCCTGCTGTTTTAAGCTGCACTGCCTATGTCATTTCCATTTGAGGAGTGAGTGCCGAGCAATGTCTATCCCTAGACAATGAAAGCGCTTTATATTTTGACGGCTATTTATGCTGCCTCTGGAATGACATGCAATCTTTTATCCAATAAAGGAGCTGAAACAATGGAAAACGTACAGCTATCGATTGAAAATCAAATTAAAAACATGATTGTTACTAAGTTTGGACTGGATATCTCCCCGGAAGAAATCAACGATGATGATCCGCTTTTTGATGTTAATGAACAGGGAGAAGGGCTAGACCTGGATTCCGTTGATGCTTTGGAGCTTGCGGTTGGACTGAAGGAGCTTTTTGGCGTTAAGCCGCAAAGCAGCGATATGTCCGTTTTCAAAAGCGTTCGTTCCATAGCGAATATTATCCGCAGCACGATCGGGGATTAATCGATGAGCAGACCGCAAGCCGTAGTAACCGGAATTGGCATCATTGCGCCAGGCGGCTCTAACAGAGAAGCCTTCTTCCAGTCGATTGTGAATGGTGCCAGCGGGCTTCGGGCTCATGAAAAGCTGAAAAAGCTTGGCGTTAGTGGCGAGGTCGCTGGCAGCGTTGACGAGCTGTATCGAGAGATGGAAGAGGATGAGCGGGCCGTTCAAATGACGTATGCCGCACTTGATGAAGCTTTGGCAGACAGCGGGCTGACGAAGGAGGACATCAGCAAGCTGGAAACTAGAGCGGGCTTGTCCCTTTCAGAATCTGTGCCCGGCCATATTAAAACGATGAGATACATTCAAAATAACCGGGAGCAGAAGTGGAATGATCCCGATGGACTGATCGAAATTCCATCTTTGCTCTCACATATTGTTTCGTATATAGATATAAGGGGCCAAGCCTACACAACGATGTCGGCCTGCGCCGCTGGAACTGCGGGAGCAGGAATAGCTCTTGACGCCATTCGCAACGGAATAGCGGATTTAATGGTCGTTGTTGGGGCAGAGCCCTTATCGGACAACTATATTGCCGGGTTTCACAGTCTCCAGTCCATGAGCCTGGGTGGCTGTGTGCCGTTTGATAAGAACAGGGATGGCATGTCACTGGGAGAAGGAGCGGCTGTCTTTATTTTGGAAACGCTTGATGGAGCGAAGGCAAGAGGAGCCCATATTTACGGCGAGCTGCTGGGATACGGCTTAAGCAATGATGCCTATCATATTACAAGTCCCGATCCCGAAGGGGAAGGGGCTGTGCGGACGATGCTGATGGCTCTGGAGGATGCCGGTTTAGAGCCAGGTGACATTGATTATGTTAATGCCCATGGAACAGCGACGGAGCTGAATGACTTAATGGAAATGCGAGCGCTGTCCAAAGTTTTTGGAACCGAGGAGAAGCAGTCCCAGGTTATGATATCTTCAACGAAGGCGGTTACCGGACATTGTTTGGGAGCTGCGGGAAGCGTTGAGCTGGCGGCAACCTTGCTCGCTATAGATCGCGGGATTGTGCCTCCAACTGCATTTCTGAAGGAGCAGCCTGAACCTTTTCAGGAACTCCAGATTGTTAAAGGGAACTATGAGGAACGGTCGATCCAATATGCGATGTCCAACTCATACGCTTTCTTCGGCCATTCTGCAAGTATAGTTGTTGGAAAGGTCTAAGCATCTATCGGCTTGAATTTTCCTTATACACACCACATGCTGGGAGCTGTCATGGATGGAAACCATTGATATTGCAAAAGGCTTGCCTCATCGCTACCCGTTTGTGATGGTAGACCGAATTACCGAGGCCCTTTATATGAAGCGCTCCAAAGGCTACAAAAACATAAGCTATAACGAGCCTTGGACAGTTGGACATTTCCCGGATGAACCTATTTATCCAGGCGTTCTCATGATTGAGACGATGGCGCAGGTCGGCGGATTTATTTTTTACAACGGGGAGAGCGGGGCAGCCCGCAAATTTTATTTAAGTGCAGTTAACCAAATCAAGTTTCTACAGCCAGTTGTGCCAGGCGATACATTTGCGGTAGAAGCAGAGTTAGTCGAGTCTTTCCATACCTTTCACCAGATCAAATGTACGGCTTCAGTCGGAGATAAAGTTGTCGCCTCCGGGATGCTGACCTTAAGCTATTCCGATTAAAACAAGCGGTGTTTAGCTGCTTGGAGCATAATTTCATAAATTTGGGAGAATCCATATGCATAAAATATTTGTTACGGCTGTAGGAGCGATAAGCTGTGCAGGGTCCGGTGCAGATGAATATTGGGAAGGCATAAACGCACAGGCGGGAATCAGGCCGGATGAGCTTAAGCTGCCCGTGGATATTCCGCAAAATATTGAAAACCGGGTCGCTAGACGGATGGATCGGTTTTCCCGGTTGACCATGAGCGCTTCGAAACAAGTGCTGGATGAAGCTTTGATCGAGCAGGAGCAACTGGATCATAACCGAATTGGTACTGTTTTTACAACGGGATACGGTCCATTGGTATCTAACCTGGCCCTCAGCAATCAAATTTTGTCAGGTGGCGTCGATATGGTTAGTCCGACCGTATTCGCTAGTACGGTATACAACTCGGGAATCGGACATGTTTGCTTGAGTTTAAAGCTAAAGGGCGCGAGCACCGTGTTAACGGGCAGCAATGCGATTGCCTATGCCTCTGATCTGCTCAAAAGCGGCAAGGCGGATGCGATATTATGCGGCGGAGTAGAGGAATATTGCCAAGAGCTGCTTGACTCCTTTCAACAGCAGGATTATACAACTAAGGATGAAAACTATTTGTGCCAGCCTCTGGACAGGAATAGAAGCGGTACGAGAATGACCGAGGGTGCCGCTGCATTGCTGCTTGAGACCGAGAGCGTCTTGGTTCGCAGTCCAGAACGCATCGTGTGCGAGGTTATTGGATATGCAAGTTTAATCGGCAGCGGATACCTAGGTAAAGACCGTGCCGATGCAGATTTTAAGCAATTCGCTCGTGTGATGGATATGGCGCTCAAGCATGCCTCGATTTCTCCGAGCGTTATTGATGGCATTTTGCTGGCTGCCGGAGGCGGACGTTATACCGACAGGGCAGAAGCCAAAGCCATTCATGAAGTTTTTGGGCAGCGTGCCGCTTCCATACCGGTTTCTTCGATTAAGGGAGCAACGGGTGAAACGCTCGGCGCCTCGTTTATGCTGAATGTTGCAGCAGGGGCTCTTGCCATTGCCAAAGGGAGCATGCCTTTAACCGCAGGCTGCACCGAGCCGGATGCCGCTTTAGAGCTGGATATCGTCCATCATGAGCCGCGTATAGGCGATTACGAATATTTATTAGTAAATGGATATGATGTCAACGGATGCTTGCACAGCGTCATCCTTGGAACGGTCCGGAGGTGAGCCATTGAAATTTGCCGATAAAGTCGTCTTTATTACCGGAGGAGCAAGAGGAATCGGATACGCCATCGTACAAGCTTTTGCTAGCGAAGGGGCTACCGTTCTCTTTACCTATAAAAGCAGTGAGGACGAAGCTGCGGAGCTGGAAGCTTCCTTGCAGGAAAATGGGGGCAAGGCGAAGGCGTTTGCGCTAGACGTGTCCGATCATATGAATACGCTTGCTGTAATCGAGGAGGCTGTTCAGGAGTTTGGGAAAATTGATGTGCTGGTCAACAATGCCGGCGTAACGGAAGATGGTTTTCTGATGCTGATGGAGGAAGCCTCTTGGGATAAGGTCATTAATACAAATTTGAAGGGAGCCTACAATTGCTGCAAAGCAGTGCTGCCTTCGATGATCAGCAAGAGGCGCGGAGTCATCGTGAATATTTCCTCCGTTTCCGCATTGGCGGGTGCCTCAAGTCAGACGAATTATAGCGCGTCCAAGGCGGGCCTTATTGGCTTGACTCGATCACTATCAAGAGAAGTTTCTGGAAAAAACATCCGTGTGAACGCCATTGCACCAGGATACATCGTTACGGATATGCTCGGGAAAGTTCCCGATCGCGTGCGCCGTCATTTTGTCGATAAAATTGCCTGCGGCCGGTTAGGCGAGGCTGATGAAATTGCAAAGGTAGCCTTATTTCTAGCTTCTGACGATGCAAGCTACATATATGGACAGACGATTATTGTCGATGGAGGAATGATTTAAGGCAGCCTTGTAAGTGAAAATGAACGATTTTAGGGAGGTTAAATGATGAGTGGAGAAGTAAAAGTAGCGGATTTTAATGCGAGGTTTAATGAAATTTTGCAAAAAAATATTGAGCTGTTGACTATTGATGAGAGTGTATTGCAATCAGATTTAGAAACAGTGGGCCTAAACTCGATTTCCTTTGTTAAATTAATCGTCGCATTGGAAAATGAATTTGATGTCGAGTTTGAAAATGAAATTTTAATTATCGACCATTTTGCTACCTTGGGCCACTTTAAGGACGGCGTACAAAAGCTAGTAGAAGGGCAAGATCATTAATTTTCTCCGCTCGCGGGGCTCTGTGCGGCGATATTACCCTATAGTGGAGGGCAATTATGCAAATAGCAAGTCGTAACTCTGCTTTCGTCTCGATGCGCCGGTTGTTTGTTTTTCTTAAGCCCTATCGGTTTTGGATAGCGCTCAAGCTGATAAGCACGATCATCATAGCGGCAAATGATATTTTGCTCATCTACATTATTAACCTTTTATTTTCGTCCACCCAGACGGGTGATATGGATGGTGTGATGCAGGCTGTAAAATTAATCCTCCTTTTTATAGTGACAGGCATCATTGTGAATTTTTTCAGCGTTTATTCATCGGGACGCTACAGCGCCTTTGTAACCCGAGATTTGAAAAATAAAGTTAGCGAGCATATTAATAAACTCCCTATTTCGTATATGGAAGCTCGCCACTCGGGTGACTTTAGCTCCAGAATGACGAACAGCATCAATCAAATTGAAGGATATATTTACAATGATTTTGCCGCTCTTATTTTTCATATTGTCAGGGTCGTTGCCTGTATAGCGGCTATGTTTTATATGAATTGGCAGCTTACGCTGTTTTGCTTCGGCATGTTGCTGTTTATGACCTTTTTGAGTGAAAAAATCAGCCGCCCGTTAAATCAATATGCGGCAGATGTGCAGCAAAGCATGGCTCAGATGAGCACAGTTGTTCAAGATACAATTGGCGGGATCTATATGATCAAGTCTTACAATCTGGTACAGGTTGTGTATCAAAAGTGCCAGCTGCTGCTTGACAAGCTGCTTGAACATTTTTTGAAAATCGAGAAACGCGTTGCTGCTATTGGGGCACTCAGTGTATTTGTCCGAACGGCTCCGCTGGTTGTGTTCTTTCTGTTCGGTGGATATTTGGTTAGCCAAGGACAGCTTTTAATAGGCGCTTTAATCGCGTTTGTGCAGTTCATCAATTATCTCGTGTCCGGGATGGGAGAAATTCCAAATCAGATTAGCCGATTCAAAATAACAGCTGGCGTTGTCGATCATCTGTTTGAATTGCTCGATGCTGAAACAGAACGGATGGATGGCAAGCAGCCGGAAAACCTCTCGTCGTCAGCTCCTGCGCTTGAATTTGAACAGGTTACTTTTTCCTATGACGAACATTCGAAGGTGCTTGACGAGGTCAGCTTTACATTGCCGCAAGGTAAAACGGTCGCCCTAGTTGGGCCAAGCGGTTCAGGCAAATCGACCATCTTTAAACTTATCACCGGCTTTTATGATTATAAGGGTGGACAAATCAAGCTGTACAACGAGCCGCTCACTGATTGGAAGCTATCATCCGCAAGGGCGCTCATTTCACATGTTTCGCAGGATACATTCCTTTTTCCAGGCTCCATCGCTGAAAATATTGCGTGCACGGATGACGGCTACAGCATGGAAGACGTAGAAAGCGCAGCTAAGCTTGCTAATATCCATGAATTTATACGGGTACTTCCACAAGGGTACGATACGCTTGTCGGTGAACGGGGAGTAAAGCTATCAGGCGGACAAAAGCAGCGGATAGCGATTGCCAGGGCCATATTAAAGGATGCTCCCATTTTGCTGCTGGATGAGGCGACTTCGGCACTTGATTCCGAATCCGAACAGCTTGTTCAACAATCCATTAACCGGATTATGCGAAACAAAACGGTTTTGGTCGTCGCACATCGCTTGTCTACGGTCATGAATGCAGACCACATTTTTGTACTGAACGAGGGGCGAATTGAAGAAAGCGGCACACATGAAGAGCTGCTTGCCAAAAACGGCACTTATTATCGTCTATACAACAATCAGGCAAGCAATCGTGGAGACCAGCCGTACGGGCTTGGTCAAGAGGGGGCGTAGTTGCTTGGAAAAAAGCAATAAACAACAAATCGCGAGACTTGCCCGATTGCTTGGTCGGCGTAAACTATCTTTTATTCTCAGTTTTCTGGGTTTCGGTCTCATGAGCTCAAGCGTATCGATTATTACAGCCATGCTGGTCTCTACTTTTCTCGATGCGATAACGGAGAAGAATATGGATGCGGTTATGACGCTTAGCATCCAGTTCATGCTCATCGTCGTTGCTATGTGCATCCTAACGCCACTTTTCCAATATTGGTACGGTAAAACGGTCAAGACGATCATGAACAGCATGCGGCTTCGCGTCTTTCATCATATGGAGAAGCTTCCTGTTACTTATTACGAGAACAGCCATAGCGGTGACAGCCTGTCTAGAATTACAAATGATTTGCAGACAATGGAAAATGCCTTCTCTGGAGAAGCACTTACGCTTCTTTCCTTAATGGCTACCGGGACAATATCAGCCGTTATTATGTTTTATCTGGACTGGAGATTCGCTGTTGCCATGATTTTTTTAGGACTGCTGTCTACGTTTGTGAATGCAAGATACGCAAAGCCGTTTAGAACGATCAGCACCGAAATTCAGGAGCAGTCCGGTGTTCAGCTTGAGCGGTTAACGAATCTCGTTGCTGGCACGCAGGTGAGCAGAACGTTTCAGATGGTCGATGGGATGAATCGCAAGTACAAGGAGACGACGACTCGGCTTGCCGACTTGTTTTTAATGCGAGCGAAAAAAAGCGCCTATTTAACAAGCACCAATTATTTTCTGCTTTGGATCAATAATGGCGGTGCCTTTATTATTGGAGCCTTTATGCTGATTAACGGCCAGCTGACAATCGGCAGCTTGCTGGGGGTTATTTTACTGCTGGAGAACGTAACGAATCTCTTCCGCAATTTAGGTGTTTTCTGGGCCAATTTGCAATCCTCGCTGGCGGGGGCTGACCGGGTATTTGACCTGCTGGATGTGGCAGAAGAACCTGGGCGATACGCAGCTGTCTCGAAGGAAGCTGCTGTCGCAAGCTCAAACGAAGACAATATGCTGAATTTCAAAAACGTATCGTTTGCCTACCACAAAGACGAAAATGTGCTAAACCGCTTGAATCTTCAGGTGGACAAAGGACAGCTTGTCGCGCTTGTAGGGCCCAGCGGGGGCGGCAAAAGCACCATAATGAAGCTGCTGCTCGGCTTTTATCCGTTCTCGGAAGGCGATATTCAAATTGCGGGCAAAAGCTTTGCAGATTATTCGCTTGAGGAGCTTAGGAATAAGATGGCCTACGTTTCCCAGGACCCGTATCTGTTCGAAGGAACGATTGAGCAAAATATCCGCTACGGAAAAATGGACGCCACGACTGACGAGGTTATAGAGGCAGCGCGTGCAGCATTTGCCCATGATTTTATTACGGAACAGGCAGATGGCTACAACACTGTGGTTGGTGAAAGAGGCGTGAGGCTGTCCGGTGGTCAAAAGCAGCGAATAGCCATTGCCCGAGCCATATTGAAAAATGCCCCTATTTTGCTGCTTGACGAGGCAACATCGGCACTGGACAGCGATTCAGAGCTAGCGGTCCAGCAAGGAATCGAGCGGCTGATGGAAGGGAAAACGACGATTGCCATCGCCCACCGGCTGTCCACCATTGAGCAAGCGGACACGATTGTAGTCGTTGACCGTGGAAGGATTATGGAGCAGGGCAAGCATGACGAGCTCCTGGCAGCTGGAGGCGCATACAGCCGCCTGCATCACACGCAGAAGCGAACCCAGGAGTGGATTCCACAGGAACTTCAGCAAGAAGCTTGAGTGCTAGGAGCTGGCGCCAACGTGGCCGCTCACAAAATGTTGAAGAAATAAGGAAGGTGAAATAATGAGGATACTTGGCATTAGCGGGGGGATCGATTTCCCTCATGAGGACGGGTTTATAACGACCATATTGAATTCAGAGGTTCATGATGCTTCAGCCGTATTAATTGAAAATGGGCAAGTTGTTGCCGCCTATGAGGAAGAGCGTCTGAATCGGATTAAGCACACAGGGAAGATGCCTATTTTATCAATTCGCCGTTGTCTGGAGCTGGGTGGAATACGTTTGGACGATGTGGACAAAATCGTCTATTTTTACTCGGAAACCCAGTTTAAATACGAGATGACAACCCACCGACATGAGTATCGGCAATTTCCTTACAGCGATCCGCAGGCGTGGGTGGTCGAGCGACTAAAGCAATTTTTTGATACGGATTTTAAAAAAGAGAATGTGGTGTTTGAAAATCACCACTACTGCCATGCTGCAAGCGCCTATTATATGTCTGGGTTTGAAGAAGCGCTCATCGTTACAATAGATGGTGCTTCATTGGAAGGAAATGCTGGAATTGTGCTTGATGCTGATGGAGATTCGCTCAAACCGCTCGGCCATATTTCCAACGATGACAGCTTAGGTTCTTTTTATACGCAGATTATCGAATTTCTCGGCTATAAGACTCATGATGAATATAAAGTAATGGGACTCGCTCCATATGGAGATCCTTCCAAATTCAGAAGGCTGTTCAAGAAAGCCTTCACTTTGCTTCCTGAAGGAAAATTCCAGCTTAATAGAAGCTTCTATTATGTGCTTATGGATTCAATGTCAAGCCCGCGGATGAAGGGGGAGTTGTTTACACAGGAGCACAAGGACATCGCGGCTGCTCTACAGGAAGCGCTCGAAAACGTCGTCATGCATATGCTTGTCCATTATCAGCAGGCGACTGGGCGCAAGAAGCTGTGCATGGCTGGCGGCGTAGCGCACAACTGTACGTTAAATGGGAAAATTTTGTACTCTGGCTTATTCGACGAGGTGTTTGTACAGCCTGCCGCCCATGATGCGGGCAATGCGCTGGGAGGAGCACTGTTGCAGTCCCGCAAGCTGGCTCCTAGCACACAGACAGAAACGCTGCGGCATCTCTACTGGGGAAGCGCCATTCAGAGCAATGACAGCGTTCTCGAAATTTTGCAGCAGTGGGAGCGATTCATTACATATCGCAAAGTGGATCGTGTTGTCGAAGTTGCGGCTAAGCTTATTGCGGAGGGAGCGGTTATCGGTTGGGTGCAGGGACGCTCGGAGTTTGGCCCCCGGGCGCTAGGCAACCGGAGCATCTTGGCTGATCCGCGTCCAGCGGAAAACAAAAGCATTATTAATGCAATGGTGAAAAAACGGGAGGGCTACCGGCCGTTTGCCCCTTCCATATTGGAAGAGTATGCAGACGATTATTATGTGCTGCCACAGACGAAAGCCCCCTACTCCTACATGAATTTCGTGCTCAAGACGAGGGAGGACAAGCAGGAGCTACTTGGCGCGGTTACTCACGTTGACGGCACGGCGCGCATCCAAACGGTATCTCGTGAAACGAACGAGAAGTACTGGCACTTAATTGATGAATTCCGCAAGCTGACGGGTGTGCCGGTGCTGCTGAATACATCGTTTAACAACAATGCGGAACCGATTGTCGATTCGGAAGAGGATGCGATTGTCAGCTTCCTGACAACCAACATTAACACATTGATTATCGGAGACTACGTCATCGATAAAAAAACGGTCGGCAAGGAAGAGTTTTTGAAGTTTGTGCCAAAGCGTCCATTCAGCTCAGAACTGAAGCAGTCGGTCGGCTATACAGCAGAAGGAAACAAGGAAACCGCTTACGAAATACGCCTCCACTTTGGGGATAAATATAAGACAGCTTTATCGGAAGAGATGTACGATCTGCTAGAGCAATCTGACGGGGAGAAGACGCTGGCAGAGCTGATTGAGCTTGCTGGATGCGGCGGGAAGTCGGAAGAGGATATCGTAGACGAAGTGATCGAATTATGGTCTTTGCGGCTGATTTATTTACGGCCATTTGAAACCGTTGCTCTGGCTACCGTTTAAAGGCTGCATTAAAAAGCGGGGAAGGCAAACCAAGTAAAGTGAATAGGTAGGAGGATGAATATGCTCGTATTAGGTCTTAATGGCGGCATAGAATTGCCGCATGAGGATTTGAAGGTGTTTGGAAACGGCGGAATTGCACACGACTCGGCTGCTGTTCTTATTAAAGACGGGGTGGTGATTGCCGCCTCAGAGGAAGAAAGGCTGAATCGAGTGAAGCATACCGGCAAGGCGCCGCTGCAGACGATCTATTTATGCTTGAAGCGGCTAGGCATTACGTTTGCGGATATTGACAAAGTAGTCATTACGACGAGAGAGCAGGAAACCGACCTGCTTGTGCGGGATGATTTTTTCTATCGTGATTCTCTGCATAAAAATACGAGAGAGCTGCTGGTAGATTTCTTTTACCAGATTGACGGAACGAAATACGATTCGAATAATATCGTTTTTGTTGACCACCACATCTGCCATGCAGCCAGCGCACATTTCATGTCAGGCTTTGATCGAAGTCTAACGGTTACGATTGATGGAGAATCGCAGGAGGGCTATGCCGGCTATATTATAAGCTCCGAAGGTACGAGCTTCAAAATCCTTGACCGCATCACCAATGCCAACAGCTTAGGCTCCTTCTATATTTCGGTTATCCGCATGCTGGGCTATCACCAGCACGATGAATATAAAGTAATGGGACTCGCGCCGTATGGCGATCCAAGCAAATTCAGACGGATGCTCAGAAAAGCGTATGTCCTGCTTCCCGAAGGCAAGTTCAAAATCAATTTGGCCTGGTCTACTGCGCTTTTCGATTTTATGACGCCAAGAAAGAAGGGCGGGCCAATCACTCAGGAGCATATGGATTTGGCCGCCTCCCTGCAGGAGGCGCTCGAAACGATTGTCATGCATATGCTGACGCATTATCAGCAGGCAACCGGACATACGAAGCTTGCCATGGCAGGCGGTGTAGCGCATAACTGTTCGATGAATGGAAAAGTATTATATGCTGGGCTTTTCGAAGAGGTTTTTGTACAGCCTGCTGCACATGATGCGGGCAATGCGCTGGGCGGCGCCTTGTTCGTATCCAATAAATTTGCGCCTGACAAGCCGCTGGAGAAGCTGAAGCATCTCTATTGGGGAAGCGAAATTCAAGGCAATGAGGGCTTGGAGCACATTTTAAAACGGTGGGAACGTTTCGTCAGCTTCCGCAAGGTGGACAATATCGCTGAAGAGACAGCCAAGCGAATAGCGGAAGGGGCCGTCTTCGGCTGGGTTCAAGGTCGTGCCGAATTTGGTCCGCGCGCGCTAGGAAACCGCAGCATTCTTGCTGATCCAAGGCCAGCGGAGAACAAGAGCATTATTAACGAGATGGTGAAAAAGCGTGAGGGATATCGGCCGTTTGCGCCATCTATTTTAGAAGAGCATGTGGGCGACTACTACGAGATGCCGCAGACGAAAGCGCCTTATTCATATATGAATTTCGTACTGATGACGAAAGAGGATAAGCAGCCGCTGCTTGGAGCGGTTACCCATGTGGATGGCACGGCACGCATTCAAACCGTTTCCAAGGAAACGAATGAACGGTATTGGGAGCTCATTAATGAATTCCGCAAGCTGACCGGGGTGCCGATTTTGCTGAACACGTCGTTCAATAACAATGTAGAGCCAATCGTAGACTCGGAGGAGGATGCCATCGCAAGCTTCCTGACGACGAATATCCACTACTTGGCTATCGGCGATTATATGGTAGACAAGAAGGAAGTAGATAAGGCCGATTATTTGCATATGGTACCGACGAGGCTGGTCAATTCCGAATTAAAAAAATCGATCGGCTATTCCGCTGACGGGACGAAACGCACGCTTCATGAAGTCCGACTTCATTTTGGCGATAAGTACAAAAAAGCGATACCGGAGGAAATATTCCTTATGCTCGAGCATTCAGACGGTCAAAAATCGCTGGACGAGCTTGCCGATGAGCTGGGCGGCACCACGCTGACGAAACCGGAAATAGCAGAGCATTTTATTGAGCTTTGGTCGCTCCGTCTCGTTCATCTTAGACCATCCGAGCGCGTAGCAGCCCTCTCGGCTAAGCTGTAAGGCAGCAGGATGAAGAAGCTGAAGCTGCTTGCCTTTCCTTTTGCCGGTGCCTCATCTATGTACTATTACAAGTGGAAAAAACATATTTCTGACCAAATCGATTTCGTGCCTGTGAAGCTTGCAGGCAGGGGCGCCCGGCCAAGAGATCCTTTGTACAACACCTTTGATGAGGCGATTGAAGACGTGTATAAGCAAATCGACAGCATTATTGACGATGGGCCTTATGCTTTTTTTGGCCACAGCATGGGAAGCATGCTGGCCTTTGAATTATCGCATAAGCTGAGGGAGCAGCAACGCCATGACCCTGCGATGATATTCGTATCAGGCAGATGGGCTCCTCATATTCAGAGACCGGATTTGGTCAATCCAAGCACGCCAGATGAGCAGCTGAAAGAGCGTCTGCTGGAGCTTGGAGGAACATCTCCGGAGCTGTTTGAAAACCCGCTGCTTGCGGATGCTTTTATTCCGATATTGCGAGCCGATTTTTATGCAATGGAGTCCTATGTTTATGACAGCAGCAGAGAGCCGTTGTCCACAGCTATTGATGCGATGACAGGCGTGAAAGACTGGGATGTCAATAAGCGGGATTTTGCTGAATGGGGCAAGCACACGACGGGTGAATTTTCAATTCATAAATTTATGGGCGGACATTTTTATATTAATGACAGCTTTGATACGGTCATTCAACATATTAATCGCACATTGCTTAGCAGTGTGCATGAAGCGAGAGCATAAAGCCTTGCGCTGAACCTATAAAACGAATGGGGGTGAGCCAGCGGTTATGGACAAGCACCGGCTCATGCATCATATTTTCGCAGCAAACCGTGAAATGGTTGACCGGGGAATCACATTTATCAACGAGGCAGACGAGGAGGAGTTTGTCTCCTACCGCCAGCTGTACGAGCGTTCATTATGTCTCCTTCATGATTTGCGTCATTACGGGGTACAAGCGGGACACGAGCTGTTATTGCAAATACAGGATAATCGGCTGTTTCTTGAAGTTTTCTGGGCTTGCATACTGGGGCGGATTATCGCCGTCCCGGTAACCGTAGCGACCAATGACGAAACGAAGCTGAAGGTTTGTAAGGTGTGGGGCAAATTAAGCAACCCGCATTTTATGGGCAGTGAAGCGACGATGAAGGGTATGACTTCATTCGCAGAGGAAAGCCAAAAATTTGCTCCTAGCGTGGACGCCATAAAAGGTAGATTTATAGACATAGCATCCTTAAAAGGAGAGAGCAGTGCAGATCTGATGGAGGCTGAGCCGGATGATATCGCCTTTATACAGTTCTCTTCTGGATCGACGGGAGACCCGAAGGGCGTTGTGCTGACCCATAGCAACGTAATGGCCAACGTCGCTGCCATGCAGAAAATATGGCATATAGATGCTGGAGAACGGGTTTTAAGCTGGATGCCGCTTACGCATGACATGGGATTAATTGCGATGCATCTATTGCATGCCTATACACAATCCTCGCAGTTTATTATGCGGACGAAGCTGTTTATTCTTAACCCGCTGCTCTGGATAGAGAAGGCGAATAAGCACCGCGTTAATCGGCTGTACAGCCCTAATTTCGGCTATAAATATTTTTTGGCCTTTTATGATCAAGAGCATGACTACGGCTGGGATTTATCTGGCCTTTCCTGCCTCTGCAACGGCGCCGAGCCCATTTCAACGGAAATTAGCGAGCGTTTTATGGAGCAGCTGGCCAAATATAATCTCCCGCAGACGGCCATGAGGCCGGCATACGGGCTTGCAGAGGGAACGGTTGGCGTGTGCTTTACCCCGCAAAATGAGCCGTTCAAGTATGTGGCTGTAGACCGGAGATTTCTCCGGATTGGAGAGACCGTTCGTTTGCTTAAGCGAGGTGAACCGGGAAGCCTGCTTTATGTGGACGTAGGCGGTCCGATTGAAAGCTGTGAAATCATGATTGCTGATGAGCAGGGCAGCCCGCTTCCGATGTCCACAGTCGGTTACATTTTCATTAAAGGGCCGAGCGTCACCAGAGGGTATTACAACGAACCAGAAGCTGCTGAAAGGCAGGCAGACGAGTGGCTGAATACAGCGGATATTGGATTTATGCAGAATGGGCGGCTAATCGTTGTCGGAAGGGCAAAGGACATATTGTTCGTCAACGGGCAAAATGTTTTCTCCCACGACATTGAGAGAGTAGCAGAGGAAGTTGACGGGGTCGAGCTCTGGAATGTGGCAGCCTGTGGAACGGGTGGAACGACTAAGGATACGGAGGAAGCGTGCCTGTTCCTACTCTACAGAGGTAAAAATCTGGAGGCGTTCTGCGAGCTTGCGAGCCGAGTTAAGCAGCATATTCACCGGAAGATGGGCCTATTTATCGACCATGTTATCCCTGTGAAATCGATACCTAAAACAACGAGTGGAAAAATCCAGCGCTATAAGCTGGGCGAGCAATATGCAAGCGGGCAGTTCGATTTCATCATTCATGATATGGAGAGCATCAAGAGCAAGCAGGCTGCCTTCGAAAATACAGAGCAGATGCTGCTGAGGCTCTGCCAGGACTTGCTCGGGCGGGAGCTCGGTATTCACGACCATTTTAATGAGAGCGGAGGCAATTCGCTGATTCTCACCCAGCTTTCCGATGAGCTGGAAAAATGGCATGGCTGCAGCGTATCCGTTCCTGACCTGTACAAATATCCGACGATTGCTAAGCTGACCGCGTTCATCGACCGCGGCGGCAGTCTAAGCCTGCCATCCGTCAGTATGGATGAAGCCTACTTTAACAAAGAGGGCAGCCAGGTCGTTTCAGCCTTTGAGGCTGAACTGGATAACGAAACATGCAGGGTGCTTCAAGCCATAGCCGATGAGGCAAGGACGGACCTCAAGCATATCCTGTTGTCCGGTTTTCTCTATTTGCTAAAGCTGGCATCCGGTGAGGAAACTATTCATGTTCAAGTGGCGGCTGATGAAAATCAGTTCCGCTCGCTGACTATCGATTTTGCAGAGGTGGATTCCTTTGAGAGGCTGATTGAGCTCGCTGCAACGAAGCTGGAAGCCCGCAACGGCAATGGTGATGACAATGGGGACGGCGATGAATCCGTCTATGCCGCTAAGGATTTGGATCGCATTCAGCAAAGTGAGGAGCTTCGGATTTTGCCGCTCTTCGTTATTCATGCTGATGGCTCATCCGCCCAAGGCCAATGGCTCGAAGTGTTTGATCTTGTGATCGAGCTTGCAGAATACGATGAGCAAGTTGAGGTGCTGTGCGGCTTTAACTCGCGAAAACTGAAGGAGCACAAAATAAAGGAGCTTTTTACCCAATACATGCTGTTGCTCGCTGACATCGTGGAAAATAGCGATAAGGTTTCGGTCTAGCGAACCGCTGAAGAACAGGGGGATGAAGTTGAAGACGAAATCGCCGGATTTGACGCAATTGCGTCTAAGAAGCCAGGACGAACTGCCAACGGCAGCTATAAAGGAAGTGAGCAACCATGACATTGCCATCATCGGCATTTATACGCGTTTTCCAAATGCTCGCAATACAGAGGCGTTCTGGCAAAATATTAAAAATGGGGTAAGCTGCGTAACGAAATTTCCGGAAAAGCGCCGGGAGGATGCTGATCGGTTTGTCCGATTTTCGGGTAAATCGGAAATACCCTACTCCAACGGCGCCTATCTCGAGGATATCGACGCATTTGACTATTCTTTCTTCAACATTCCGCCCAAAGAAGCGCTATTGATGAATCCTCGCCAGCGTGTGTTTCTGGAAGCAGCATGGAATGTGTTCGAAGATGCAGGATATGGGCCGCAGCAGCTGGCAGGCAGCAATATCGGGGTGTATGCCGGACATATCGGAGACGTTGAAAGCTATGTATACCGGGAGATGATTGAAGCCGTTGATCCCTCTCTGATATCGGCAGCGATGCCGGGAAATTTGTCTTCCATCATTCCGAGCCGGATTTCCTATTTGCTTAACCTTAAAGGGCCAAGCATGACCGTGGACACAGCGTGCTCCTCCTCGCTTATTGCTGTCGATCTGGCTTGCCAGGCGCTTCGCAAGGGAGACTGTGAAATGGCGCTTGCTGGCGCAGTCCGCATTAACCTGCTTCCGCAAAACAAAAATCATGCGAAGCTGGGTATCGAGTCTACGGACGATGAAACCCGCGCCTTTGACGACGGAGCCGACGGATCGGGAATGGGGGAAGGCGCAGCCGTTGTTCTGCTTAAGCCCCTTAGCAAAGCTAAGCGGGACGGCGATTCCATCTATTGTGTCATTAAGGGCAGCGCGGTGAATCAGGATGGCGCTTCCATGGGAATTACGGCTCCAAATCCGTCCGCTCAAACAGCCGTTCTAAATAAGGCTTGGAAGGAAGCGGGCATTGATCCAGCAACGCTTGCCTATATCGAAACACACGGTACGGGGACAAAGCTGGGTGACCCGATTGAGATCGAAGGAATAAGCAAAGCATTCGCAAAATATACGGACAAAAAACAGTTTTGCGCCATCGGGTCCGTGAAGACGAATATCGGCCATCTGTATGATTGTGCAGGAATTGCGGGGCTCATTAAAGCCGCGCTGGCACTAAAGCACCAGCTGCTTCCGCCAAGCATTCACTTTAAGACGCCGAATAAACAAATTCCGTTTATTGATTCGCCAGTATACATAAACACGTCGCAGAAGCCATGGGCTCAAGGAGAGGCGCCAAGGCGCTGCGGTGTCAGCTCATTCGGCTTGTCCGGTACCAATTGCCATGTCGTGCTGGAAGAATATATCGCTCAGCCCGCGAACGCTGATCAGGTGGCTGGCGCGCCAGAGCAGCCTTATATCATTCCGCTATCGGCAAAAAGCGGGGAAGCGCTGCATACGCTGCTTCTGCATATGGACGAATATTTTGATGGGGAACATCGGGCCAGCCTTAAGGATATTAGCTATACGCTGGCAGCAGGACGCGATCACCATCCGATTCGTTTAGCTATTGTCGCTTCAAATATTGCGGATCTGAAAGGGAAGCTAAAGCAGCTAATCGCACAGCAGCAGCATTTATCCGGATTGGATGCTTCCTGGTTCTCTTACGGCACAGCGAAGCCGGCAGGTGATCATACTCCTTTCGTACAGCTAGCCGAGCAGCTTGTCAAACAGTTGAAAACCGCTGCCGAACTTGAGCGCCCAGAGCTGCTTCATCAAATCGCAGAGCTGTATACGGCTGGGGCAGCCATTGGATGGTCCGCGATGTACAGGGGAAGCCGGGCGAAAAGGGCGCATATACCCGTTTACCCGTTTGAGCGGAAGCGCAGCTGGCTGCAAATCCCCGAACGTGCGCCTGCTGAACGCGCAAACGCACTCTATTACACGATGAAGTGGATGGAGGAGGCGGCGGATCAACTTACCCGCGCTATGCGGGGAGAAACGGTCATTATTTTGGGCGAATGGCAGCAGCTTACCCAGCAGCTAGAGGAGGAAGGCGTTCATTGCATACAGGTTAAACGGGGGACACACTATCAGGTGGTTAGCCCGCAATCCTACATGATCAGCGAGAACGAGGAAGATTACGACAAACTGACGGAAGCACTTAAACATGTGAAGTTTACGAAAATACTGCATCTGCTTTGCTGCAACGGACCAGATGGGATGATGTCGGCGGAGCAGCTAAGTGAAAGACAAAGCTTAGGTGTGTACAGCTTGTTCCACTTGACTAAAGCACTCCTGAATGCCGGCGTTGGGCATAATCATGAAATCATTATCGCAGCCGACTATGTAAACCGGGTTACCGGTGAGGAAACGTGCTTGAAGCCAGAAAACTCGCCACTATTCGGCTTGGGTAAAGTCATTGGCATTGAATACCCGCATATTACTTGCAAAGCGATAGATATGGATGCCTTGACAACTGCCCGCGATGTTATTTCGGAGCTGGGCCGCAACAAAACGACTTATCAAATCGCCTATCGGGATGGCAAGCGTTTTGCAGAAATAATGGAAGAGACCGATGTTGAGCAATTGCCTGATGATCCCGTTTCCATTAAGGAGGAAGGCGTTTACGTCATTACAGGCGGCGCCGGCAACCTCGGACTGCTTACGGCCAAGCATTTGGCGTCCAAAGGAAAAATAAATGTGGCGCTGTTAAACCGCTCCCCGCTGCCGAAGCAGGAGGACTGGCCCACGTATTTGGAGCAGGATGGCGGATCACGGCTGCATGACACCATTAAGAAGCTGCATGAAATAGCTGCCACTGGAGCACAGGTGGAGTGCATCTCGCTTAACGTCACCTCCTTGGATGAAATGAGCGCCACCATGGAGAGGCTGCGGCAAACCTATGGAAAAATAAACGGCGTCATTCATGCGGCGGGCGTAGCGGGCAGAGGCTTTCTCATCCGCAAGGACACAGCCGTATTCGAGGAAGTGCTGAACCCGAAAGTGATGGGCACCTGGGTTTTAGATAAAGTAACGGAGCAGGATGACCTCGACTTCTTTGTATTATTTTCGTCAGGCGTGGCGCTTGTTGGCGAAATGGGTCAAGGCGATTATACAGCTGCAAACTGCTATCTTGATGCTTTTGCTGATTATAGAAGAAAGCTCGGCAAGCCCGCTCTTTCCATCAACTGGGTCGTATGGGATGGGGCGCGAATGGGAGAAGGAACGAGTGAAACGATCGACAGCATTTTCAAAACGCTGCCCGCAACGTTAGCGCTCCAAGGCTTCGATAAAGTCATCAGCAAGGCTATCACCCGTGTATTAATTGGGGAAGTGAACACGTCTAACCCGAGCGGTTTGGAACTGTTCAGCAAAGATGTATTCCATTTGCCAGAAAAGCTGCGAGCTATCATGTTTAGTGACAGCAGCAGTGAGCAGGCTGTTCAAAGCAAGCCGCTGCCCATGCAGGAAGTGAAGGTGAAGCTGTTAGGCAGCAAAAACGGCTCCTACTCCGAAGTGGAGCAGACGCTGGCGGGCTTGTACCGCGAAGTACTCGGATACGAGGAGCTGAGCATCAACGATACTTTCTTTGAACTTGGTGGAGATTCCGTGCAGCTGCACCGGCTGCATAAGCTTGTAGATCAGCGGTACACGGGACAAACCTCAATAGCTGATTTGTTTGCATACGCTTCAATAGCCAAGCTGGCGTCATTTTTGACTAAGGAAGATAACAAAGCAGTGAACAAAGTAGTCAAGCGCAATACCTCTGCTGCAGATGTTCCTGCCGCGCATGATGATGATATCGCGATAATCGGAATGTCCGCGCTGTTTCCAGGAGCGGATACGGTTGACCAATATTGGACGAACATCAGCAATGCCGTAGATTGCACGGGGCCTATCCCGCAAGAGCGGCGCTCATACGCAGACGATTATCTGGCAGCTATAGGGCAAGCTCCAGATGGACATCCCGGCTATATGGACTGCGCTTATGTGGAAGGTATCGACGAGTTTGATTACCGATTTTTCCGAATATCGCCCAAGGAAGCTAATTTGACGGACCCGTGCCAGAGGGTGTTTATGCAGAAGGCCTGGCATGCCATTGAGGATGCGGGGTATGGGGGAGATAAGCTGCGTGGCAGCCGAACCGGCATTTATGTCGGATTTGCCAACATTATTCGCGATTCGTATCAGAAGATGCTCACCGATGTGGACCCCGTCATGATGTCGGAAGCCATTGTCGGCAACGTATCAGCGATGCTTCCAAGCCGCATTTCCCATTTGCTGGATTTGAAGGGGCCAACCATGGTCGTGGATACCGCCTGCTCCTCCTCCTTAGTTGCTGTTCATCTGGCGAGCAATGCGATCCGGGGCGGCGACTGCGACATGGCGATAGTTGGCGGTGTCAAGCTGTTTCTCATTCCGCTCGACCATGAGCATAACAAAATCGGCATTGAATCTACGGATGGAAAAACACGCGCCTTCGACGCCTACGCCGATGGCTCAGGCAGCGGCGAAGGGACAGCGGCCATTATTCTCAAGCCGCTCAGCAAAGCCAAGGCAGATGGTGACCATATCCATGCCGTTATTAAAGGGAGCGCCATCAATCAGGACGGCGCATCGATGGGCATAACCGCGCCAAATCCAGCTGCACAGACGGACGTTATTACGCGGGCGTGGGAGAAGGCGGGCATTCATCCGGAGTCGATTGCCTTTTTCGAAGCGCATGGCACAGGGACTGCGCTTGGCGATCCAATCGAATTCAGCGGGCTGAAGCAGGCAATCGAGACTTATACGGACAAAAAGCAGTTTTGTGCAATCGGTTCGGTTAAATCAAACATCGGCCATCTGAATGAAGGGGCTGGAATGGCATCCATTATAAAAGCTGTCATGGCGCTCAAGCATCGCGAAATACCGCCGACCCTGTACTTCCAAACGCCGAATCCTAAAATCGATCTGCAGGATTCACCTCTGTTCATCAACGCCCAATCAAGAAAATGGGAAAATGATGAGCAACCGATGAGAGGCGCGATCAGCTCCTTTGGCCTAAGCGGCACGAACTGCCACATGATTATTGAGGAGTACAGACCGGAAGCCGCTGCACCGGAAGAGGCAGATGAGCCGAAAGCTTCGGTTCAATTATTGACCTTGTCCGCAGCTAGCAGAGGATCGCTTATAAGGTTGGCAGGGCAGTATGCCGGTCGCTTTGTGGATGGCAACGTCGGGTCACTTGCTGATATTTGCTATACGGCGAATACGGGAAGAGGACATTATTCCCACCGCCTCGCCCTGATCGTCGCTGATGCGGCTGACCTGTCTAGAAAGCTGAAGCTTTTGGCCGAGCAGGAAACCTTTAGCTCGCTTCCGAAGGAGGGTGTTTATTACGGCGAATACCGGGCGGTAAGCGACGAGCGCAGCATTCGGAACCCAGGCGACATTACAGAGGCGAGAAAAAGCGAGCTCAGTCGAGAAGGAGAACAAGCCGTCTTGGCATTGGAAAATGCGCCAGCACTGGACCATACCGAAGCGTTACAGCAGCTATGCGAGCTTTATGTACAGGGTGCAGATATCCCGTGGGAACAGCTCTATGCGGAACAGACCCACGCCAAAGTTCAACTGCCAGTTTATCCGTTTGAGAGGACGAAATGCTGGGCAGAGTTCCCTAAGTTTGCAAAGCAAACTTTGCTCAAGGCAGCTTCCGCTGACGCTGATATGAAAAAACAGCCAGCCACCTTTACGATGAGCTGGAAACAGCAGGAGCGGTTAGCCGTTTCTGCGGCAGAGCTTGCTGCTGGTGTGACGGTGATCGTCAAGGACAGCGAAGGCTTTGCAGACCGTTTGGCCAGCGCGTTAAGAGACCAGGGCAGGCAGGTGCTGTTAGCGGAGATTCCTGATTTGTCCGCTACAGAAGAGATGGGTGCGATTGAAGCAACATGGCTGGACCGTTATAGTCAGCTATTGCAGGAGGAAGCGGAGCAAGGCATTGCTCAAATCATTCATTGCGGCAGCCTGGCGGGGAGCGTCATTTCCAGCATAGATGAGCTGAAAGCAAGTCAGCAAAGAGGCGCTATGAGCTTGTTCCTGCTGATGAAGGCATGGGCAGCCTGCGGCTTCGAGCACGATACGGAAGTCATTGTACTGACTGAAAATGCCTGCCGCATTACGGGGGAAGAACGTCAGCTCCGACCGGAAAATGCACCGCTGCTTGGGCTAGCCAAAGCCCTTTCCAAAGAGCATGCGAATATACGCTGCCGCAGCATCGACATGGACGGAGAGGTGCAGCTGGAGGAGATTTTATCTGAATTATCGATAAATTCAGACGCCAGACTTGTAGCTTTTCGAAACGGCGTTCGCTATGTCGAGTTGTTTGAACCATGCAGCAGCCTGAATGAGTCCAGCAGCGAAGAGCTAACCGTTCAAGCCGGAGGCGTCTATTTGATAACGGGCGGTACAGGCGGAATTGGCCTTGAAACGGCAAAATGGCTAAGCCGCAAAGGCCGCATAAAACTGGTGTTAATCAATCGTTCTGAACTGCCTGATCGGCCGACATGGGATAGCATATTGCTGAACAATGAGGATCGTAAGCTATGTGAGAAAATCGCGAGCATTCGGGAGATCGAAGCTGGCGGCTCAGAAGTGATTTTGTACCGATGTGATGTATCCCAATACGATGAAACCGCAGCCATGCTGGAACACATCCGGCTAACGCATGGGGAAATCAAAGGAATTGTACACGGCGCAGGAATTGCCCGCACCGAGTCCATAATGGAGAAAAGCTTGGATACATTTGAGC
This sequence comes from Paenibacillus liaoningensis, assembly GCF_059609455.1. Lineage (NCBI taxonomy): Bacteria > Bacillati > Bacillota > Bacilli > Caryophanales > Paenibacillaceae > Paenibacillus > Paenibacillus liaoningensis. Next base: position 93,021 of record NZ_JCAALU010000007.1, read on the forward strand.
AAGTCATTCGTGCCAAAATCTACGGCACATGGCTGCTGGATCAGCTGACTTTGCAAGATCAACTTGATTTTTTCCTTATGTATTCCTCTATTGCAACGATGTTCGAGACTGGCTATCAAAGCGACTATCTTGCGGCAAACGCCTACCTCGATGCCTATAGTATGGCGCCATCAAGCGATGGAAGAAGAAGATTGACGATCAATTGGACGACATGGCAAGGCAAGGGGATGGCTTCCGATCACAATTTTCAGGCGGATACCATTTTCAAGACGATACAGGCTGCCCGTGCGATGGAGCTGCTGGATGCTGTATGGCAAACACGACAAAGCAACGTACTGATCGGGGAGCTGAATTTGGAGAGCAGAATGGCGTTATGGCTGCATAATTATGCAATTCAATTGTCAGATGACATTACGGCAAGCCTGGATGCGTTGAACGAACGTTTGGCGCAAACGCCGGAAAGATCATCCAAATCTGCCGGATACGCAGCGGTTAAGCTGATTGGAAGCGAGCATGATGCGTTCAGCGAGACCGAGCGGCAGGTCGCTCAAACTTGCAAAGGGGTGCTCGGATTTTCCGAGATCGACATCCACGAAAGCTTTTTCGAAATGGGTGCTGACTCGCTAATGATTCGGCAGATTCATCAGAAGCTTTCACAGCTTTACACCGAGGAGGTTGTCATTACTGATATGTTTGAGTATCCGACGGTTCATAAGCTGGCTAAGCATATCGAACGGCGACAAGCAGGGGTGGTCGCAGCAGCTGCTCCAGTAAGCAATCGGACGGCACTGCAGGATGACGAATTAAACCGGATGTTTGACGAGCTTGATAATGGGGATCTCGATCTTGAACAGGTGCTCTCCAAGCTTGGCTCCAAAGAGAGGTGAGAATATGGATAAGGCGTACAAATATTTGGTACAGGGTGTTCAGGACAAAAAGATAGACAGGCAGGTAGCCATTGATTTAATTAAGCTGCTGGAAACAGAAGCCGTAACGGATGCGGGTGATATCGCCATTATCGGCATGGCTGCCAAACTCCCGTCTGCGAGTACGATAGAGGAATTTTGGGACGTGGTCGAGAGCGGTGTTGATTGCATTACCGGCTTTCCAGATACACGCAGCGGCGATATTAGCCGCTACCTTCGATTCAAGGGGGTGCCCGAGGAGGAAATCCGTTATAACAAAAGCGCTTATTTGCCAGAAATCGATAAATTTGATTATAAGTTTTTTAAGCTTTCCCCTCGTGAAGCAAGCTTGATGGACCCGTGCCAGAGAATGTTTCTGGAAACAAGCTGGCAGGCTGTTGAGGATGCGGGCTACGGAGGAAGCAGGCTGGAGGGCTCGAAGACAGGCGTGTTTGTCGGATATGCCAGCAATTATAGGGACATGTACGCCAAAATGATTGAGGACATTGATCCGACTGCTCTTTCGATAGGTTTGGTTGGAAACTTGAACGCCGTCATCTCGGGCAGAATTTCTTATTTGCTCGATTTGAAGGGGACTAGCATGGTCATTGATACAGCTTGCTCCTCATCGCTTGTCGCAATAGATTCGGCCTGCCAGGCGCTGCGCAGCCGCACTTGCGAAATGGCCATTGCCGGCGGCATCAACATTAATACGGTGCCGCTCAGCAAAGATTATATGCAAACGGGCATAGAATCGACCGACGGGGTGTCAAGAACGTTCGACAACCATTCGAACGGTTCTGGGGTAGGGGAAGGCATTGGCGCAATCGTTCTCAAGCCGCTGAAAGATGCCTTAAGAGATAAGGATGTCATCTATGCGGTCATTAAAGGGAGCGCCACCAATCAGGATGGCAGGTCCGCAGGACTTACCGCGCCAAACCCGCAAGCGCAGACGGACGTTATTTTGCAGGCGTGGGAAAATGCTGGAATTGACCCTGAAACGATTGCTTACATTGAGACTCACGGCACGGGCACCAATTTGGGTGATCCGATTGAAATTCAAGGTATACATTCGGCTTTCCGCAAGCATACGAGCAAAAAGCAGTTTTGCGCGGTCAGCTCCGTGAAAACGAATATCGGTCATTTAAGCGAGGCTGCTGGCATCGTAAGCGTCATAAAAGCTGTGATGGCTTTGCGGACGAAGCAGCTGCCGCCTTCGATTCATTTTAATCATCCGAACCGGTCAATACCGTTTGAAGACTCGCCGGTGTATGTAAGCGCAAAGCTGCGTGCTTGGGAAACGGATGTAGCGCCGCGCAGATGCGGTGTAAGCGCCTTCGGCATTAGTGGAACGAATTGCCATGTCGTGTTGGAGGAGGCTCCAGCTCAAGCTGCTTCTGTACAGGAATCGGGGGCACCTCATCTGTTTACGTTATCTGCCAAGTCAGAACAGGTACTGCTTGAATTAATTCATCTTTACTCGGAATTTTTGGCGCATAATAGCCAGCTGAATTTAGAGGAAGTTTGCTATACCGCGAATTCGGGCAGAGGCCATTACTCGCATCGGTTAGCGCTGCTTCCGACAAGCGTAGCGGATTTGCGGGACAAGCTGGTCAGCGCTCGTCTTGATGAAGCCGAAGGCGCAGTATATTACGGGGTTCACCGGCTCATCGATTCCGCGAAGGAAGCGCTTGAAGCAAACGATCTGCCTGCAAAGGAGCAAGAACGGTTAAGCGCAGAAGCGGCGGTGTTGATAGCTGCATACTGGGCTGAGCCGGATGCGTCCAGCAGCTTAATCGAGCAAGTAGCACAGCTGTATGTCAAAGGCGCAGATGTGGATTGGGAAATGCTAGCTGGAGAAGTGAAGCCCTCCAAGACCTCGCTTCCTGCTTACCCTTTCGAGCGGAGCAGATGCTGGATGGATGCGCCGCTGCAGCAGCCAGTACAAGCCTTAGCGGAAGAAGCAGAGCGTGGTCTATTCTACGGGTTTAATTGGAGAGCAGAAGCGCTGTCAGAGGACGCGGACCACGCACCAATGGCCGATGTGCTCCTTATCGAGGACGAAGCCCGTTCCCCATTCGTGCAGTCGATGATCGACAAGCTGCGGGCACAAGGGCGGAATGTCATCGTTGCTTCCCTTGGGCATCGCTTCAAGCGGCATGACGATTGCCGCTATACGCTTGCGAGCCGTGAGGACGATTATGACAAGCTCATGGTTGACTTGGTTGGGCGTCCCGTTACCCATATTTTGCATATGAGCGGACTTTCCAAAAGTGCTGCTCCCGAAACGCTGGAAGAGCTGGAGCAAACCCAGCAGTACGGGATATACAGTCTGCTCTATTTAACAAGGTCCATCATGAGGCATGACCCGAGGTCCAAACGGCATATGCTGCTGTTTACGAAGCTGCTGCATGCCGCAACGGGGCGGGAAGCTGAATTAAGCCCAGAATGGGCAACGCTCGTTGGGTTAGGGAAGGTTATTCCACAGGAGTTTGCGCAAATCGTATGCAAAGCGATTGATGTTGATGATTCCACGCCAGTGGATGCCATATGGCTGGAATTGGAGCATTTTACGAAGCAATATCACGTGGCTTATCGAGAAGGCTGCCGGCATACGGAGGAGTACGGCCCGATTGATCCGCTCAAGCTTGAAGAAGCTGAAACAGCCATTCACGATACTGGCGTATACCTCATAACAGGTGGCACCGGAGGCATTGGGCTTGAAAACGCCAAGTATTTGGCTTCCAAGGCGAATGTAAATGTGGCCCTTGTGAACCGTTCCCAGCTTCCTCCGAAGGAGGAGTGGGCAGCCGTTGTTGCAGGCGGCGAGGACGAGGATACGATTCGTAAAATACAAAAGCTTCAAGAAATTGAAGCGATGGGCGGCCGTATTACGCTTCATAGTGCGGACATAGCGGACTATGCAGTAATGGCGGCGCTAATCGGCGGGCTGAGAGAGAAGTTTGGACGAATAAATGGCGTCATTCATGGCGCTGGCATAGCTGGTGCGGGTTATTTGTTCAAGAAGGATTTAAACATTTTCAAAAACGTGCTGGAGCCGAAAGTGGCGGGAACCTGGATATTGGACAGGCTTACCCGGCAAGACCAGCTCGACTTTTTCATTATGCACTCCTCTGGCGTTTCGATGGTTGGAGAGGCTGGACAAGGCGACTACGTGTCTGGAAACGCTTATTTGGACGCATTTGCTGCCTACAGGAGAAAGCAGGAGCGCCATGCGCTGGCGTTAAACTGGGTTTCCTGGAAGGAGGCGGGCATGTCCGTCCGCTTCGGCATCAACGTCGATTCCTTCTATAAGGCGCTGCCTACCGTGCAAGCGATTGAAAGCATGGATACGGCGCTGCAGCGGAATATGACGAGGGTGCTCATCGGAGAAATGAACGAAAGTCCGGAATATTTGTCCTTGCTTTTGGCGTTTCCATTTCACTTAACCGAAGAGCTGAATGATCGGGTCAGCGGGTTGTTGAACGGAAATACCGAGCAGGAAGGGCATAAAATCATCTCCAATGGAAATTATGATGCCGCCATGCTCGACCAAGGCAGACTCATTATTTTACCGAAAGGCAGCAGCCCTGTGAACAACAGCACAAAACCTTCGAAAGCCGCGCTTCGGGGCAAGCAGGGAGATGGCTATAATGCGGTCGAGCAGGAGGTAGCCAACATTTTCAGCACCATTCTTGGCTATCCGGAAATTGACATTCATGATACTTTGTTCGAGCTCGGCGGGGACTCGCTGCTGCTGATGAGAATTCATAAATTGATTGACACGGAGTATCCGGGCAAGGTGACGATTACCGACATGTTTGAGTTTCCTTCCGTCCAGCGGCTAGCGCAGCATATTAACAAAGAGGAGCAGGAGCAGCAGCTGGTTGCTGCAGCCAAGGACGTTCGCCAGGAAGCAAGAGACATATTCGGGAAGCTTGCAGAGGGCAATATGAGTCTGGAAGAAGCCATTCACGTGATTGAAGATCTGTAGGAAAAGGGGAAAATCGTGCAGAACAATATTTTTACATTTATCGTGAATCAGACGACAAGCGGCAACATCGACAAGGAAACGGCTGTCGAGATGATTGCCATGCTGAAGCAGGGTGGAGCGAAGGTAGAGGATGACATCGCCATTATCGGCATGTCTGCGAGACTTCCAGGAGCCCGTGATATCCATGAATACTGGAGCAATATTGAAAATGGGATCGACACCGTCAAGCAAATTCCGCAAAACCGGAGAAATGACACCGACGATTATATCAAATTTAAGCAGCTTGACAAGGATAAAATCATTTATCCCGAATATGGCTATTTGGAGGATATTGACGGCTTTGACTATGAGTTTTTCCGCATGTCACCAAGGGAAGCTAGCTTGACCGACCCGCATCAGCGTATTTTTCTGGAGCAGGCGTGGAAGGCGATTGAGGATGCCGGCTACGGTGGCGATAAACTGACAGGCAGCAAAACCGGCGTTTATCTCGGCTATACGCAAAGCCCGAAGGATCTGTATTGCAAAATGATTATGGATATCGATCCGACGCTGATACCAATTGCTACGGTGGGGAATATGCAGGCGATGGCGGCAACCCGCATTTCCTATTTGTTAAATTTGAAAGGGCCTGCGCTCGTTGTAGATACGGCCTGCTCGTCGGCATTAGTGGCCATTGAGCTTGCTTGCCAAGCGATTAAGCAAGGACAATGCGACCAGGCTATCGCTGGCGGAATTAAGCTGAATATTATTCCAGTCGATGACGAGAACATTCGCATTGGCATTGAGTCGGGCGATTGGAGAACCCGGGCGTTCGACGATACGGCCGACGGCTCCGGCGTCGGCGAAGGTGCAGGAGCGTTGCTGCTCAAGCCTTTGAAGAAGGCGCTTAAAGACGGCGATCATATTTATGCCGTCATTAAAGGCAATGCAGCCAATCATGACGGCCAGACCGCAGGCATTACTGTGCCGAATCCGGCATCGCAAACCTCGGTCATCCAGCAGGCGTGGGAGGAAGCGAACATCGACCCGGAGACGCTTGACTATATTGAAACACATGGAACAGGCACGATTCTCGGTGATCCGATTGAAATTAGGGGCATTGAAGGCGCCTTTAAAAAATATACGAACAAGAAACAGTTTTGCGCAATCAGCTCTGTCAAGACGAATATCGGACATTTAAGCGAGGCGGCAGGCATCGCGAGCATTGTCAAAATGGCGCTGTCGCTGAAATATAAAAAGCTGCCGCCAACGATTTATTTTCAAAAGCCCCATTCTTCAATCGCTTTCACGGATTCGCCTTTGTATGTCAATACGAAGCTTCGTGATTGGGAAACGGACGGGCACCCAAGAAGGGGCGGAGTGAGCGGTTTTGGCATGAGCGGCACCAACTGCCATCTCGTGTTGGAGGAAGCGCCGGAGCAAGTGGCTACAGAGCTTGCATCTGCGGGGCCAGAGGTGTTTACGCTTTCGGCGAGAAGCAGTAAAGCGCTGCGGGAGATGCTGCAGCTTTACAATGAATATTTGCAGCAAAGTGGAGGGAACTCTTCGCTTTCCGATATATGCTACACGGCCAATACGGGCCGCAGTACGTATGCTTACCGCCTGGCGCTAATGGCTGCTGATTTGGACGATTTGCAGGTTAAAATCCGTGCTTGCCTGGAAGCCGATCTGGAGTCTTTCACGGCCCCTTGGGCCTGCTATGGAGTTCACCGGGTAGCACGTGCCAACGCAACGCCGAAACTAGGCGAAATCGATGAGCAGGAGAAGCGCCGACTTGGCAGCGAGGCAGACCAGCATTTAGAGAGCTGGATTGCGTCTGGAAAATCCGATGAGCATACGCTGCATTTGCTTTGCTCCGCTTATGCAAGCGGCGGCGATGTGAGCTGGAGCGGGCTCTATGAAGGAGAACGGAGGCAGCGCGTCAGCCTGCCGACCTATGCCCTGCAAAATTCGCGATGCTGGCTGGAGTTTCCCGAGCTGGAGACGTCAGCAGAAGCACAGGAGGATGGCTTCTACTTCGCGCCGGTATGGACGCCAGAGGAGCGTTCGTCCCAAACCGGAGCAGATTTGGCTGGCGCTGTCCTGCTCCTTGGCGGAAGAAGCGATTGCCATAAGCAAATCGCTGAAGGCTTGGAGGCAGCATGTGCGCGGGAGCAAAGGGCCATTATTAATGTCTCGCTAGGCGAGGAATACATCCAGCACCATTCCGGTTCTTATACAATTCGCAACACGCAGGACGATTATATTAGACTTTTTGAAAATATTGGTGCCGAAACGCTCACGCAAATCGTCCATATGCTCAGTTTGGATACTATCGCTCCAATCGACCGCGTAGAGCAGCTGGATGAGAGCCAAAAACGCGGATTATACAGTCTTTTCTATCTATATAAGGCTTGGCTGCATACGAACGGAAAGCAGCCGCTTGACGTTGTTCTTCTAACAGACAATGCCCAAGAGGTGAGCGGTGTGGAAACGCTCATTCGCCCGGAACACGCAACCGCGATTGGCTTCGGCAAGGTTGTGACGAAGGAGCATCCGCCATTCAATGTCCGAAGCATTGATATGGATCAGGATACGGATGCGGTGCAGCTTAATGAGGAGATTATGTATGGCGCAGGATCATCGCCGTATGGGGTCGCTTTCCGCGCAAATGGCCGTTACGTGGAGCAATTTGCCCAAATGGAGCTCGATCGCATCGCGGATGAGCCTGTAACGATTAAGGAGCAGGGCGTTTACATCATAACGGGAGGAACAGGAGGAATCGGTCTTGAGGTGGCAAAGTCGCTAGCTGCAAGTGCCTCTTCCATTAATCTGATCCTCGTGAACCGGTCGGCGATGCCTGAGCGGGAACGCTGGGATGCGATTGTCCAGACCGGGACGGATCTGCTTTTAATCAGCAAAATTAACGCCATTCGCGAGTTGGAAGCAGCTGGAGCACAGGTCAAGCTGTATCAGGCAAACATTTCTGATGAGCCGGAGCTTAGAGCAATGCTTTCGGATGTTCGCAGCGTGTATGGAAAAATTGACGGTATCGTTCACAGCGCGGGCGTGGCTATCGACCAGCTGCTGAAGGACAAGCAGGAAAACGTTATACGCGACGTACTGCTGCCTAAAGTAAACGGAACGTGGCTTCTGAACAAATGTACGGAGGATGATCAGCTTGATTTCTTCGCCATGTTCTCATCCGTCGCTACCATATATTACGGTTCGACCCAAAGCGATTATGTGGCAGCTAACGCTTATATGGACTCATTCACTCATTATCGGAGCAAGCAGGGCAAGAAGACGCTGACGATTAACTGGACGACGTGGAAGGAAACCGGCATGGCGAAAAATAGCGGAGTGGCGGTGAGCACCATCTTCCAGACGCTGCCAACGGCCAGCGGCATTGAAGGGTTTACCGCATTGCTGAACAAGCAAAGCCGCCGAGCGTTAATCGGCAGCTTCAACTATGACCGGTTGGGCATTTTATTGCTGGAAAAAGCTACGGTCAGGCTGTCAGAGCCGCTGCAGCGCAGACTCGACTATCATAAGCAGCAGCTTGCCAGCGCTGGCTCCACTTCCAATAAGGCTGCGAAGCCGAAGGGAGCGGCAAAGAGCAGTGAAGTACAACTGACCGGCCGTGACGGGGCAGCCTACAACGAAACCGAAAAAACGATTGCTGCGGTTTGCCAAAATGCGCTCGGCTATGCCGAGATCGACATTAACGACAATTTCTTTGAGCTTGGAGCCGACTCCATATTGCTGATGCGCATCCATGCGGAGCTGGATAAACGCTACACCGGCTTGTTATCGGTTGCGGACATGTTCGAGCATTCGACGATTTCCAAGCTGGCGGAATATATCGTAGAGCAGGATACGGAGAGCAGCATGCCTCAGCAGACGATCGCTGCGCGTGAAGCTTTGTCAACGGACAGCGATATTGCAGTAATCGGCATGTCATTCCAGTTCCCGAAGGCGAGCACGAACGAGGAATTTTGGGGAGCGCTGCAGGCTGGCGTTGATAACGGCAGCGGCTATCCGGATGTTAGAAGAAAGGATATGGAAAAATACGTTGCCTTCAAAGGTTGGCCGCTCAATGCGGTCGATTACGAGATGGGCAGTTATTTGGACGAAATCGACAAGTTCGACTATCGCTTTTTCCGAATGTCTCCGAAGGAAGCGAGCACGACCGATCCGAACCATCGCTTATTTTTGCAGACAGCATGGCATGCCATCGAAGATGCCGGCTACGGAGGCAAAAAGATTTATGGCACGAAAACGGGGGTTTACCTCGGATTTGCGTCCAATATGGTCTATTTCCACCGCATTATTAGCGAGGTCGAGCCGCAGTCGGAAGGCGCTTCGCTAGTTGGCAATACGGCTTCGGTAGCGACAGGCAGAGTTTCATATCTGTTCGATTTGAAGGGCCCGAGCGTCGTTGTTGATACGGCTTGTTCTTCCTCCTTGACCTCCGTGCATTTGGCTTGCAAATCAATACGCATGGGCGACTGCGAAATGGCGATTGCCGGCGGGGTACGGCTGAACATGATGCCTATTTTCCGCAAGGGCTCGCCAAGAGGCATCGGCATGGAGTCGACAGACGGCAAAACAAGGGCGTTTGATGAGCTCTCCGAAGGGACGGGAACAGGCGAAGGGGTTGGGGCGATACTGCTCAAGCCGCTGCAGAAGGCGATACAGGACAGGGATAATATTTACGCTGTCATCAAGGGAAGCGCATCGAACCAAGATGGAAGCTCCGCTGGCTTGACTGCGCCGAACCCGGCTGCTCAGGAGGAAGTTATTATTCAGGCATGGGAAGATGCCGCGATTGATCCTGAAACGGTTACGTACATTGAAACGCACGGAACGGGCACCCAGTTGGGAGACCCGATCGAAATTCAGGGTATCCAGCGCGCTTTTAAACGGTATACCCAGAAGAAACAATTTTGCGCGGTCGGATCTTCAAAAACGAATTTAACGCATTTATCAGAGGCTGCGGGCATCGCGGGCGTCATTAAAGCGGTTTTGACGCTGAAAAACAAAGAGCTGCCGCCAAATCTGTATTTTAACCGTCCGAACCGAAAAATCGACTTTATGAACTCGCCTGTGTATGTCAATGCAACCCGCAAATTGTGGGAGCCGGAAGGCCATCCGCGAAGATGCGGTGTAAGCGGCTTTGGCATGAGTGGAACGAACTGCCATGTCGTTATGGAAGAGTATTTGGGCGCTGAAACCTCGCATCTGCAAGGCGAAGAGGAGCTTAGTCAACGTCCGCAGCTGTTCACGCTCTCCGCACTGACGGATACCGCTCTTCGGCGCCTCGTCAGCCAATACAAATCGCAGCGTTTTGGCGACGGTTCAGCGGCTGCCTTCCGCAACGCCTGTTATACCGCAAACACGGGACGCGGCCACTACGCGCACAGGCTGGTTCTTATCGTAAACGACGCGGAGGATTTCAACCGGAAGCTTGCGGAAGTGGACGAATACGGTTTCGAAAACGTAAAACAGCCTTGGTTGTTCTACGGCTTCCATAAAATCGTCTCGGAAACGAAAGCGAAAAAATCCGAAGGCGAAATTACAGAAAGCCAGCGAATAAGCATGACGAAGCAGTTCGGACAATTGGTCGACGGTTATGTAGATGGGGAACGCACTGATGCCAGCAGCCTGCCGAACATTTGCGAGCTTTACGTACAAGGGGTGGAAACCGATTGGGAACCTTTCTACTTCGGTGAAGAGCTGCATCGAATCAGCCTCCCAACCTACCCGTTCGAAAGAGAGCGCTGCTGGGTTGAGATTCCTGAATACGAGCAGGCTGTGACTGAAGTAACGGCTGGCGGCTTGTATTACGGGGGGCAGTGGGTAAGACAGGAGCAGCTGATGGCAGAGCAGACAAGCCAGGCCGGACCAGTTCTTATCTTTATGGATGAGAAGGGCTTGGGACAATCGCTTGCTGCTGAGTGGAACCGGAGAGGAACCAAGACCGTTCAAGTTTATTTGCGAAAGCAATATGCCAAGCTCGATGACGGCAGCTATCACGTAAGCGGTACAGTGGACGATTATGTGTTGCTGCTGAAAGATAACAAGGGCACAACGTGGAGCAAAATCATCCATCTGTTCAGCATCGTGCCGGAAGGCATGGCGGTTGACTGGAACAGCTTTAATGAAACGCAGTATAGAGGCGTCTACAGCCTGTTTTATTTGTCCAAAGCGGTAGCCCAAGTAGGATTAAGCGCTGTAACCGATACGGTTATCATTTCTGATTATGTCGATGTTGTAAGCGGACGTGAACCCCGGGTCAATCCGTGGAATGCACCGCTCCTGGCACTCGGAAAATCCGCAAGGCAAGAGCTGCCGAGCATGCTGTGCCGCGCTATTGATATCGATGAAGCAACGAGTTTGGATACGATTATACGCGAAATAGGGGCAGCACCGTCGTATTATATGGTCGCTTTTCGCGACAATGAGCGCTATGCCGAAATTTTCAAGGAATACCGCGTGCAAGAGGCAAATGAGCAGCCGATCGAGGTCAAGGAAGAAGGGATCTACCTCATTACAGGCGGGACAGGCGGCATGGGCATTGAGACAGCCAAATATTTGGCGGCGAGAAAGAAAGTCAATATTGCGCTCATTAACCGTACGCCTTTGCCAGACAAAGCAACATGGGATGATATGATCGACCGCAACAGCAGAACCGACCGCAAGGCTATCCAGAGAATAAAAGCGGTACGTGAGATTGAAGCAATGGGTGCACATGTCGAATGCTACAGTCTCGATATCGCTAATATGCAGCAAATGGAAGAGTTGGTCGGCGGGCTACGCGCACGTTATGGACGCATTAATGGCATTGTCCATGGCGCCGGTGTAGGCGGTGATGGCTTCCTTTATTTGAAGGAAGAGCAGGTGTTCAACGAGGTCGTCCATCCGAAGGTGTTCGGAACGTGGATTCTCGACAAGCTGACCGAGCAGGATCGGCCTGATTTCTTCCTCATGTTCTCCTCCATGAGCTCGCGTTTCGCAGTGCCGGGGCAAGGGGATTACTGTGCAGCTAATACGTTTTTGGATGCATTTGCCAAATACAAAACGTTGAACCAGCAAAAAGCGCTGTCCATCAACTGGGTTGCGTGGAAGGAAACCGGTATGGCGGTGGAGTTCGGCGTCAATGCAGACGGCGCCTTCAAGGCACTTCCTACAGCAGTGGCTATGCGCGGTTTGGACGAAGCTTTGAACCGGAGCGTATCGAACGTTTTAATTGGGGAGCTTAACTACGGCTCGGATCTGCTGTGGGAGCTTGGTCTCGTTCCGCAGCTCCTGGATGCGCCGATTGATGCTGCCATAACGGGGTCCCAGAAACGGTGGGAGGCCAGGCAGCTGGCTTCGCAAAGACGCTTCGAGGGCGAAATCAAGCTTACTGGAAAAGACGGCGATTACACCGATCTGGAAACGAAGCTGGCGGAAATCTATTGCCAGGTTCTTGGCTTTAATGAAATCGACATGGACGATAATTTCTTCGAGCTTGGCGGCGACTCGATTTTGCTTGGCAGAGTTCACGCTTCTCTGGAAAAGCATTATCCGGGCAAGGTCAGATTGCTGGATTTGTTTGAATACACTTCCGTCAGCAAGCTGCAGCAGTATATGCGGGAGGATGAAGAGGAGCAGAATGCAGCAGGCACAGAAGCTCTGGAACATCTTGCGTACGACCGCGAGATGTCGCAAGTATTGCAGCAGGTAAGTGCAGGAGCAAGCCTGGAGGAAGATACGAAGCGGCTAATGGAGGAACTGGGCAATGGCACACTATCCATTGAACAAGCGATTGACCAGCTGACGAAAACCGGCCAGAACAGCAGCGATACGAGGAAAAAGTAATTGGCGCAGCAACTTTGGACGCCCGGAGGGTAAAAGGCTATGGATAAGCTTTACCACTATATTCTCAAGAGAGCTACCGAAGGAAAAATCGAAAAAGAAGATGCCATCCGCATGGTCACGCTGCTTAGGCAGGCGCAGGCAGTGCAAGAGGAGAGCCGCAAGGAGGACATCGCCATTATCGGGATGGCCTCCCATATTGCGGGCACTGACTCCTCAGAGGAGTTCTGGCGGCAAATCGCCTCCGGCGTTGATTTAGTAGGAGCTTTTCCGAAAGAGAGAAGTGCTGACATTGACGGCTACCTGACCAATATGCTGGATGAAATGGGCTGGGAATTAAAATATTCGCCGGGCGCGTACATGCACGATATAGCTTCCTTCGACTACAGCTTTTTCCGCATTACGCCCAATGAGGCCGCTCTGATGGATCCTTCCCAGCGCATCTTTTTGCAAACGGCCTGGGAAGCGATTGAGGACGCTGGCTATGGCGGGAATAAGCTTGTTGGAAGCCATACAGGCGTATACGTCGGCTATTCCAGCAGCTCGAGCTATCATTCCATGATACTGGAAACCGAGCCGGAATCAGCAGCAACGGCATTAACAGGCAACATTGCCGCCATGCTTCCGACGAGAATTTCCTACATGCTTGATTTGAAGGGGCCGACGCTCATTTTGGATACAGCCTGCTCCTCCTCGTCGGTTGCGATTCATCTAGCCAGCAAAGCTATTCATAACGGCGATTGCAAAATGGCGATTGCAGGCGGCATCAGGCTTAATCTTCTGCCGATCGACAACTCAGGCCTGAAGCTGGGAGTTGAAGCGGTGGACGGACGAACGCGAACGTTTGACGCTGAGGCCGAGGGTGCTGGCTGGGGAGAGGGCAGTGCTGCTGTTTTGCTAAAACCGCTTAGCCAGGCCGTAAAGGATGGGGACCGGATATATGCTGTTATAAAAGGGAGTGCCATTAACCAGGACGGCACTTCCATCGGTATAACCGCTCCCAATTCGGCTGCCCAGGCTGAGGTGCTGCTTAAGGCGTGGCAGGACGCAGGCATTGATCCAGAGACGTTGTCTTACATTGAGGTGCATGGAACAGCAACAAGGCTTGGCGATCCGCTCGAAATAGAAGGGTTGTACAGGGCGTTCCGAAAGCATACGAACCGCAAGCAATTTTGCGCAGTCAGCACCGTTAAGACGAACGTGGGCCACTTGTACGAATGTGCCGGCATTGCCGGTGTTATCAAAGCCGCTATGTCGTTAAAGCATCGCAAAATACCGGCTACGGCCCATTTCAACCGCCCTAATGCAACGATTGGCTTTAGCGATTCGCCAGTCTATGTCAACACCCAATTGCGGGAGTGGGAGGCTGGGGAGCATCCACGCAGAGCGGGCATCAGCGCCTTCGGCCTGAGTGGAACCAATTGCCATATTGTTCTAGAGGAGTATGCTCCACCGCAGCAGTCGGAGCGCGCAGACGATGTATACGCTGGGCTGCCTCATGTCCTTGCGATATCGGCCAAAAGCATCGCGCCGCTGCTTGGAATCGTATCTGGCTACGAGCAGTACTTAAACCGGGAAGCACAAATCCCGCTGCGGGATTTGTGCTATACGGCTAACACCGGCCGGGGGCATTATGCGCACCGCATTGCCATCATTTTCGAGGATGCCGCCGACCTAATGCGCAAAGTCGCTCTGTTAGCAGACCATTCTCTTGATGAAACCATTCACGATGATATCCGCTACGGCAGGCATAAGGTTGTCTCCGGCAATAAGCAGGTTCTGGCTGAAAATGAAATTAAAAAGCCGCAGCATGCGGAGCTGACCCGCACCGCTTCCGAGAAGGTCCGGCAATTTATCGGCACCGGAAAAAAGGACAAGCAACTGCTCCATGACATTGGCAGCCTGTATGTCCGCGGCGCGGATGTCAATTGGGAGGAGCTGTATCAAGGCGAAGCCCGCTGCAAAACGTATGCGCCAACCTACGCCTTTGAGAAACAGCGCTGCTGGCTTGATCTTAATATGCCGCAGCGGGGCGAAAAGGATGGTGCTGAAGCTGCGCTGCACTACGCCATGCAGTGGCGCAAGTGCAGCAGAAGCCCCGAACCATCCGGCATTGACGGAGCAGCCGTCGTATTTATGGATGCGGCGGGAGTCGGACAGACCATTTCTGCATCCTTGCGGGAAAGCGGCAGGCTCGTTATCGAGGTGAAGCTTGCAGAGGATGATGGGCCCTTTGGCTGCACAGCAAATTCTAACGGCGAAGGCTACCAGATAGACGGTTCCAAGGCAAGCTATCTCCAGCTTATGCAAGCATTGAAGGATGTGCCGTTTGGCCAAATCATTCATCTATTGGCGCTGGACGCACATGACGTCAGCGATTCGCTGGAGACGCTTAAGCGGCGGCAGGCAAGCGGTGCCTACAGTCTGTTTTATTTGACAAAAGCGCTGGTGCAGGCGGAAATTCAGCAGCCGCTTGCGCTGCATATCCTCACTAGAAATGCTGTAGAAGCTACCGGCGCAGAGAAGCTGCTTATACCCGATCATGCTTCTGTTTACGGCATGGGCAAGGTTATGGCCAAGGAGCTCTCAAATGTGTCATGCAAATATATGGATATAGAGGAATCGGTTCCGCTCGGACAGATAATCGGAGAGCTTCAGGCCAATGACGTGTATGGTGTCGCGCTTCGAAACGGTGACAGATATACCGAAATATTTGCTGAGCTGCGAGACGTTCAGTTAGAAACCAGCCGCCGCTTGGAATTGCAGGAGCAAGGGATATACCTGATTACAGGCGGCTTAGGCGGCATTGGGCTGGAAGTGGCAAAGTGGTTTGCAGCTCAGAGCAAGGTCAATTTGGCTTTGATTAGCCGCACTCCGCTGCCGCCGAGCTCGGAATGGCAAGCTGTTTTAGAAGGCAGCGAGGCTTCAGACAAGCTTAGAAAGCGGCTTCGCATAGTGAAGGAGCTGGAGAGGCTTGGTGCGACGGTAGAATGCATCAGTGCCGATGCAGCCGACTATAGCGCTATGGAGAAGGTTATTGCTGATTTGAAAAGCAAGTATGGACAAATACGGGGCATCGTGCACGGTGCGGGCGTCTCGAATGACGGGCCGCTTGCTGACAGAGGCGATGATATGTTCAATGCCATCTACGCTCCGAAGGTGTATGGCACATGGGTGCTAGATGCGCTTACGAAAGACCAGAAACTTGATTTCTTTATTATGTTCTCGTCAGTCGCGACCATATTCAGTGCCTTCGGGCAAGGGGATTATGCGGCAGCCAACGCCTATTTGGATGCTTATGCTCCTTATCGGCAAAGAAGAGGCGGGCGTACGCTTACTGTGAACTGGACGACGTGGAAAGAGACTGGGATGGCCTTTGATGGCGGGCACGTATTCGATACGATTTTCAGGACGCTGCCGACTGAGCTAGCGCTTGAAGGCTTCGCTTCTTTGCTGCAAAGCGGTGCAAGTAGAGCGCTAATAGGACAAATCCACTACGATGGCGCAGGTGCTATGCTGCTTGAACGCTCCGGTGTATCTTGCTCCGATTCGATTCGGAAGCGGATTGCGGCGAAGAAAGACAGCAAGCGGAAGCAAAGCGACGGCAATGTGCAGAAGAAGGAACGCAGCGCGGAAGGCGTTGTCATGCTTGGCCGGGAGGCCGGCAGCTACTCTGAGCTGGAGCAGAAGCTTGCCTTATGCTGCAAGCTTGTCCTCGGCTATGAGGAGATCGACATCTATGACAATTTCTTTGAAATGGGTGCAGATTCACTCGTATTAATGAAGCTCCAGGGCGAGATTGAGACGCATACGTTCGAAATGGTGACGATCAGCGATCTATTCGAATATTCGACTGTCGTTCAATTGGCGGAGCATCTGCAAAAGCAATCCGCCAGTCGGGACCCCATCCGCTCGAGCCAGTATCCGCCTATGCAGAATGCAGCTATTAAGCCGTACTATCCAGCATCCCATGCCCAGAAACGCATGTTCCTTGGCTTTAAACGGGAGCCGCAGCTGACAAGCGCCAATCAGTTCAGAGTTTCGGTGCTGAACATCCGGGTGGAGCCCGAGCGGATGGAGCTGGCTGTGCGCCGCATGATTGATAGGCATGAGTTGCTGCGAACAGCTGTTACGAGCATGGATGGGGAAATTGTCCAAGTAATCAGGGAACAAGTCCCATTCGAGATGGGGTACTGGGAGGCAGATGAAGCTGAGGCGAAAGACATTATTAATCGGTTCAAGCAGCCGTTTAATTTGAATGAACCGCCGTTTTTCCGGCTTGGCCTCGTGAAGGTCGAGGAGGAAAAATATTATCTGCTTTACGATGCCCACCACATTATTACAGATGGCGTATCCATGGAAATTTTCATGCGGGAGCTTGTTCAGCTGTACAAAGGTGAATCGCCGCCGGCCCTGCCGTACCAATACAAGGATTATGTGGAATGGCAGTTCTCCTTCATGCAGACGGAGCAAATGAAGCGCCAGCAGCTTTTCTGGGAAGAGACGTTTACGGGCGAAATCCCTGTGCTGCGGCTGCCGACAGATCAGCCAAGGCCCGAGCATTTTGTTTTTGAGGGCGGTATCGTCATGAGCTTGGTTGACCGTGAGCTGACGGAAAAGCTGAAACAGCAGTCAAGCGTATCTGGAGCGACGATGTATATGCTGCTGCTTGCCGCTTATGCCGTGCTGCTGTCCAAGTATTCCGCGCAAGACGACCTGGTCATCGGATCACCGGTTACGGGACGGCCAAAGCGGGAAATGGACAAAATTCTCGGCATGTTCATCAATATGCTGGCGATGCGGCTTGCTCCCCGTAAGGAACTGACCTTCTTAAGCTGTTTGGAACATATAAAAGCAAGCGCAGTGCAGGCTTTCGACAATCAGGATTACCCGCTTGACGAGCTGATCCATCATTTGAATGTAAAGCGAAGCGCAAACCGCCACCCGCTGTTCGATACGGTGTTTATTTATCAAAATGTTCCTGTTGATGAAAGGGCGATTGGCCATTCTATCGATGAAGTTTATAATCTGACCGATTATGAACTGACGCTGGAGGCTATGGAGCAGGGCGGGATGCTTCGCCTGAGGCTGGAGTACAACATGCGGCTGTATGATCGACAGACAGCGGAGCGAATGCTGAAGGATTACTTGAGCATTCTTGAGGCTATCGCGAAGCAGCCCGATATCCTTCTGCAGAACATTGAACTGGCCAGCGGTAGAACCGAGGAGCCGTTATATGAGGATGATGAGGAAATCTCCTTTAATTTTTAGGCGGCCATCCCCATCAACCATGTAGAAAAGAAGGGAGGGAATGGATATGGATTCCTATTCGGAAAATATGCTGTTGACGAGCGGCAAATGGCAGGAGGAGAGAGAGTATTGGCTTAGCAAGCTTGATCCTTCCGCTGAGCCGAATGCTTTTGAGGGCGACCTCAAGGATGCTGGCTTGCGCCCGGGAGCGGTCGATTTGGTCAAAGGCCCGATTCCGCCTGAATTGACCGAACGGCTGCTGCCCTTATGCAGGTACTCCCAGCAAGGCTTGTATGCGTTTTTGCTTTCAGGTGTACTCTATTTGCTTCATCGATATACGGGGGAACGGATCGTGACCACTGGCATGCCATCCGGACAACAAACGGTAGAAAACACTGCCCCCAACCGGCTGATCGCCCTGCAGGTGCATGTCGATGAAGCATTGCCGTTCAAAGAATATATACAGCAAGTTAGCCAAACGGTGCAGGAGGCAAGGAAGTACAAGCACATTCCCTTCCAAGCCATTATCAGACTGCTTAAGCACAATCCCGAAGCAGCGGTCCCTGCCTTCAAAACGGTCGTTGCCCTGAATACGCTGCATGCTCCTTTATACATGCAGGACTCGAAAGCTGCGGTTACCTTTTATTTCATTATGGAGGGCGATCGCCTGCAGCTGGAGCTGCTCTATGAACGTTCCATGTATTCGCAGCGATATATGGAACGGATGTTTGATCATTTTGTCGGTTTTCTGGAAGAGGTGATTCAGCAAACGGATATTCCGCTGAACCAGATACGCTTGCTTTCACAGGGGGAAATAGAGTCGCTTGAGCGGTTAAATCCGGCGGCTATACGTTATCCAAAGGATAAAACGGTACATGAGCTGTTTGACAGCCAAGCGATGAATACTGCGGATTGGACCGCGCTGCGTTTTGGCAGGATGGAGCTTACTTACGGGGAGCTTAAGGATCGTTCGGACCGGCTCGCTTGCCTGCTTCGCAGCAAGGGCATTGGAAGGCACCGAGTTGCCGCTGTCATGACGAATCGGTCTTTGGAAATGATGATCGCGATTTTGGCGGTGTTGAAGGCTGGGGGCGCCTATTTGCCTATTGATCCGGCTTATCCGCCGGACCGGATTAGGCATATGCTGGCCGATAGCGGCGCAGGCGTCCTGCTTACACAGGATGGATTGATCAGCCATGTTGATTTTCAGGGGGAAACCGTCAATCTCGACGACAATCGGGTATATGGAGAGCTCGATCCTCTGCTTTCAAATGTGAATGACCCGGAGGATGCCGCTTATTTAATCTATACGTCCGGCTCTACTGGCCTGCCGAAAGGGGTGCTGGTTCCGCACAGGGCAGTCGTTAATTTTATAACGGGCATTACAGGCCGAATCCCTGCCTTCACAGAAGGAAAAACCATTGCTGCCGTTACGACGCTCTGCTTCGATATTTTCGTGCTGGAGACACTCCTGCCGCTGACGCAGGGACTAATTGTTGTTATTGCGGGCGAGGAGGAGCAGCATAATCCGGCCATGCTCCAGCGGTGGCTTGCGCACAATCGGATCGAGCTGCTGCAGGCGACGCCTTCCCGGATTCAACTGCTGCTGAACGATAATTCGGCAGAAGCAGGCTTGGAGCAGATAACGACGCTTATGGTAGGCGGGGAAGCCTTCCCCGATGAGCTGCTTCACCAGCTTCGGGAACGGTGCGGCGGGGCAAGCATTTACAATATGTACGGCCCAACAGAGACTACGGTTTGGTCCTCTGTCAAGGATGTGACGAATGCGAGCGGCATAACGCTTGGGGCACCTATCGCCAATACGCAAATGTATATTGTCGACCCGCTTCTGCGTCTGCTGCCGGAAGGCGTGGCTGGAGAGCTTTGTATCGCCGGAGACGGCGTCGCGATGGGCTACTGGAAGCGGGAGGAGCTGACGGCTGACAAATTCGTACCATGTCCTTATGGAAACGGTGGGAAGATGTACCGGACAGGCGATCTGGCACGAAGGCTGCCCGGCGGGGATATTGAATTTCTGGGGCGCATGGATCATCAAGTGAAAATTAGAGGGTTTAGAGTCGAGCTTGGCGAGATCGAATCTGCCCTATTAAGCCTAGAGCAGATTAAAGCGGCTGTGTGCATTGCACAGGAGGATGGTGAAGGAAGCCACATTCTTTGCGCCTACTATGTTTCCACGGCGGCTCTGTTGGCGGAAGGCATAAGAAGCGCAATAGCTTCCCGGCTGCCTGATTATATGCTGCCCTCATTCTATATTCCGCTGAGCGAGCTTCCATATACACCAAACGGGAAAATAGACCGGAAGCAGCTGCCCAGCCCTTATGAAAAGGTCAGCGGACTTTCCATCGGCGAGCCGCCAGCAGATGAGCAGGAGGAGAAGCTGCTCCGCATTTGGAAGGCTGTGCTGGAGGTAGAGACGATTGGCGTAACCGACGACTTCTTTAATGTCGGCGGCCATTCGCTAAAAGCGTTGAAGCTGGAGGTAGAGCTGGAGAAAGCGGGATTTTCCTTCGAAAGCGAGGAGATTTACCGCTACCCGACGATTAGGGGCTTTCTGCGGCGGATGAATGGCGAAGGAGCAGGAGCAGCAATCTTTTCGCCAAAAAGCCGAGCGGCATTTGAATCTGAATCATTTGCTAGTGCGGCATTGCTGACGCTCAAGCATGATGAACGGATCCAACCGTTTAACGATTTATTTTACAAGGAGTGCTTCTATCACTCGCTGTTTCCCATTCTGTCCTACTACCAGCAAAGCCTGCTGCCGATTCTCGCCAATGATACGGTTATCTATCGATATGATGAGGATACGGTTCACTTTCAGGTAGATTACGCAGCGGCAAGGCCAATAGAGCAGCTTTTGCTAGGATTAGGCATTCGGACGGAAACGAGAACGGTCGGACATTCCGTAATCGAGGAGCTCAAGCGAGCTGTCCTCAGCAATAAGCCGGTTATTGTACGAATTGACTGCTACTACGCCTCAAACCGGGCTGAAACGTACAAAAAGCAGCATTGGCCGCATTCATGGCTCGTATTCGGCTTTGATGACAGCAGGCAGATGTTCGGCGTCATAGAGCATGACCATATTGAAAGGCTGACCTATGAGAAAAGATGGGTGAGCTACGAGGATGCGCTGCAGGGGCATCTTGGCTTTATGGACCATTTTGGAAGCGAAATACCTGTTTATTATGAATTTTCAGCTATTCATTCCGATGATGTAGTGCCTCAAACAGATAGCTTAGTAGAAACGACTGCTTCCGCCGCGGCACATCGCCAGCAGCTTCTAGACAGCAGCATGCAGTCGCTGTACAGCTTTCTAGAGAAGGTTAAACAAGCGCTGCGGGATGGGCAACTGATCAAAGATTATGGCGAAAGCTTGCTTGATACGCTTAATCAAATTGTAAATGCCAAGCTCGTAGACCTATATCGCTATGAGAAATTAGCCGGTGGGTATATGGAGCTGCAAGGCGCGGTTGAAGAGAGCCTGGAAGCTTGGAAGCAAATTCGGGCTCTAGTGGCAAAAGCGGTGTTTGCCGCCAAATTAAGCGCCAAATCTGCCGTTATGCTGAACCAGCAGCTGGATTCGGCACTCGCGCTGGAACGCGAATATGCGGCAAAGCTTGTGGGCATACATCCCCAGACGTTTGAGCTGGAAGGTACCCAATCGACTTACTAGACAACATTTTGCTAGCCAGCAGGAAGGCTGTCTTGCTATCTTGCTGGCCGGCTAGCTGGCTAGGGAGCAGACCTATTAAAATCCAATGAAGAAAGAAGTGGAGATCGCTGTGAAAATCGGGGTAATCGGAGCAGGTGTAATGGGAAGAGGGGTTGCCCAAGCGCTCGCCCAATCAGGCTTATCGGTGGTGCTTGTAGACATTGAGCAAGCGAAGCTTGAACAGGCGAGGGAGGAAATTGCCACCCAGCTGCGATTCCGTGGGCTGTTCGGCTCCTCGGGAAACTTGGAGGCTTCAGAGCAAATTATGGATCGCATCGTATTTACGATGGAGCATCATAATCTCAGCGACGTCAGCTTTGTCATTGAGAACGCTACGGAAAATTGGGACGTCAAGCGCAGCATTTACGAGCTTATTGATGGCATCTGCCAGCAAGATTGCATTTTTATGATTAACACATCCTGCATCTCCATTACAAAGCTGGCCGCCGTGACCACACGTGCGCCGCAGGTTATCGGCACTCATTTTATGAATCCGGTGCCAACCAAAAAAACGGTCGAGGTCATTCGTGGCTTTCATACCTCTGAGGAATGTATCCGTGCGGTCGATGGACTTATGGGCAGCATGGGCAAGGAAATGATCGTCGTTAACGACTATCCGGGCTTTGTATCCAATCGTATTTCCCATTTGTTTATGAATGAAGCTGCTTATGTTGTGCAGGATCAGGTGGCGTCGGCAGAGGAAGTCGATGAAATTTTTAAAAAATGCTACGGACATGCGATGGGGCCGCTCGAAACGGCTGACTTGATCGGTCTGGACACGGTCGTGCATTCCTTGAATGTCCTTTATGAAAGCTATCAGGACTCGAAGTTCCGCTGCTGTCCGCTGCTTAGGAAAATGGTCGACGCGGGGCTGCATGGCCGCAAGAGCGGTCAAGGGTTTTATACGTAT
Organism: Paenibacillus liaoningensis; assembly: GCF_059609455.1. Taxonomy (NCBI): domain Bacteria; kingdom Bacillati; phylum Bacillota; class Bacilli; order Caryophanales; family Paenibacillaceae; genus Paenibacillus; species Paenibacillus liaoningensis. Next base: position 115,652 of record NZ_JCAALU010000007.1, read on the forward strand.
TAATGCGTAATCATGCATGCTAATGACTGCTAATGATTGGATTTCGTACTAGATTAACCCGAATCGGGATGAGGAGAGTGCCAATAATGGAAGAAATGAAAGTTAAAATCAAGAAGTTTTTATCGCGGTTTTTCCGCAAGCATGAGCTTGGGGATGATGAGGATATTTTCGCATTAGGATTTGTCAATTCCCTGTTCGCGATGCAGCTGGTTATGTTTCTGGAGAAGGAATTTGCGCTTACTATCGATAGCCGTGACATGGATTTGGACAACTTCCGCACCATTAACCGGATGGTCAGTCTGATTCAAGAGAAAGCAGCGGTTGATCAGCAGTCTTCACAAGTATCGGGAGGTTAAGGATGAAAATTGAACTGACTCCAGAACAGGAAAATTGGCAAAATGAGTTCAGCGCGTTTGTTGATAGCGAGATGGTGCCGCTAGCTGATCTCAATGACAGCGAGGAGCGTATTCATCCAGATATGCTTAGGAAAATGGCAGAGGCTGGCTATCTGGGATCGATGCTGCCCAAAAAATACGGCGGTATGGAGCTGGACAACGTCACGCTAGGCATTCTTAACGAAGAGGCGGGTCGCGGCTGCTCGTCCGCAAGAAGCTTGTTGACCGTTCACGGAATGGTATCCCTTGCTATATTGCGCTGGGGAACAGAGAAGCAGCAGAGCAACTGGCTGCCGAAGCTTGCGACCGGCAGCACATTGGCAGCATTTGGCCTAACGGAGCCAAACGCCGGCAGCGATGCCAAGAGTATTGAGACAACGGCCGAGTTAGACGGGGACGAATACGTATTGAATGGCCGCAAAAAATGGATTACGATCGCGCAAATTGCCGATCTGTTTCTCATCTTCGCCAAAGTGGGCGGCCAGCCAGCGGCATTCCTCGTTGAGCGGGAGCGAATCGGAGTATCGGTATTGCCCATGTCCGGCCTGCTCGGTGCAAGGGGATCTATGATTGCCGAAGTCGTGCTTTCCGACTGCCGAATTCCGCAAGAAAATTTGCTTGGCAAGCTCGGCATGGGACTGACTCATATCGCGCTGCCTTGTCTCGATTACGGCAGGTACACTATAGCGTGCGGTTGTGTCGGTTTGGCGCAGGCCTGTCTGGAGGCTTCTCTAGAATACGGAAGCACTAGAGTCCAATTTGGACGGCCGCTCCGGGACAATCAATTGATTCAGAAGATGATTGCAGAAATGGCCGTACAGGTGAAGGCGGCTAGAATGCTTTGTTATAAAGTCGGATATTTACGCGATAGCGGCGATCCCGACAGCATTATGGAAACGTGGACGGCCAAATATTTTGCTTCGACTATGCTGGGCAAAATCACCAGCGATACGGTGCAAATTCATGGTGCTAACGGCTGCCATAGCGGCTATCCGGTTGAACGCTATTTCCGCGATGCCAAAATTAATGAAATCATCGAGGGAACGTCGCAGATGCATGAAATGCTGATTGCAGAGCAGCAGTTCGTGACCAGCCGCCGAGCAGGGCGGACAATGGCTCAAACAGCCAATTCATAAGGAGATGAATGCCTGTGGCGTACAATGTTGAGGAGAAGAAGGATACGGCCAAGCGTAAAATCAAATGTGTCGTGTGGGATTTGGATCATACGATTTGGAACGGTATTTTAATGGAGGATACAACCGTTGAGCTGCGAAGCGATATTGTCAACGTCATCAAAACGCTGGATGAGCGAGGCATCCTGCAGTCCATTGCCAGCCGCAATGAGCATGAAGTGGCGATGGAGAAATTGAGAGAGCTCGGGATTGATCATTATTTCATCTACCCTCAAATCAGCTGGAACCGCAAATCTTCTTCGATTAAGACGATCGTCGAATCGATTAATATCGGGATGGATACGATTGCGTTTATCGATGATCAGCCGTTTGAGCGGGAGGAGGTCAGCTTCAACCATCCAGACGTCCTGTGCATAGATGCTGCGGAGACAGAAGGGCTGCTTGAAAGGCCGGAATTTAATCCAACCTTTGTTACTGAGGACTCCCGGAACCGCAGAAGCCTTTACATGAGCGATATCGTACGCAATGAAGTTGAAGCCAGCTTCGATGGCTCACAGGAGGAGTTTCTCGCTTCGCTAAGTATGGTATTTACGGTTTCCTCGGTTGAGGGAGACGATTTGAAGCGGGCGGAGGAGCTGACGGTAAGAACTCATCAGCTGAATGCAACGGGCTACACGTATTCCTATGAGGAATTGGATGCATTCCGCCATTCACCGAACCATAAGCTGTTTATTTCCGAATTGGAGGATAAATACGGCACGTACGGCAAGATCGGCTTAACGCTGCTTGAATGCAAGGATAATATTTGGACGCTGAAGCTGCTGTTAATGTCATGCCGTGTCATGTCCAGAGGCGTAGGCAGCGTCATGCTTCAATACATCGCCAGGATGGCGCATGATGCGGGAGCGGTATTGCGCGCTGAGTTCGTGCCTACTGACCGTAATCGCATGATGCTGCTTACGTATAAATTTGCTGGATTTAAGGAAGTGGAGGAGCGGGACGGACTGCTCATTTTCGAGCATGATGCTGCCCATCTGCAAAGCGCTCCAGACTATCTCACCTTAATCAGCCGTGTTGAATGAATGGATGAATAAACAAAACAGGTTCACGATGAACATCGGCTAGAGGGTATAGCTGAAGCAGGATAGCAGGTTAAGTGGTCGTGCGTGCCTGTTTACGGAAAAAATACGGCTAATATGATATTGGAGGAAGTAATAATGGAAAAAATGGCGTTTCTGTTCCCGGGTCAAGGCTCTCATTTTGTCGGCATGTCGAAAGGTCTTTATGACCAATATACGATCGTGAAGCAAACGTTCGAGGAAGCTAACGATGTGCTTGGCTATGATTTGGCTAAGCTTTGCTTTGAAGGCTCGCTTGCAGAGCTGTCCAAAGCAAAAAATGCCCAGCCTGCCATACTCGTATCAAGCGTAGCCAGCTTCCGCGTTTATATGCAGGAGATTGGTATTGTTCCGCAATTTCTTGCCGGGCACAGCCTTGGCGAATATGCGGCGTTTACTTGCGCGGGAGCGATTCGTTTTTCCGATGCGGTGAAGCTGCTGCACGAACGGGGAAAAATGACCGACGAGGTTGCGTCAAGCGATGTTGGAGCCATGTCCATTATTGATGGCGTTGAGCGAAAGCTGGTTGTGGATGAGTGCAAAGCGATGGAGCAGGAGGGCCGTCAGGTTTGGGTGTCCTGCTATAATACGCCGAATCAAACCGCGATTTCGGGGGAAAGCGATGCGGTTATGGAACTAGAGGATAGGCTCGCGAATCATGGCGGGCTGGCAACGCCGCTGCTTGCGAGTGCACCGTTCCACTGCAGCTTCATGCAGCCGATGGCTGACCAATTATTGGACAAATTGTCCGGGCTGGAGTACGGTTTTTTCAAATATCCGGTCATTACGAACCGCAATGCCGAGCCGATGGCACATTCGGAGAAAGTAGCGCAAAATCTTGCGCTGCATTTAACTAGCCCGGTACAATGGGAACGTACGATGCAATATTTTAAACATAAAGGCGTTACACTTACGGTTGAAATGGGACCTAAAAATGTATTGACCAATATGGTGAAGGCGAACGTGGATGGAATTGAAGCACTCTGCTATGGCACGAAGGAGGATCGCAAAAAAATCGAGCAAATTTTAGCCGCTTATCCGGGTCTAAGAAAGCATATCCCGACGATTATTACGCGAAGCCTGGCTGTCGCAGTAGCTACCCTTAACCAAAACTGGGATAATGAGGAGTACCAGGAGAAGGTTGTGAAGTCGTACCGCAAAATTCAGGAGATCCAGGATCGTCTTGAGGAGACAGGGGAGAAGCCAGCTTTGGAACAAATGAGAACAGCGCTCGATTTGCTGAAAATCATTTTGGATACGAAGAAGGTTTCGGTAGAAGAGCAGACACGCTGGTTCCATCAAATTATTGACGAGACGGGCATGTATTATGAATTAAACGACTATCTTGCTCCTTCACGTCTAGCAGAAAAAATTTCCCGATAGGAGTTTATCCATGATTGAGGTTTATATGCTGCGGCTGGATGAGAGGAAAGCTGAGGCGCTTTACCCCGTTATGCTGAAATACGTTTCAGAAAGCAAGCGGGAAGCTGTCCGCCGCTTTCGCCGGCCGATTGACGCTTATCGATCGCTGACGGGTGAGATTTTAGCCCGTCTTGCGATTTGCAAGCGGTGGCAGTTATCGAATAATGAGCTTTCTTTCTACAAAAATGAGTTTGGCAAGCCGCTGCTAGATAACGCTACCATCGACTGCGAGTTTAATGTGTCACATTCCGGGGACTGGGTAGTCTGCGCCTTCGGCGACTGCCCGGTCGGAATTGACGTTGAGCGCATGAAGCCGCAAGACTTGTCGATTGCAGAGCGGTTCTTTGCTCCGGTTGAATATGAGATGCTGATGAGTTTGGCTGGCAGCCGCCAGCTCACGTATTTTTACCAGCTGTGGACGTTGAAGGAAAGCTATATCAAGGCAGTAGGCAAAGGAATGTCGATCCCGCTTGACTCCTTCTCTTTCTTAGTCAAGGAGGACGGTGAAGTGGCGGCAAGCCTTGAAGCAGGGGCGTCTGCCGCTTATTTTATGCAAACCTTTGCAGATGAGGATCATGCGCTGGCACTATGCACCTTCCAGCAGACGGAGCCCATCTTTAAAGAACTGGATTATGAGGAGCTGGAAAGCCTGCTTTCCATGCTCCAATAATCATTAACAGCTAGTTGCATAAAGGAATATAACCTTGCTTGGAGGAGATAGAGCTGATGCTGATGAAAGACCGTACCATTGTCGTATCAGGCGTTGCTAATGAGAAAAGTTTAGCGTGGGGAGTTGCTAAATCGCTTCATCGAGAAGGAGCAAGGCTTGTGTTTACTTACCGAAAGGATAAGTCTTTGCGTAAACTGACGAAGCTGCTTCAGGAGCACGGAATAGAGGCGGCAGCTGTTGTTCCATGCGATATACTGAATGATGCGAGCATTGAAGAGGCATTCAGCACCATTGGAGAACAGGTCGGGACGATTCATGGTCTCGTGCATTCTATCGCCTATGCGGATCAACTTCAAGGAGAATATATCGACACGACGAGAGAAGGCTACCTGCTGGCGCAAAACGCCAGCAGCTTTTCATTAGTGGCAATGGCCAAGCAGGCTCGCGGCCTAATGAAAGAGGGGGGCGCCATTGTGACGCAAACCTATATAGGATCTGGTCGTGTCGTGAAAAATTATAATGTTATGGGCGTTGCGAAGGCCGCGCTCGAAGCGAGCGTTCGCTACTTGGCTGAGGATTTAGGCAAGCATGGCATTCGTGTGAATGCCGTCTCGGCTGGACCGGTGCTCACATCGGCAGCTTCAGCGATTGCTGATTTTCAAGATAAGCTGACGGCCATGGAGCAGCAGGCGCCGCTTCGGCGCAATATTGACCAGAATGAAATAGGAGATGCGGCGATGTTTTTGCTAAGCGTCCTATCAAGAGGGGTTACAGGTGAAGTTCTCCATGTCGATGCAGGCTGCCATATTTTTTAGGGCAGCAGTCTGAAAGGGCCATTACACAGCGGATGGAGGCAGGTCATGTCAAGAAAAGCGCTTTACCTTCAGGAACCGGAAGTTAGCACGTACACCCCATACGGAATCTTGTTTTCCATCATAAGCGAACCGTTATGGCGGTGGGTATTCAATAACTTTATTCAAATCAGATATGCTTATTTATGGGAAATGTTCGCTTTTGACAATCACCATATCCTGCTCAAAATCTGTCCTGGCCTATCCTATAATCAGCTTCCTCAGGAAATAGTCATTGCCAAATGGGGAAAATCATTAAAGGATGTCATTATCGAGTCGATAGATCTTGGCTATTATGTACATATTTTCGTAGACCGGTATTATATATCCTTGACAGATTCGTACAAAAATGGTCATCATATGCATGAGCTATTAATTTACGGATATGATTTGGACAAGGATATGGCGCTTGTCGCAGACAACTTTGTGGAGCAGTTTATAAAGGCGGAATGCCCTTTTTCGGAGTTGGAGGAGGGTTATTGGTGTGCGTCCGATAAATACGATTTCTATACAGAAATTCGCTTTTTGAAGCGCAACACGGACTTTGAATGCCATATTAATATGGAACAAATTGCTGCTGGCATGCAAAATTATTTATACTCCAAACCTACGTTTGATTTGGTGGTGGAGCAGCCGTTCGAATTCGGATTTCAAGCGCTGCAGCGGCTTCTTACAGATCCACAGAATATGGATACCTCATCAGCTGAATATAGAAGATTTGACCTGCGTGCGTATCACCTGCTGTATGAGCACAAACTTTTAATGGAAAAGCGCCTTGCCTATTTAATGGATCATGGGCATATGCTATACGACCAGCGATTGCTAGACACTAGCGTGGATTTAAAGCAGCGGTACTTGTCCATGCGAAATTTAGTGATTAAATACAGATTTAAAGAGGACGAGAAGCTGTCCTGCAGCATCTACGCTAAGCTGCAGGACAATCTGGGGCGGGAGGAAGCCTTTATTTTAAGCTGTTTGGAGAAGATGAAAGCTTAGGCTATACCCCTATCAAAAAATGCTCAAGGCATCGACCTTGGCGTTTCCCGCGTATTATTGGCGCTGATTTCTCTGGTATCATAACCGAATGCGGATCGCAGGTGAAGAACTTCAAAGTAGGAGACGAGGTGCGAGCAGGGGAGTGTCATACCTGTCATTGAGCATGTTTTTCCACTTGCTCAAATAGCTGATGCTCATATACTGATTGAAGCTCATAAGGTACGAGGAAAAATTGTAATTAATAATGGAGACTAGCAAACCTCGTAGATTCAGGTCATACTATTTTTGAGGAGCATAGTCTCAAACCGATTTTTATGAATAAGGAGACCTATACAATGAAATATGAATTACAACATACATTTTGGCTTAATGAACCGAAAAAGTATGCCGTCGAACCTTATAAGGTTACAATTACAACGGAGCCGGGAACCGATTTTTGGCAGCGAACCTATTACGGTTTTCAAAATGATTCCGCCCCCGCTTTATTGCTGAAAACAGTCGAGCCTTACTTTTCATTTGTTGTGAAGACGGAGTTTAACAGTAAACATCGTTATGACCAGTGCGGCGTTATCCTTTATCAGAACAGCGAAAACTGGTTTAAAGCGTCTATTGAATTTGAAAATGATGACTATCAACGGTTAGGAAGTGTCGTTACCAACCATGGGTTTTCGGATTGGGCGACAACGGACATCCCGGCAAATGTAAAGACGATGTACTACCGATTAAGCCGTCGTGAAAGTGATTATTGTATTGAAAATTCCTATGACGGAATCACTTATAAACAAATGCGTATCTTTCATATGTTCGAAGGCGGAGCAGAAATTCAATTTGGCGTATATGCCTGCAGTCCGGAGCAATCTTCTTTTGAGGCTGTTTTTAGCGAGCTTGAAATGACAGAATGCATGTGGAAGACGCATCAATAAAAGGGATAAAATTGCGGTACTTACTTGAAAAATGCCCCGAAATCCATAAGGATTCCGGGGCATTTTTGATGATTCGGACAAGCTTTTTTCAGTGCTCGTTTATATCAATTTGCGGGATAAGCTGGTTACCAACAAGACAACAGAAAGTCCCGCTGTTATAAGCCCAATGGTGTGCAGTCCGCTTGATGTAATCGCACCGCCGAAGGTAAGTCCCAGCAAGCTGGTGGATAAGATGCACCCGATTGAACGAAATGTGACATATAAGCCGGAAGCAGCTCCGGTCTCTTGCGCTGGAGTTACAACGTATAAAGCAGTTTGCAGCCCCATATTGTTGAACCCATTAGGAATGCCAAGCATTGCATTAATCAGAACAATTATAAGGATAGAGCTGTTATCGCCCAAAAGCAGCAGAAGCAACGTACTGAGTACAAGAAGACCATTGCCAGCGATAATCGTTGTACGGTAGCCGAAACGCTTGTTGCACTTGACTGCCACGGAAGTCATGATTATACCTAGTCCAGCTAATGGCAGCATTAGCAAGCCGGTGGTTTTCGGATCAAAGCCTTTCACTTGACTGAGCCATAGCGGGATACAGAAGAATAGGGAATAGAATACAATATTCACTCCAATATACTGAAAATACACAGACCGCAATCGGCGGTTGGAAGTGAGCATCTGTAAGTTAAGAAACGGATTGGCTGCCCGCTTCTCCCATATCACAAGTGCAAGCATGGATATGATTGCGCAGCCAAGAAGCCACCATGACATTCCTTTTGACAAGGACAACAGAAACAACATTAGAGTAGTAAGCATGATCATAAAGAGAGTGATTCCCGGAATATCGATACGTGACCAAATGTTTGGTGTGGAGGCCGGGAAGGCATCTTCGCTGCTTGCTGCTTGCCGGTCTTGGTCTTTGGGCAGCCATAGTCGAGCAATAAATAATGTAGCCAATGCAATGGGAATGTTGATCCAGAAAATAGACGGCCAACCGACAGAACCGACAAGAATGCCTCCAAGTGTAGGGCCGAATGCAGCCATGACGTTAGCCATAATGGAGACAAGGGCTAATGCCGAGGAAATCCGGTCTGGATGATCCTGCTCATTGTGCTTTGCTGCGGTCGAGCGTAGCATGGACATGCCAGCAGGGAAAGCAACGGCACTGCCAAGTGCTTGCATCATTCTCAGCGCCAATAGCATGCCGAAATTTGATATCCATATTGCCAGCAGGCTGCTGATTACAACGAGTATAAGTCCACTCATGAAAATTTTTTTGGCTCCAAACAGATCGGATAGCTTGCCTGCAAGGGAGGGACCGACAGCTCCGGCTAAGTAAAAACCGGAAAGCAGCCAGGTGACCGTCGCCAAATTGACCTGAAACGCATTGCCAATCTGCAAAAGAGCAACGGCAATCATCGATGAATTAAGCGGATTGAGAAGTACGCCAAGCGCGACAACCCATGCAACCTTGCGGAGCATCTTATCTGGATTTTCAGTTGATCGTGAAGTGGGAAAAGCTAATTGCTGTGCCATGGGCGACCTCCAAAGTGCATTAGAATATTCCCAGTATAAATCAATATATTCATTATTAAAAATATATAAATTATTATATAATCATAATTAATTTTATATGAGTGAAAGGAGGGATGAGTGTGGATTTGATGCATCTCAAATATTTTCAAACCGTTGCCCGCACAGAACATATGACAAAAGCGGCTAATCATTTAAATATGGCCCAGCCGGCACTCAGTATGATCATATCACGATTGGAGGATGATTTAGGTGTTGCTTTATTTGATCGGGTAGGCAGGAAAATTCGCCTCAATGAACAGGGCACGGCCTATTTAAAGAGAGTCAACATCGCCTTGGCCAGCTTGGAAGAGGGAAGAAGAGAAGTTACGGCGTTAGCTCATCGGGAGCAAAATAGAATTTCCCTTGCTGTTACTACGCTAAATCGGTTATCTAACGTGCTTTCTCCTTATTTAGCTCAATATCCAGACGCTAATTTTAGAATTACCCAGGCATCAACAGAGCAGGATAAAATGCTGCTGCTGGAACGCAATGAGATTGATTTTTTTCTCACAACCGAATTAATTAGCCGTGATGATATTAAACATGTTCCGCTAGTTACGGAGAAGATCATGATTGCGGTGCCGCAAACGCATCGATTGGCAGGTGCTGTACGGATTTCACTCCATGAAGTAGCCCAGGAAGATTTTATTTCCCTCAAACAGGGATATTCCTTTAGAGAATTAATGGATGCCTGTTGCAAGGAAGCGGGTTTCATTCCTCGCACGATATGTGAAGGCGATGAACCAGCAGCCATTGCCAGTCTCATTCGTTCAGGATTAGGGATTGCCTTCCAGCCGGCAGGCTCTCGTGAAGAGTATTCCGACCTAACTTACATTGAAATTGAAAAACCATCATGCCAATTAACCTTTTATTTGGCATGGATGAAGGATCGGTACTTATCGCTTGCAGCGATAAACTTTCGTGAATATATCATTCAACATTTTAAAACCATGGCTTCTCAATGAGAGATACGAAGCAAGCTGAAAATCATGAAGCATTGTAGGTGGCGGCATACCGCCATATAACGAGATACCAGTGATATCAATGGCTGTACAGGCAATCAAACCTGTGCAGCCATTTTTTTAATCGAAAAAATGATGCATAAAAGAAGATAAGTGATTGAAAATACTTAATATATGATGTAAAACGCCTTATATAGTTGTTTGCGAGTGAACGCTCATCAGCAGGAATTTAGGGGGGATTGGCATGTTTCAAGAGGAGCGGTTAAACGCTATTATTGAGCATTTAAATCAGCATCAGCGAATCGTTATTAAAGATATTTGTCAGCAATTCAATGTGTCACGCGATACCGCTCGCAGAGATTTATTAAAGATGGAGGAGTCTGGTCTCATCATCCGTACACATGGTGGAGCTATGCTGCCAGCAAAAGAAAAAGCGATTTACGAATATAAAGAGCGTCTGGTCAGAGAATCGGATGAGAAACGTGAGATCGAACATTTTGCTGCTTGCTGCATTAAACGGTTTTGCTTTTGGAATGACTCAAACGGTTATAGGGACGTTTCTGTTGGAATCATCTAATAATGGGGCTGTGATGATGAGCCGGCTAGAGGTTGCGTTTGGATTCGGAGCTTTGCTTATGCCCGTCATGTCGGGCTTATTAATAGCCAACGTTTCCTGGATATGGTCATTTGCTATCGTTATTGTGTTCGCCATAATAAACCTCATTCTATGGAGCAAGAAGCCTGACAGCCCTAAATCACAGCAAACCCCAGCCCTACATGCTGAAGCACTCGATCAAACGGGCAAATAGCGATTTGCTATTTTAAAATATGCCTTTTTAATTTGCTTCGTATTTTTGTATGTCGGCATTGAAACCAGCTTAGTTAATTTTCTGCCGTCCATATTCGTTCAGCAATATCATTTGGATACTTCAGCAGCCACGCTTTCGGTTACCTTTTTTTGGATCGCCATGGTTGTTGGGCGAATTTTTTCCGGAGCAATTGCCGAGAAGTTCAACTATAACAGGTTTCTGGTCACTAGCACTTTAGGTGTCATTTTATTTCTTGTTGGTATGGCTCTAGTCAAAAATACGATCCTTGCGTTTATTATTGTTTTAATGCTTGGGCTATGTTTGTCTGGTATTTTTGCAGTCGTACTCGTCTTTGCCTTGCTGATGCTTGTTTTTTTACATCAAAATCGAAAAAGACATTCTTATTTGGAAATAAAAGAGTCCGATCTTGTCTGATGATAAGATTCGACTCTTTTTATTTTTCACCGATCAAATGTTGTGAAACCTCCATATTTCAGAGGCTGAAATAGCTATAAGTAGTCATTTTAAAAATTCGATGATTCGTTATGATAGCAGTTGAAACGGAATGAGGAGGAGGAGTGAAATGATTAGAAGGCTCAGATACGGTGCAGTGATAGGCGTCATTATAGGAGCTTTGATTGTGTCGGCATGTGGCCAATCAACCACTGGATTCAACACGAAGAACAACAATATTGAAGGAGAAAGGGTTCAAAATAGCGATGCAGAGACCCTCTACATGAAAAAATGCGTGACTTGTCATGGCACGGACTTGCAGGGCAGGGCGGGTCCGAACCTGCAAAGCGTTGGCAGCACATTAACGCAGGAAGAGATTGCTCGGATTGTCACGGACGGCCGAAAAGGTATGCCGAAGTTCGGAACAAAAATAACCGAAGCGGAAATTCAAAGCATTTCTAAATGGTTGTCGGAGCACAAATAATCAGCTCGGGTGAGTCCGGAAAAATTTCATTTAAAAGGCGGTCATTTTATTGAAGATCAATAAAAGAGCCAGATTTCACATAATGCAGCAGCAACGGTAGAAGAACAACCGTATGATGGGAGTAATCGGGGCTCCGTTTTCCAATGACTCGAATGAGCCTTTTGAAACTCTATTTTCTTTCCCCACTTGGGTGATACAATCACTTTATACATCTTAATGCAAAAGAATCCAGGGGGAGCTTATGAATAAACGTAAAAAACGACTGTTGGATACAGCACTTGTGCTATTTGAGGAATATGGTGTAGCAAATACTTCGATTCAAATGATTTTGGACCAATCAGGCGTATCCAAAGGCACCTTTTACAAATTTTTCGGTTCCAAGGACGATTGTATCCTGGCGATTTTGGAACAACGTACACAGGAAGATATGATACTTCGAAAAGATCTGGAATCCTTGAGCTATGCCTCGGATTTCGACTTGCTCGTGGATCAACTTGTGGTTCCGATTACGATCCCGGAAAAGCAGCGTGTTCTTGAATTATTTTGGACAGGCTTATATTCAGGGGAGTTGGATTTGCAGCATCTGACTCGAATCCAGTTGGACTGGCTATCGGGACGGCTGACCCAAATATATGGAGAAGAATTAAAAGCCTATACCTTTGAAGGAGCCATTTTTTGTTTAGGCATGATCCATCAAATTTCCAATACATGGCGGAACTTCCGCCTCGAACAGCCGGATTGGAAAAATCTCGTACCCAAGTTGTTGAATTATGTCGAAATTTTGTTGAGAGCCATGCTAGAGAGGCATGAACATATGATTGATTCTGACAACCTTGCATTGATCAACCCCTTGTCCAAACCAATCGTGCTGGATAAAGCCAGCCTAGTGGCTGAGCTTCAAACGTTCAGTCATTCCATTCATCAAGCGGAAGCAACCACCAAAGCTCAAGAACTTACAAAAGGACTTCTGTCGTTGGTTATAGATGCTGAGCTGAATATATCGATGTTGGAAGTAGTATTAAAGGCCTTTCAAATCGAATTTGAGTCCAGCGTCTATCAGAATGAAGCTAGAAAGATTGCCAATGAATGCTGGTGGTATATAGAGCAAAGCAGACCACATTGGAAATGAGCTAAACGGATTAAACACAAAATTGAACTAATCGTATAAAATAGATGCCTAAATATAGAGAATTCCCAAATAGTTCTTACGAATTATTCCAATAAAATGAACGAGTTGTATAATTGTTATGTGATGTATTGAAGTGCTAAACAAGGCGTCTGAAAAATGGAATAATGAGTATGCTCTAGTTTGTGAATTTATGTAATTAATCTGGAGGTGGCATCTTTATGTACAAAGAAGTGATTGCGGTTCATGAAATTTCGCGGTTTCAGTCAAGATCGGAAGAATTTTTTCCGCTCGAATGGTATCGAAAAATGCTGTCCGAACACCCTGTATATTATCATGAAGGCACCGACACTTGGAATGTCTTCAGGTATGACGATGTCAAGATGGTACTGAGCAAGCATGAGTATTTCTCAAGCGAAGGGTCTAGAACTACGGTTTTAGTTGGAGCGAAGAACAAGGAGGGGACGCCTCCGGATAAACTGAATGTTTCAAGCATAGACCCTCCGCGCCATCTCAAGAGTCGCTCCTTGTTATCCGCAGCTTTTACACCCCGCAGCTTAAAAAACTGGGAGCCTCGCATTAACAACATCGCAAAGCGGCTGGTAGAGGACATTGAACCAAATACGACGATTGATATCGTTCAGGCACTGGCAACTCCGCTGCCCGCAATGGTTATGGCTGATTTGCTGGGCATTCCTCTTACGGACAGCACCCTTTTTAAAGGCTGGGTAGACATTTTGTTCCAGCCGGCCGGCGAGGAGAACGCAGAAGAGATTGAATTGAAAAAACAGGCAGCCGCGCAGGAATATTATCAATTTTTATACCCTATGGTCGTTCATAAGCGGACACATCCTGGCGATGATATTATTTCGGATCTATTGAATGTAGAGGTAGACGGGGAAAGATTCACCGAAGACGAAGTGGTACGGACATCGATGCTTTTGCTCGGAGCAGGGATAGAAACAACGAGCCATACGATTTCCAGCATGTTCTATTCTTTTTTGCATGAAGGAAAACCGTTGTATCAGCAATTAAGAAAAGATCCAAATCTGGCTCCTCAAGCTGTTGAGGAAATGCTGCGCTATCGATTCCACTGCTCCAAACGACATCGTACGGTTAAGCAGGATAACAATCTATTAGGGGTCGATTTGAAAAAAGGCGACGTTGTCATCTCGTGGATGAGCGCGGCGAATATGGACGAGCGCATGTTTGAAAATCCGTTTGAGCTCAATATTCATCGTGCCAATAACAAAAAGCATTTAACCTTTGGCAATGGCCCTCACTTTTGTCTAGGTGCGCCTTTGGCAAGGATGGAGCTGAACATTGCCTTGAAGGCATTTGTGGAGAAGGTTTCTGGTATTGAAGCTGTTGAATCCTTTGACCTGGAGCATCACCTTACAACTTCCGCTGTAGGACAGTCGTTAACCCATTTGCCGATGAAGATCCTCTAAAGATAAAAGAGACCCAGCCAGGAACATGGCTGAGTCTCTTTTGTCTTTTTTAAAAAAAGGCTGTCGAATGGTTTGTGATTTACACATTAGGCTCCCGTTCTGCAAACTCTTGTAACATCCCTTTTATTTGTGCGACCAATACAGCGGGCGCTTTCTTTGGTGAACCTGTGTCAAATGGAGGTTGAGGATCGTATTCTAAGATCAACTGTACGGCTTTGCCTGTATCCTCTCCCAATTCCCATGCTATTAATTGGAGCGCCATATCGATACCAGAGGAAACACCAGCTGCAGTAACCATTTTACCCTGACGAACGACTCTCTCATCTGTAGGTATGGCTCCAAGGGATTGGAGCAGATCGAAGGAGCCCCAATGAGTGGTGGCTACGATTCCATTTAGCAAGCCTGCTGCACTCAATATCAATGAGCCGTTGCAAACCGACGTAGTCCATTTCGTAGTTTCATGTATTTGGCGAATCCAATTTAACGTTTCTTCATCATTCATTGGCGTTTTATAATTTGGCGGACTACAGCCTGGAACAACAAGAATATCAGCTGAGGTAACTTCAGAAAAGCTGTAATCGGCATGCAAATACCCCATATTCGAGTCCAGTTTGATTAAACCTTTTCTCTTAGCGACAAACTTCACTTCACATTTCAGTGTAGCGGCGAACACATCGTAAGGACCAATTGCATCTAATGCTGTGATCCCATCAAAAAGCATAATTGCGATTTTCATGATGATCGATGATCTCTCCTTTAATCTGGTATTTTATTTTCACAAAATGATTTTAACATACCTATACGGGGTATAGGTATGTAGAAGTGTGTATATTGTGAGAACCTTTCTAAGGCTGTCATCGAATTGAAAGCAGCCATCCCCTAAGGAACGGCTGCCTTTTCCAAGCTTATGGGAAGGATCGCGCAAAGTTCTCAAGCCATCTAGCTGCTTTAAACGGCCCCACTTGCGGTATCTGCAAGAGCAGAAAACAAATATTGTTTACTTTCACCCGCGATTTTACGCACATGGTTTAAATCGACGTGAAGCAGCTGTCCGTGGCGTTTTACTGGACGTCCGGACACAAATACGGAATCAACGTTTGAGGGATTCGCAAATTGTACGACAGCTCCAACGGGATCGGAAGCGGGAAACATATTCAAATCTGTCATTCGAACCATAATGAGATCGGCTTCTTTTCCAGGCGTTAAGCTGCCGATTTTATGGTCTAATTTCAAAGCTTTAGCTCCAGCAATCGTTGCAAAATTTAATACTTGCTGTGCCTTTAAACTCAACTCGCCCGGCATGTTTTTGGATGCTAAAATATTCTGATTGGTTCTTGCCCGCTCCGCCTGCAGCATAAATTTCATTTGCGCAAACATGTCCCCGCTGGTTGAAGTCACGACATCTACACCGAGGGTAGGTGTTCCGCCATTCTCCATAAACACCCCAGTGGCTGGATACCCATGCCCCATCATCATTTCCACCTCAGGCGTAATCGATATCGACGCTCCTGAATCTGCAAGCATTTTGTACTCGTCATAACCCATTGTATTCGCATGCACCATATTCAAATCGGGACCAAGGAGGCCAGCCTTATATAGCTTTTCAATGGAGCGGTCATCTGGACCCCAGCTGCCAAAACCGACATGCATGGAACAGATCGCATCCAGTTCTCTTGCAAGCCTTATTTCCTGAACCGTTGCATCCCAGTGGCTGAATTCTGGTCCTCTAATCGCTAATCCCATCGTTAATAATTGATTGTCGGAAGAAAAATGCTGTTTTTTGATACGGTACACGTCATCTGAAACGATTTTTTGGCTAGCACGGTCCCAATATTCGGTTTCGCCGGATGCTCCATATGCGAATACGGCGCGGATTCCGGCATTTTGCAAACCTTGAACGAACCCGTCTGCATGCTCAGGGGAATAAATCATCGACCAATCCAAAAGGGTAGTTACACCGGCATTCAGCGCATCCAACGCTCCCAGCAAATTAGCCGCATAACTATCGACTGGCCGCAATTTGCTGCCAAGCCCTCCGTAATAAATATTTTGCAAATAGGTAGGCAGCGACCAATCCGTACCTATGGTTCGGACTAAAGATTCCCAAACATGACGATGGGTATCGACGAAGCCGGGCATGACGATCATATCCGTTGCATCGACAATTTCGCAATCTATTGCATCGAGCTCTTCTTTTATTGCTACAATGAGCGAATCTTCTATTAGAATATCCGCTTTCTTGAAATCTCCTAAAGACTTGTCCATCGTTAACACGAAGCCGTTTTTAATTAAGTAACGTTCACTCAACTTTGCCATCTCCTTTGATAAATGAATGGGCATTACAAAAGTGATGATAAAAACGAATGCTCAAGGGCGACTAATCAACAAAATAATGCAAGGTTCACAATATATACATTACATAATTTAGCACAATTTGTAAACCGGATGCAGTGGAGTTAACGGCTGAATGTTAGGCAGTTACTAGAGTTAAGAATGTAAAAAAACAGTTCCAAATATGAAGAAAGGCGGGGTGTTGATGAGTTATAAAAATATGTTGACATAAAAGTAGTTAGGAACCATACTATATATATGAACAACAATAATAAAATAATAAATGACATTGACGCTATTCCTTCGCTTGTACAATCCAAGCGTCAGATTGATCGCTATAACCTAGACATAGACGCACAAGCTGTACTCGTCGCGTCTAGGCTAATGGCAGCGGGGGCCAAGCTTGGACATGCCTCGGAGATTCATTTCTCTAGATTCGGTTTATCAACAAGTCGATATCGTTTATTGGCAGATCTTGAAGATAACGAGGGAGAAGAGTTGCCTTCGCAATTAGCGGAGCATCTAGGCGTTACACGTGCTACAGTGACAGGTCTTATCGACGTTCTTGAACGAGATGGGCTAGTATCTCGGCGTTCAAGCTCAGACGATGGCCGTCAGAGATCGGTCATTTTGACGGAAAAAGGAGCGCAGAAGCTCCGTGACATGGCTCCTGAGCATTTCGCTCGGCTGGAAGCAATGGTGAGCTTGCTCAATATGGATGAGCGCAGCGTATTTCTCGACCTGCTAGGCCGAGTTACGCAAGGTATCTCAGCACTTACGGGGGAACAAAGCCCGAAACCAAAGGTAAATATCAGTAATGAGTAGAATGGGCTAGTGCAGCTAGCCTATTTTTACTCTTATATAGTTAGGAAGCTAATTATATCTCACTGAAAGCAATCGTTGAACTATTTCAAAGAAGAAGGGAGCAACTAAGTGAACAAGATGAAATACCCGAATCAGACAGATGCTGCTTACGGCATCAAGGCTGCTGGTTCCAAGAAAAAGATTTTTGTACTATGGCGTGAAGTTGTAATGGCCTATGCTGCTCCTGCTAGCATGGCAGGTATCGGGGGATTGGTTACTGCCGATAGGGGTCTTCAAATCGGGGCATTGACCACAATCGGTGGTGCATCGGCCTTGATGGCCTTGATGATTGGCCTTTTGTTGCGGAGCCGAGTGGGCCATGTAGGATGGGTCATCGGTGCACCTCACTTGGTGGTGGTAGGGGTGTTCGCATTGGCCGGGTCATCGTTTGGCCTATACGCCGCATGGGTGACATCTGTATTACTAGAAAATATGATTCCAAGCAATCACTTTGCTTGGGTCGATCGTGTCTGGATCGATTTCCCGTTGTCTGGATTCATAGCAAGCACGATAGTGACATGGCGGTGGCGTATTGCCGTCACAACTCATTTTCCATCCAAAAGGAGAACAAAAAAATGATAATTATTATGGGAGCAACAGGTACGATAGGCAGTGCGCTTTTGGAACGTTTGGTTGATCTTGGCGTACCCGTCAGGGCGCTGAGCAGAGAGCCAGAGAAGTTGCGTGATCAGATCGGTGAAAAAGGCCGATCGACTATCGAGGTCTCATCGGCGGATGCTTCCGACCCCGAATCGCTGCGCCGCGCGTTTACAGGTGCTAGCCAGCTCTTTCTAGCCATGTCCAATAGTCCAAGACAAATCGAATTGGAAACTTCAATCATTCAGATTGCCGCCGAGTCTGGAATCAAGCACATCGTAAAAATATCCAGCCCTGCCTTTGAGCAGAGCTCTCCCGTGGCAGTGGCGGGCTGGCATCAAGAAATCGAGAAAACGCTGAGAGAATCGGGTCTCACCTACACCGTGTTGCGACCTTATGCGTTCATGCAAAACTTAATGCGCCTTGCACCAACGATCACAACCCAAAATGTTTTCTTTGGCTCCATGGGCGATTCACCTTGTAACTTCATTGACTGCCGCGATATCGCAGATGTTGCCGCAGAAGTTCTGACCAACAGCGAGGTATCAGGCCAAGTATATACGCTTACAGGTTCGGAGATTTTCAGTTATCCCCAGATCGCGAGTCAACTATCCGCCCTGCTTAATCGGCAGATAAGCTACATCAACATGGAACCCCAAGTACTACTCCGCAATCTTATTGAGCACGGGCATATGCCAGCTTGGCTCGCGAACCACGTTGTGGAAATTCAAACCATGTCTACGGTGGTGCCAGAAAATCCAAATGACACTGTGAAGCGCTTGCTCGGCAGAGAGCCACGCACGCTAGAAGCTTTTCTGTATGAGTATGTCGAAAATTTCCGGTAGAGGCGGAGTCCACCTATAAATCAGATGATGGAACCGCTGTGCTGCGCTACAATGGACGTTTGCGTGCTTCCGACGGGGTTATGCCCTTGTATTGTTTGTACAGCTTTGTAAAATAATTTGGATTGTCGCAGCCTACCGCTGCTGCAATTTCAGCAATGGTGGATGTCGTTTGCAACAGCAGCCTCTGCGCCTCGTTGACGCGGCAAACGTTGACATACTCGACGAAGGTGCGTCCAGTCAGCTTTTTGAACTGCTTGCAGAAATGGAATGGATTCAGATTAACCTGCCGTGCCGCTGCTTCTACCGTTATTTTAGTTTGAAAATCGGATTCCAACCGTTTGATCAGCTGCTTGAAGCGGTCACGGTTAGCGAGGTGAGAGGCGGCTGGGCCTCTGCCACTGCTTGGCGGCTGGCTATCGTAACGGCGGGCAAGCAGCGTTAGCGCACTATACAGCTTTGCTTTGACGAGCAGTTGATAGCCTGACTGCTTACCGTCAAACTCTCCCACTAGCTCATCCAGAAGCTTTATAATAGTTTCGGCATGCTGCTCATGCTCCAGCGGTTTGACGGGAAATCTTAGCGTCCCCTCCAGGTAAGGGGCAACAAGCTGCGCATGCACGGGATCATGAACCCATTCATTGAACAATGAGGCATTAAAGACGATACAATCGTAACGAATATCGCCTTCACTCAGCGCATAGCCAACATGCAGGCCGCCTCCAGGAATAACGATTAGCTCTCCCGGCGATATCTCATAAGGTCTGCTGTCGATATGCAGCAGCGCATGGCCTTCTCTCATCAGAATAATCTCGAAATGCTCATGCCAGTGCAAATACAGCATGCTGTCACCAGGTTTAATTCCAAGCACCTGGTTATGAAATAATTGAATGGGATACGCCTTATGCTCTATTCGCGTATTTTCCCAAAGCTCTTTTGGATATGTCATAGTAAAATTCACCACCACAAGATTAGACTACTTTTGCTCAAGATTGTGTAGAGTCATCTCGTAATTCTCTCGTTATAATGAAGGTGCTAAGCATACTATAAGCCAATATTGGAGTGATATTCAAGCATGAGTGAACAAATGCGAATAGGTACGTTGGTAGGCGGCGGGAATGCCGATAGGATTATACCGCAAATCGTGGGACATGGTTTTGAATCTTTTAATTTAACGTTCTGGCAAACGACGGGCCAAACCGATTTGCCGGAGTTGGCCAAACGTGTAAGCGCTCTATCCGATGAGCATGGGTTTGTGGTGTCGGCGCTTAGCGTATTTGGCAATCCGCTTACGGGAGCGGGCGACAATGCGGATACTTTAGCCAGTTGGGAGCGCTTAATCGACCATGCATCACTTTTTGGCGCTAATATTGTATCCGGGTTTACTGGCCGATTGACGGATCAGCCGATTGATGAATCCATCCCGCGTTTTAAGGAAGTGTTCGGGGAGCTAACGAGGCGTGCAGCGGACAAAGGCGTGCGGATCGCGTTCGAAAACTGCGATATGGGTGGCACGTGGAAGCAGGGAGACTGGAATATCGCGCATAACCCGACAGCGTGGGAGCTTATGTTCAACGCGGTACCAGAGGATAATATTGGCCTGGAGTGGGAGCCTTGCCACCAGATGGTTAGCCTGATTGATCCGATCCCGCAGCTCCGCAAATGGGCAAGCAAAGTATTCCATGTTCATGGCAAAGATGCAACAATCGCTTGGGATATTGTGAAGGAGCACGGTGTGCATGGTCCTCAGCCATTTGTGTGGCACCGGACGCCGGGCTTTGGCGACAGCAACTGGAGCGATATTATAACGATTTTGCGTCAAAATGGCTATAAAGGCACGATCGATATCGAGGGCTGGCATGATCCTGTTTACAAGGACGAGCTGGAAATGACGGGTCAGGTCCACGCATTAAATTATTTGAAGCGCTGCCGCGGTGGCGATTTTATTCCAAATCCAAGCGTATAAATACTAGCTGAAGAGAAGCGGGAGGAATAGCATAATGACAGCAAAATATCAGGTAGTCGTCGCGGGCTGTGGCGGAATGGCTAACAAATGGGTGGACTATGCACAAGGCAGGGATGATACGGAAATCGTCGGTCTGGTCGATATAAAACAGGAATTTGCCCAAGCGATGGCTGAGCGTAAAGGGTTGAGCTGTCCGACCTTTACCAGCTTGCAGACTGCACTTGCGGAGACGGGGGCGAACCTTGTTTTTGATATTACCATCCCGTCCAGCCACTATTCGATCGGCACTACAGCGCTGGAGCAGGGCTGTCACGTATTTGGCGAGAAGCCTTTGGCAGAAACGATGGAAGAATGCTTGTTTATTGTGAAGCTGGCGCAGCGTACGGGCCGTACGCATGCCG
This sequence comes from Paenibacillus liaoningensis, assembly GCF_059609455.1. NCBI lineage: Bacteria > Bacillati > Bacillota > Bacilli > Caryophanales > Paenibacillaceae > Paenibacillus > Paenibacillus liaoningensis. Next base: position 137,018 of record NZ_JCAALU010000007.1, read on the forward strand.
TTATGCAAAATCGCCGTTACGATGGGCGCATTCGGGCTTTGCGCAAGCTGATGTCGGAGGGCCATATCGGGCGAACCGGCTTTATCGGTGCGGATTTTTTTATTGGCGCGCACTTTGGCGGATTCCGCGATGCGATGAGCAGTCCGCTGCTGCTCGATATGGCGATCCATACGTTCGATCAGGCACGGTATTTATCGGGAGCGAATCCGGTATCGGTCTACTGCCACGAATTTAATTCTCCTGGGTCCTGGTATGAAGGGAATGCGGCAGCACTCTGTATTTTTGAAATGTCCGACGGCTCGGTATTTAATTATCGCGGCTCATGGTGTGCGGAGGGGGCAATTACCTCATGGGAAGCCCAGTGGCGTATTACAGGAGAATATGGGACAGCCATTTGGGATGGAATCGGTGAACCTTATGCCGAGGTTGTTGCTCAAGGCGATCAATCGGGCAAATTCATTCGCGATTATGTGCGTGTAGATGGCGGACTTGTGCAGATGAATAATGAGTTCCACGAAGGCTGTCTGGACGAAATGTTCGCAGCGCTTGATGAAGGGCGCAAGCCGGAAACCGACAGCAGCGACAATATTTACAGCATGGCCATGGTGCTTGCATCGCTGGAGAGCGCACGGCTAGGGCAGAAAGTGCTTATTGCTGATATGATGAAATAGTGCTTGCTATATGTTAGTGAATGTTGACAGGATTAGTGGCTTCATTTACAGGTCGATAACCGGTTTCCATCCTTTGGAGACCGGTTTTGTTCATTGCATTGATTAAGAAAGATTTAGCAAAATTGACCAGCAAAAACGCACATGATACAATATATACTGAACGTTCAGTCAGTAAAATGTCGAAATTTGTTTCAGCCCTGTGTAACGAATTTAGGAGGTGAGTGCTCTTATGAATAGAAATCAAGAAATGACTATCATCGAATATGAACCCCGATATGCAGCCTCCATCGCCGCAATGTGGAATACAAGCAATGAGAGTTGGGGTGGAGACAACTCGCTCCAGACGGAGGAAAGCATTCTTAAAGAACATCATAACAGTACCTTTCTTCATGTATTTTTGGCGATAGCTGGTGGGGAGGTTGTGGGATATTGCAGCTTCTCCCATTACAAGGAAGATGCTGGTGCCCTGTACATCCCTTTACTAAATGTCCGGCCCGATTATCATGGACACAAAGTCGGCAAGCGACTTATTTTGCGCGCAATAGAGGAGACCTTGAAGCTTGGCTGGCCTAGACTTGACCTCTATACATGGCCAGGCAATACGAAAGCAGTCCCTGCCTATAAGAAGAGCGGGTTTTTCTGGGAGAAACGGGATGACACCACACATCTAATGAACTTGATTCCATCCGTATTGCAGACCGGTGCTGTACAGGCTTATTTTGAAGAAATCAACTGGTACACGGATAGCATACGCGAAATTGCGGTCAGTCCCGATGGACGTCAGGAACAAGGTTTTGATTATTTTACTTATGAGTGGAGAAAAGGCAATTTACATCTGAGGATGGAATATGAGCGGACAGGACGCGGGTTAAGACTAATTGAAACGGATGACTACCTCATTAAGGCAACGATTCCTGATCACCATCAATTGCCTTTCGGTGCTAGTTATCCTATCGTATATGAAGCCGTCAATAAAAGCGGGAAGGCTCTAGCTTTGGAAATCAAGAGCGTCGGCAATGCTGCCATTAGCTTTGAGCTGCATGAATCCAGAGTAGTTGAGTCACAGGAACGGATAGAAGGCAGCTTTTTAGTCCATGCCACTCAAGAGGACCAGAATCTATTTCAGACCCATCCGGTTGTTGAAGCCGAGCTGCTCATTAATGGTCTGCCAGCCACCTTCAAAATTGGCATTGAGCCCAAATTTCCAGCGAAGCTAAAGCTTCAAGCGCCAGTTGGGCCCCTTTATGCGGGTGAACCTATCGCGCTTGATTTGACGGTAGAAAATGAGTACGAGACAGAGGCTGAGTTTGCTTTCGAGCTGGCGGATGATGCTGTTCTTTCCTTCAGCCAGCCCTCCGTCCGTATCAAGGTACCCGCTAAAGGCCGGAGGACCATTACCATTGAAGCTAGATTGCTGGCCTATGGCATTTGGCATCATCATCTGGCTATTCACAAGGTGGTCGGCACTGGCGAATTACTCGTAACGCAGCAGGAGGTCAGTCTTGTGTTTCCGGGAATACATGCTGCTTTCGGAGGAGAAACCGATCAGGATTGGGTAATCTTTAACGGACAATACTCCGCTCGCCTAAGCAAATCAAGCAACACACTTTCCATTTACGAGGGAACTCATAGCACCATAAATCTTTATTATCCTAAGTTTGGGTTGCCTTATAGCAGCGCATTTGAGAAAAATCGTGTATCTCAAGTAACTTGCCGTCATGACGAAGCTATGGTGCTTGAAGCCCAGTATGATTTGACTTCCGCAAACCTGCTGCTAACGCTAGTCGTCAAATTGTACAGCAATGGTATAATTACCCGCCATCATGTTGTACGGAACAAGGCGGCAGCAGTTCGGGAGGAACCCCTATTTTTGAAAGAAGGCTTTACCTTCAGCCTTGAAGACAGCGTTATTCCATATGAAGGCCGGTATGTGGATTTAAGCAAAGGGCCAGACGCCTCCAATTCCGATTATTGGGAGAAAAATCGGTTTACGGAAAACTGGATTTTTGCTCATAACGGGGCATCGTCACGGGGAATTACCTGGCCTGAACAATTGGAGATCGTATCAGAGGGCTGGTATTATGGCATTGAGCATGCTTTGGGCGTTATTCCCGCGGGAGGTATGGCACAGACTGAGCCTATCCGCATTGCTTTAGGAACGTGGAGAAATTGGCGTGATTTCCGTTCTTTTGCCCTGAACAGGGGAACTTCACAGGAGCTGGAGACTACCGAGCAGCTGGAGACGATTGTGAATCAGGGAAATCCTTTTTTGCAAGGATCGCTGGAGATCCGGATTGCGGAGCGGAAAAATGCCTTTTTGGAAGGTGAAATTGAGATCTCATCTGCACTAGACAGCATAGATACGGCAAAACACCTCATATCCAGCGAACAGAAGCTCACCGAACTCGTAACGCCGCTTGCTTGGAAATCCAGCCTTGAGGCGGATATTCTAACCATGCGTCTCGACATGGAATCCTATAGGACAGGAAGAAGTCGCCTTGTTTTTCCAGTATCGGATCACCTAATAACACAACAGACGGAACAGACGGAATATGGCGAGGTACTTACTGCGGGCAATGGGGTTATGCAAATTCAGGCAAGCAGCAGCTTTGCCCCGGCCCTATTTTCATTAAAGCATCACGGCGTGGAATGGCTCGATTCTTCCTTTCCTCATCCAGGGCCTAAGTCTTGGTGGAATCCTTGGATCGGCGGCATTGCAGCAGAAGTATCCGGCATGTCCGCAGCGAGCTTCATGGAAGAGCCGCGTGAGACAGCCTTTGCAGCGATTACAGATAATTTGGGAAACAGCTGGTCGGGTATCCGAATGAGTGTGACGATCAGCAACCATGCAAAATTCAGAGGACTTGTGCTCCATCACTATTTCTTAATGCTGCCAGGGGTACCTGTACTTGCAACTGTCATTCGGGTGGAGCAAAATACAGGTGCGCCTTTGCATCCGCTAACCCTTTCCAGTTCGACCTTCTACCGGGCCAGCAGCGATATTAAGGATAGCAGGGGGCATGTTAAAAATAGCAATGGTGAAAATATTACCTATAAGGCTGGCAGGGTTCAGTATAGCGCCAGCAGCCCAAACGGGATTTTCCAGTATAGTTCCCGTGAGCGGAAGCAGCGCCTGACCTTCATGGCCCACCCAGAGCTTGATTCAAGCGAGCTGCATATGAATACCCATGTAGCGGCATCCGTAGCAAGAGAAAAACTATTTTTGCAAGACGGGAAGCAGCAGTTCGCCAAGCCCCAGTTCTATATCGTTTCTGATCTGTTTGCCCCAGAGGAAGCTTATCAGGATTTGCTCAACATTCGTTTTGACCAGCTGACTTAAGAAAGGATACTTTGATGAAAATTATAGATGCACATGTCCATTTTTCCAATATTGCAGCTTTTAAAGAGACGGCACAAACGTTGGCCGCTATTGATTACACAGCAAGCGGTTTGCTGGAGGAGTTCAGAAACGCTGGTGTTATCGCTGGTGTAGGGATGGGCGTTACGGAAACGGTTGAAGGGGCCTTCCCGGATTCGGCAGCCCTTAATCCCATGCTGCTTGATTTAAGCGGCCAGCTTCCTGACAATCTATTCACTTGTGTCGGTATTAATCCATTAACCCTGCATCTGGATGGTCAGCTCGAAGCGCTGGAACAATCGTTGCGCTCGAAGGATGTCGTTGGTATTAAGCTGTATGCGGGTTATTACCACTACAATGTCGGTGATGAAATTTATGACCCGGTGTACAGGCTCGCTTCCGCGTACCAGCTGCCCATCGTCATTCATGGAGGACTGACTTATTCGGATAAAGGCTTACTGAAATATTCGCATCCGCTGTCGATGGAAGAAACCTTTTTGAAGCACCGTGATCTTACCTTTATGCTTTGTCATCTCGGTGATCCTTGGGTCATGGAAACAGCCGCATTGCTGGAAAAAAATCCGAATCTCTACGCAGATCTGTCGGGCTGGATAGTAGGCGATGCCGCAAAGGTGGAACGGTTGTTAATGGAGCAAACCTATACGGATCATTTCCGCCGTGCCATTGTGTTTGCCGAGAAATATGACCGGCTTGTGTTCGGTACCGATTGGCCGCTTGTTCAGCTGGATGCTTATATCCGATTTGTGAAGCATCTGATTCCACAGGCTCACTGGGAGGATGTTTTTTATAACAATGCGCTACGGGTATTTCCGAAGCTGAAGCAGCTGATTGGAGAAAATTAGGATAGAGTAGAGTCGTCTGTGCAGAGAAAGTCGCCAATAGGGCGACTTTTTTTATTTTAATGAAAGACAAACAACTTTTCATCTTCTGCCAACCCTTTCACTGCTTGTTTTTCCATGAAATATGGTCAAGGCATTCCGAAAAGCTCTTGACATGGAGTTAACTCCAAATGCGATAATATCGAATAGCAGAGGGGGAAGCAAGCAATCGAGTTTTAACCTAGCAGCTTTAGTATTGTAACCGCTTTCGAACTTAGAAGGATTGGATGGGGAAAATGGACGATTATCAATTGCGTATCGAGAAGGCAAAAGAGGCAATAGAAGGGGCGGAATATATTTTGTTAGGCGGCGGAGCGGGCGTCTCGGCTGCTGCTGGTATAACCTACAGCGGAAAAAGATTTACAGATAATTTCGGCCCATTTATTCGCAAATTCGATTTAACAGATATGTATTCTTCCGGTTTTTACCCGTTTCCTACACAGGAGGACAGATGGGGGTATTGGGCAAAACGTATCCGCCTTAATCGTTTTGAGACGGGGCCGACAAAGCTTTACCAGGACATATACCGCTTGGTTAAGGACAAACAATATTTCGTTCTCACCACTACGCTCGACAGCCAATTTGAGCTTGCAGGTTTTTCGCCCGACAAAGTATTTGAAACTCATGGCAATTACAGATACTTGCAATGTGCAGCCGGCTGCCATGACCGGCTCTACAATAATGAAATACTAATCAGAGATATGGTCGAGAACACAGTGGATTGCAAAATCCCTCATGAGCTTGTGCCTAAATGCCCTGTCTGCGGCGACGAAATGGCTCCAAACATCAGAATCAACAAATGTTTTGTGCAGGATGAGAAGTTTTATGAATTAGAAGCGTTATACAAAAACTTCGTGCTCGAATCCATCGGCAAGGAGCGGCTGTTTATAGGCTTGGGTGTAAAGGATGAACCTTTAGTTTTATTGAAAAAAGGCGATCCAGATCATTTTGAAAAAAAAGTAGGCACTATCATTTCATTTAACGAGGACATTCAAGAGATTGTGCCAGCCTTATCAAAGTGACAAAAGTTGAAAAATGAGAAACTACCGCTAACAAGCAGCCTGAATTCGAAAACCTCGAATCCAGGCTTTTTTTATGCCAATCCTAACGTATTAACATTTCTCAAACATTTCATAAGCAACTTATAAACAAATGTTCGATACGATAGGTACACCAAATGAAGGGTGATTATGCAAGGAGTGATAGAGATTTTGAGCGAGATTATTAAAAATGAAAATAACTTTGTAGGCTATGAATACAAGGATATTACGGTAAAGCGCGGCAAAGAATCCCTTTATGCAGATGGCTATACCCATTTTGGCTGGACGCTGGAAGGAAAAGCGACTCCAATCCAAAGCGTCGGTGCTGTAACGATGAAGTATAAGCGGGACCGCAACATTCGCAATAAAGCTGAACTGACCCGTTTGCAGCGACAATTTGAAGCCTGTGTAAAGGATATCGAGAGACTGGAACGTTCTATAACGAGGGCTGCTTCTACAACTGCTTATGTTGTCGGTGTAGCCGGAACGGGGTTCATGGCTGGCTCGGCGTTTGCCTATGCTGCAGGCATGCTGCTGCTCACGGTTATTTTGGCCCTCATCGGTATCACAGGGTGGATCATTCCGTATTATGGCTACAGCAGCATTCGCAAGAAAAAAACGGACAAAGTTGCTCCGTTCATTGATCAAAAATATGACGAAATTTATGAGGTGTGCCAGAAAGGAAATAACTTGCTGGCAAAGTAAAGGAATGACGATCCGAAGGGAGGCTATAAATTTAGGAGATGCTAGCTCATTATCTCAGAAATGCTCAGGATCGAACTGCCATCGTAAACACCGCATCACTTGTCCTTAATATTTTTATTGGCATTGGCAAGCTAGTCCTTGGCCTTTATCTCCTTTCCGGCTGGTTCATTACGAATGCCTTGTATTATTTGATCCTTTGCGCCGCCAAAGGACAGGCCCTTCACATGTATGCCGTGGCCAAAAAGATCGAATCTCCTGAGCAAAAGCATGACTTGGAATTCAGCGTGTATAAACGCAGTGGCGTTTTTCTCTGCCTGCTAGGTGTCTCCTATATGCTGGTCTGTTTGCGCATGTATCTGGCTAGAGACGTCTTTATCTTCGACGGTTTTATTGTTTATCTGGTAGCGACCATCGCCTTTACGAAGCTGGCAGTAGCCATCTATGGGAATATCGTTTACCGGCATCTGAAAAATCCCATTATTTCCACGCTGAAAATGTTTAATTTTATTGATGCAATGGTGTCCATTGTTGTCACTCAAACGACTTTGCTTACGATGCAAGCTTCACCTTATGCCATAAGCGTCAGCGCTTTGTTTGGGATGGCATGCAGTGCTTTATTTTTTCTCATAGGCATTTATATGCTGTGCAAAAAAAAGAAGGAGTCTTTGACAGAGGAAGAGGGTGTGGACCCATCTATGTAATTGGTTTGATTGTGCTTAACATTTGTTTAATCATTATAAAAATTATCAGACACTATCATTCGGGGGAAAAGGACAAATGAAAAACAGCTTTTTGAGAAGCAACACTGAAAAGGTCAACCCAATTATCGCCTGCATTTTATGGCTTGCTTTGTTATCCTTCTGTTTCTTTCTTGCTAGCGGCCAAGTTAAAGTTGAAGTGGTTTTCTCGCTGTTTTTGGAGCTGGTCGTTGCGACTGTACTAATGTCTAGAAAAAAATACCCGATTCAGACGATGGTTACTTTGATGATTGCCATATTAACCTGCACAACCGCCTATATCGAATCGGCTGGTGCGGGCATGCTCATTATGGTTGTGCTTTGTGTCGTTTCGCTTTATTTGAATAGAGTGCTGCTATTCGGATTCGGAGGCTTGTACAATATATCCTATATTGTCATTTATTACTCCAAACACGAGCAATTCGATACAACCTTTTATATGACGATCGGTTTCATCGAACTGACGATTGTAGCGTTATATTTTGTCTGTAAACGCGGAAACGATCTCATTCATGTAAGCCGGCATAAAGAAGCCGAAGCCCGGGAGCTGTTGGACGAGCGGGATAATATGGTCGGTGTCGTTCACGAGAACACTTCCTCGTTAAATGCCGATATTGCCAACTGTAATCACGATATTGGCGTTTTAAAGAAGATGAGCGATACGATAACGTCCAGCATACAGGAAGTGACGGTGGGAATTCGAGATCAGTCTGAAAGCATGGCTCATATAAGCGAAATGATGAACCATGCGGATGGGAAGATGTCGGAAATCAATCAGCTGTCTCACAATCTCGCCGACCTCTCAGGCAGCAACGGAAGGGCCGTTCGCCAAAGCTCGGAGCGAATCGTTCAAATGGGCAAACAAATGAATATTATCAACTCGACTGTATCGGATTCATTAACTACCGTTCAGGAATTAAACAAAAGCGTGGATGATGTGAATACCTTCCTGTTAGCCATTAAGCAAATTTCCGATCAGACCAGCATTCTCGCTTTAAATGCTAATATTGAAGCCGCCAGGGCGGGGGACGCGGGAGCGGGATTTGCGGTCGTGGCGAATGAAGTTCAGAAGCTTGCTCAGGAATGCTTAAACTCGGTTAAACAAATCAACACGATTATTCATAATATTAAAAGCAAAACGCAGCTTGTGGTTGAAAAGGCTAGCAACGGCAGCGTGGCAGCTAAAGAAGGGGAGGCGCTCACCGAGCAAGTGCTTGAAAGCTTTGACAGCATCAGGTCTACTTTTCAACAGATGGATCAATACATAGCCCAGGAATTGGACATGACGGATCAAATGAGTGTAATCTTTTCTCAAGTGCGGACGCAGGTTGATCATATCTCGGGTATTTCTCAAAAGCATGCAGCAGCAACCGAAGGGGTACTGACCACGACACAAGAGCAGGAGAAAAATATCGATGTCATCTACAATTTTATCGGCAATATTAACAACTCCAGCATTCGGCTGCAGGACCTGATTGAGAAAAGCTCTAAATAAAATTTTAAATAATAGAATGGAGTGTTTAACAATGGATGGACAGCAAATGGATCATAAGCAACAACTGGAAATGGTGCGAAGATTTCGTGAAAATGTGGTGGGTACGGGAGCTGCGCTCCAGCCAAGCGCAAGCTTTGCTGTACAAAGGCAAGAGGGCATCATCCCTACCAGAGCTGGGGATACCCGTGTCCTAGTGTATACACCGGAATCTGCTTTGTCTGATTCTCTACCTGTATACATCAATATGCACGGGGGCGGCTTTATTTTGGGAAAGGCAGAAATGGATGATCCTTGGTGTCGATTGATTGCCCATCGGGCTGGCTGTGTCGTCATTAATGTCGATTATCGGCTCGCTCCTGAACATAGGTTCCCGACTGCCGTTCATGAATGTTATGACGTTGCGAAGTGGGTTCACGAGCACCCAGAGTCATTTTCAATCAACTCAGCGCTCATGGCGATCGGAGGACACAGTGCAGGTGGCAATCTGGCTGCCGCTGTATGCTTGTTAAATCAACAGAGTGGGAGCGAGCTTCCGATTGTATTGCAAATTATTGATTATGCGCCATTGGATTTGGCAATGGATCCTGCTTTAAAACCAAGCTTTGAGGAAGCGATCCCAGCGGAAATGGCAAAAATGTTTAACTCCATGTATTTGGCTTCCGCAGACGATGCCCATAGTCCGCTAGCTTCGCCTGTTTATGCGGAAGCCCTTCAAGGACTGCCCGAAGCATTGGTTATTACCGCTGGGAAAGATTCGTTGGCTGAAGAAGGCATAGCCTATGCAGAAAAGCTGAAACAACACGGTGTGAAGGTGCTGCATAAACAATATGAGGGAGCAGCGCACGGATTTACCCATTATGGTGATCTAGCCGTCGCAGAAGATGCCTGGCACCTGATGAGTGACAAACTGAAAGAAGCTTTCTCAAAAGGAGAACAAGGATAGGAAAGTATGAATAGTTCATCGTTTAATTTTCATTCATAGCAATAATCCCCCAGCCTTTGTCTGGGGGATTATTGCGTTTAAGATAGGCATTACGGGTGTCTGCCTGCGGCAAATCGAACTATGAAAGATTCATATCCAGCAGCTTTTCTACTTGCTCTTCCATGACACGTGGGGGATAGGGCATTCCATTTAGAAACCACCATTCCACAATTCCTACGTAAGCTGGTGCAAAAAATTGAACCATTACATCTTCATTGATTCCACGATTTTTCCCCTCCGTCATTTCCCAGCTGCGCTTAATATCCTCTATGACAAATTCTAGGAAGCGGCTGCGAAAGAAGGGAGCTCCTTTGCTTGCCAACATGGCTGAAAAAACAAATAATGACATTCAAAATATTCGAACCAGCTCATGCCCCATCTTTGGAAGCTGATTCAACCTCCGCTTCGCACAGTATTCTTCCCTAGCCGTTTCAATCGCAGGTCCCACAATGCCATTATTATTTTCCGGTATAAATCGCAAGAAAGTCATGCTGCTGGTCCTCGGGATTTTTGTTGTTTGTAATATAGTATCCCTATTTGCGCCAACCTTCACCGTTGCACTAATCGCCCGTATTATTCCAGGCTTTTTCCATCCCATTTATTGTTCCTTGTCTTTGACAGCAGCTGCTAGCTCCGTAAGCAAGGAAGAGGCTCCAAAAGCTATTTCTAAAGTGATGCTTGGCGTGACCGCAGGAATGGTACTTGGTGTGCCCATCACAAATTTTATAGCTAATGAAACTTCCATAGAAATGGCGATGGTCTTTTTTGCTGTCGTAAATGCTGTGGCCTTCATCGCAACATGGCTATTTATACCATCTATGCATGTTACGGAAAAACTTTCATACGGAGCCCAGTTAAGCGTATTAAAAAAACCGATTATTTGGCTAGCTATTGCTGCTGTTGTACTTATAGGCTCAGCAGGGGCTAGTGTTAGCAGTTACATTGCAGAGTACCTTGAAACCATTACTCATATTTCCGGGAAAATGTTAAGCTTGACGTTATTTTTATATGGCTTGGCCAGTTTGCTGGGCAACTTAATCGGAGGGAGGCTGCTCTCTAAAAATCCAATGAGAACAGTCGTGACTTACCCCATCGTATTAGGATTGTTTTTATCAGGGATGGGTACACGATACATCGTGTTAGGAGGAATTATATTTTTGGCATTTAGTTTGTTAGCTATTTTACTGAGAATGTACATGTATCGTCCTACCAAGCAGCATTCTAGATAAGAAGTGCAGGTATGCAGCTAACGCGAGGACTTTTGTTGAAGCTGCGCCTGCCTGTAAAAAGGGATGCCTCCGGCCCTCAGCATAATGGGGGCCTTTTCTTACACATTTCGCTCAAGCAACGTCCCCAGTTGCTCTGCCAAGACATGATGGGGGACAGGCTTGTCATTCGTAAACCACCATTCCACAACCCCTACGTAAGCAGAGGCAATAAACCTGACTAGAAGATCTTCATTTAACTTCTCATTCTTCCCTTTGGTTACCTCAACCTCATTCGTTAATTCTTCGATAAACAAGTCGAGAAACCGGCCGCGAAAGTAGGGGGCGCCTTTACTCGCCAGCATCATGGAAAAAAAGGAATAATGAAGCTCAAAGTATTCCGTCCACATCAAAGTGGCTTCGGTAAATTCCAATTCGGCTGCGGATTTACACATTTCTCTTAAGACGTTGATGTGTTCTTCGATAAGCTTGTCCAGCAGATCAAATTTATCCAAATAATGAAGATAGATCGTTCCGCGGCTCACATTCGCCCTATCGGAAAGATCCTGGATCGTAATATCATCAAAATTTTTCTCTGACATCAAATCAATAACCGCTTTTTTTAACGCTTCCTGGGTTTTGAGTATTCTCCGATCCACTTTAGCCAACTGGGAATCACCAATCTTTCTTTAATAATTGACAATGATGATGCAACTGTTCATTACTTAACAAATCCAGCTCATTTAGCAATTGCAGATGTTCGGTGTCTGTTTATAATTATAGACGTGAGTACATTAATGAATCAAGGAATAGTAGAAATTCAATGTTTTTGATGTCCGAAAAACGCATCGGGGATTATACGTAAAAAACGGGGGGAAAGAACAATGGAACGTCTATGGACGAAATCGTTTACGCTCATGACGATAGGAAACCTATTTTTGTTTAATGCCTTTTATATGCTGTATCCGACGATGCCGCTATTCATCACACAGATGGGAGGCAGCGAATCGCAGGTCGGGCTGGCGATGGGCGCGTTTATGCTGTCCGCCGTTATTTTTCGCCCCATCGTCGGCGGGATGCTGGACCGATTCGGCAGGCGCCCGTTTCTCATTTGGGGGCTTATTCTGTTCATCCTGGCAATGTATATGTATAACTGGGTTGGAGGAATTGTTGTGCTGATGGGGCTCAGAATTTTGCATGGGATGAGCTGGGCCGTTTCTACAACCGCCTCAATGACAGCGATTACAGACATGATTCCAGCGGGCCGCCGCGGCGAAGGAATGGGATGGTTCAGCACATCCATGACCTTGGCTATGGCAGTCGGTCCGATGTTCGGGCTCTGGGTGACAGAGAACCAGTCGTACAGCGCTTTGTTTTTAATCGCCGTCGTCCTCTCTGCGATAGCGCTGCTCCTGACGTTAGGAGCAAAAATGCCCTTCCAGCCCAAAACGGGCGTAAGAAAAATAGAATTGTTCGAAAAATCGGTTTTGCCGATTGCGGCATCCGTCTTTTTTCTGTTTATCGCGTATGGGGGCATTACAACATTTGTTCCGCTGTTCGCTAAGTCGATTCAGGTCAATTCCGGCGCATTCTTTCTGGCCTTTGCTGCATCACTGGCACTCAGCCGTCCCATTTCGGGAAAACTTTCGGATCGATACGGAGAGATTTCTGTTATCGTACCAGCCCTTGTCATTACGATTGGCGCCTTGATTGTGCTCAGCATGTCGACCGGCTTAGGCGGTGTGCTTGTTGCGGCGATTTTATATGGCATCGGGTTTGGCTCCGCGCAGCCGTCCCTTCAAGCGGCAACGATACGTCTGGCCCATCCAGAGCGAATCGGAGTTGCCAACGCCTCGATATCGACCGCTAATGATCTTGGCATCGGGCTCGGTGCGATCGTGCTAGGCTGGGTTTCCCAGTACATGAGCTATCAGGCGTTATTCACGGTCAGCGCTTTGTCCGTTGCAATTTCCTTGCTGCTGTTCACTTTATTTGTAAAACGTTTGTTGAAAAATAATGAATAAATGGAGGAACAATCAAATGGAATATGTGAAACTCGAAAATACGGGCTTGGAAGTATCCCGAATTTGTCTGGGCTGTATGGGCTTCGGAGTAGCCGTGCAAGGAGGGCATCAATGGATTATTAATGAAGCAGACAGTCGTCCCGTTATTAAAAAAGCACTAGAGCTTGGTATCAATTTTTTTGATACAGCTAATGTATATTCAGCCGGATCAAGTGAGGCGGTTATTGGACCTGCTTTAAAGGAATATGCAAATCGGGATGAAATCGTGCTGGCTACTAAGTTGAATGGGCGCACGCAGGTCCAAACGGTGCCGGACTTTCTCGAAAGGCCATTATGAGCGAGATTGATAAAAGCCTGAAACTCTTCAGAAAGAACCTGTAACCTCACCTATTGTTGGTGCTACAAAAATATCGCATATTGAGGATGCTGCAGCTGCTCTTTCCATAAAGCTGACACCTGAAGAAATAGCCCAGAAAGATGATCTTGAAAAGAATAAGCGGATCAATGGCTGGACGCCCATTATCTTGTGAATACATATGCCGAACCTTTTAGACAATAAAGGAAAAATCGATACCACAGAAACGCGGTGATGCGTTAAACTGAATGCTTATAAAGATGGCTGTCGAGACCTTCTCGACAGCCTGATGCCGCCTAAATGGCGGCTTTTTTGTTTTAAAATTTTCATAGCGTTACGTATCAAGGAAGATAAATCTGCGCAGGATTATTTCGTTCTAGTCTATCCAAGTTTCGTCTCCTCCCATAGACTTTCATTCTCTTCATATTAATAGGACCCCTCTCCCAAAAACTTTTTGTCGAATGAAAATATAAAAAAATGTAAAAAACGTAACTATTTGCCGAACGGATTGTTTATAGATTAGGAATGGAATAAAACAAACATAAAATGGATAAAGGCATACCTATGGAAACATAGGGACGCAAAGCCATGGCCTAAGGCATCAGACGATGCTACGGTTGACAGGTTGCTGGAAAATGGGAGCAGACTGTCCAAAATCCGGGCAGTTTTTTATTTATCAAAACAAGTTATTGGGGGTAATTTGATGAAACGTTTTTATTATCCATTAACACATGCGCAAAAACGAATTTGGTATACCGAGCAGTTTTACCCCGGAACGAGTATTGCCAATTTGAGCGGTTTTCTCAAGCTTAGATCGCATGAGGGAATGGATTGCCGCAGGAAGGGAACAAAACCGTTGTCCAGCAAAATGGCAAACCAGCCGATTCAGTAGTCAAGCTGGAGGTGATTATGCCGGTAGCTGTAGCTATTAACGTATCACGAACGGTAGGCTGGTTTACCTCCCAATATCCGGTTGTGCTCGACATGAGCTATACGGACGATTTAGCCTATCAAATAAAACGGGTGAAAGAAGATTTGCGCCATATTCCCAATAAGGGAATCGGTTATGGCCTGCTGCGATATTTGGCAACTGATGAGCATAAAGCAGGGCTCACCTTCTCATTCAAACCGGAAATCAGCTTCAACTATTTGGGGCAATTCGACAGCGAGGTGCAAACAGACTTGCTTTCACCATCCGTATACGATATGGGCGCGCAAACAAGCCCGGAATCTGAAGCGCTGTATGCGCTCAGCTTAAGCGGTATGGTAAGAGGCGAACGCCTCGTTGTGTCTTGCGCCTACAATAAAAAGCAATATTTGCGAGCTACGATAGATCAGCTGATGGATCGCTTCCACCATCATTTGCTTGTATTAATTCAGTGTTGCACAGCCAAGACGGACAGAGATTTCACACCAAGCGACTTTACGGCGAGTGAATTGCAGCTCGAAGAGGTCGGAGATATTTTTGACATGCTGGCAGAGAAGTTTGGCTAAGAGAATGAATTTGCGCGCAGCTTAATTTGCTGCGGAATGGATAGAAGGAGGCCTAGCACAGGTGAACGGGATTACTTTTCAGAAGGATCAAGTACAAGATATTTATTTTTTATCGCCTATGCAAGAGGGCATGCTGTTTCACACGCTTCTGCACCCCGGACAGAGCTATTATATGGAGCAACTGGCCATTTCGGTGAAAGGCTCATTTCGCAAAGATTTGCTGGAACAAAGCATGAACGTGTTGATGGATCGGTACGATATTTTTCGTACCGTATTCCTCCACGAGAAAATCAACCGGCCGGTTCAGGTTGTATTCAAGCAGCGAGCGTTCCATGTTCAGGAAATAGATTTATGTGATCAGCCCCAAGAAGAGCAGCAGCGACAGCTTGCTGCCTTCAAGCAGCAGGATAAAATGCTGGGATTTGATCTGTCCAAAGATATTTTAATGCGGACGACCGTTTTTAAGACAGGTGAGGACACGTATGAATGGATATGGAGCTATCACCACATTATGCTGGACGGCTGGTGCTTTGGCATTATTGTAAAGGAGCTGTTTCAGATATACAGCGCCTTGCTGAATCATAAGCCATACGAGCTGCCCGTCTCGAAACCATATAAGGAATATATCAACTGGCTTGGCAAGCAGGATAAGGAGGCTTCGCTTGTCTTTTGGTCGAGCTATTTAGCTGAATTTGAGGGGCAGGAGTCTTTCGCCGAGCAGCGCAGCAGACGCAGGGAGGAAGGTTATTCGTCAGGCGAGCTTCATTTTAAGCTTGGAGAGGAAGACAGTGAGGCTTTCTCTAGACTGGCAAGAGAGCATCAGGTTACGTTAAGCACAGCGATTCAAGCCGTTTGGGCTATTCTGCTTAGCCGTTATCAGCGCAGCAGCGATGTGTTGTTTGGAGCAGTTGTATCGGGTCGTCCCGCTGAGATTAGCGGTGTGGAGAGCATGGTGGGCCTGTTTATCAACGTAATCCCAACCCGTGTTCAGATCGTACCGGATATGACCTTCAAGCAATTAATAACGGAAATGCAGAGACTCTCGGTGCAGACCGAAGCGCATCAGTACGTGCCGCTTTATAATATCCAGAGCCGAATAGGCCAGCAGACGTTAATTGATCATATTGTTGTGTTCGAGAATTATCCGCTTCAAGAGGCTGGCAAACAAAGTGAAGAGCAGAATCTGGGATTTGCGATGGATGACATTCATATTTTCGAAAAAAGCCATTATGATCTTCATTTACTCGCTGGGCCTGGCAAGGAGATGGTGATGAAGCTAGCATACAATGCCAATGTGTATGAAAGCTCCTTCATCAATCGCTTGAAGGCGCAGCTCATCCACATGATTCGCCAGCTCGTGAGGGAGTCCAATAAGCCGCTTGGTGAGCTTGGAATTGTGCCTGAGGAAGAAGCACATCGCTTATTCGCTTTTAACCGTCTGGATGGCCGGGACGGGGAAATGGCAGCAGCAAGCAATATGACGCTTGCTCAGCGATTCGAATGGCAGGTGGAGAATACGCCGGAACATCTTGCCCTTTCTGCTCCAGATGGATTATTTACTTATGCTGAGCTGAACGCTCGTGCAAATAAGCTCGCTTACGTGCTTCGCGGCAGAGGAGTTAACGACGGGACTATCGTTGGTCTGCTCGTTCACCGCTCATCAGATATGATTGCAGCTATATTAGCCGTTCTTAAGGCTGAGGCGGCGTACGTCCCGATCGATCCTGCGTACCCAGAGCAGCGAATCAGCTACATGCTGGAGGATAGCGGAGCGAAGCTGCTGCTCACGCAGTATTCGTTGACAAGCGTTATCGAGAAAGTAGAGTATCAAGGAACCCTTCTGTACCTCGATGAACCAGAGCTGTATAATGAAGCTGCCGCCAGCAATTTGGACACTGAGGATGCGCCAATAAACACATTAGCGACGACTCCCGGAGGCTTGGACAGGCTTGCTTATGTAATGTACACCTCTGGTACGACTGGCCAGCCTAAGGGGGCACTGATCACACATGCCAATATTTCGCGGATTGCGATTAATACGAACTATATTGAAATAACTAAGAATGACAAAGTACTGTCGTTATCCAATTATGCTTTTGACGGCTTCACCTTTGACTTATTCGGCGCATTGTTAAATGGGGCTGCACTGGTGCTTGCTCCAAGCGATACGATTATGCATGCTGGCAAGCTTGTACAGTTCATTAAAGAAGAGAAAATTACGGTCATGTTCGTCACGACGGCGCTGTTCAATCTGCTCGTAGATGAGGAGGATTCGTGGATGAAGAGCATCCGCAAGGTGCTGTTCGGCGGAGAACGCTCATCGGTGAATCATGTACGCAAAGCGCTGCATAGCATGGGACCGGATAAAATCATTCATGTATATGGCCCAACGGAAAGTACGGTGTTTGCGACCTTCTATCCGGTTCATGCGCTTTCGGAGGATATGGCTTCCATCCCCATTGGCAAGCCGCTTAATCAGACTTCAGCTTATATTGTAAATGAGACGGATCAGCTTCAGCCGATTGAAGCGGTCGGGGAGCTTATCCTGGGCGGTGAGGGGCTGGCGCTAGGGTATTTGAATCGGACAGCTTTAACCGCAGAGAAATTTGCTCCAAATCCGTTTGTACAAGGAGAGCGTATTTACCGCAGTGGTGATTTGGCAAGGTGGCTGCCCGATGGGAATATCGAGTTTATAGGGCGCGTCGACGATCAAGTGAAAATTCGCGGCCATCGTATTGAGCTAGGTGAGATCGAGAAACAGATTGTAAAACTTGAGCAGGTTAAAGAAGCGCTCCTGTCTGTTGCATGGCGTGCTTCGGGCGAGGCATCGCTTTGCGCTTATGTTGTATTGAAGCCTCAAATGGAGTTAAGCAAGAATCAGCTTCGCAATTATTTGCTAAGCATGTTGCCAAACTATATGGTTCCGCCAACCATTGTTTTTCTTGAGCGACTGCCGTTGACCGTCAATGGAAAAGTGGATCGGCGAAGCTTGCCTGCAATGACGGAGTTCATGAATGAATCCGAACACTACGCACCTCCTCGCAATGATACGGAGGCCAGGCTCGCTGTAGTATGGTCTCAGGTACTCGGGGTAGCACGAGTCGGTATTCATGATGATTTTTTTGCTCTAGGGGGTCATTCGCTGAAAGCGATGACGCTTTGTTCTATCATGCTAAAGGAATTTCAGATCGACATCCCCATAAAATTATTGTTTGAGACGCCGACAATTGCCGAAATTGCAGCTTATTTGCAGGAATGGGCTGAAAGTGGGCAAACGGTGTCTAGGGCTTCAGCGCATCTGACGCTGCTTAACCCTAAGGGTGGCCCCCATTTATTTGCTTTCCCTCCGGTGCTTGGGTATGGCATTGTGTTCAAGGAGCTTGCGGACCAGCTGCCTAATTATCGCGTTCACGCTTTTGATTTTATTGAAGAGGAGGATCGCATCACTCGTTATGCCAGCCAAATGCAGAGCATTCAGCCGCATGGCTCCTTCATCTTGATCGGTTATTCTGCTGGATGCGCTCTAGCATTTGAAGTTGCCAAACAATTGGAATGCTGCGGCAGGCAGGTAGAAGTTCTGATCATGATTGATTCTTATTGGAAAAATAACGTGAGTGATTTGAAGGGCCGTACAGTGGAAGGTGACGTTGCAGAGCTTATGGAAGCCAATAAGCAAAATATTGCGCTGCAAATAGACGCAGTTCGTGAAGGAATTGTTCGTAAAACAGCAGCCTATTATAAATATTACGTAGAGTGGATTGCAGAGGGGCAAGTTCATGCTTCTATTCATCTGATTCAATCCGAAACCGCATGTACACTTTCGTCAGAGCTCTCTTCCTGGAAAAGGGCTGCGGGAACGGGCGAATATGTAGAGTATCAAGGCTTTGGAAAGCATGGGGAAATGCTGCAAGGGCGCTTCGCCAGATTGAATGCTCAAACCATCAGCTTTTTATTAGAATGGAGGCCCGTGAACAAATGAATCAAATACTCAAAACGTTTAGCACTGGAACAGGAAAAATTCCACTTATCTGTTTTCCATTCGCAGGAGGATATTCTGCTGCATTCTGGCCTTTGCACCATTTTGTTCAAAATGATTGCCAACTGCTCGCGGTTGAACCTCCTGGACATGGAACGAACAGCATGACCTTGATTCCAAATTTGGAGGGATTGGTGGAGCTGTATGCGAGGGAGCTTGCTGCGTATTTTCAACAGCCATTCGTCCTGTTTGGACACAGCATGGGTGGAATGGTTGTATACCGTTTGGCACAGAAGCTGGAGCAGCAAGGAATAGTCGCTAAAGCGGTCATTATTTCAGCTGTTCAGCCGCCACAAAGCAAGCGTGAGCGAACAGCGCATCTTGATGATGACGCCTTTCTCGATCACGTCATTCCCATAGGCGGCATACCCGAGGAGCTAATAAAGCAGCGGGAAATGCTCGACTTTTTCCTGCCCTCTTTCCGGGCGGACTTTCAGGCACTCGAAACCTTTGAACATAGCGATCACACGCTGCTTCAGGCGCCTATGCACGTGTTTTACGGTGCTGAAGACTATAAATGCGCGGAGGAAGCTGACGGATGGAGGAAATGGGGCCATAATGTCGGGCTGCATCGCTTTGAAGGAGGACATATGTTTCTGCTGTCAGAGCCGGAGAAGGTGGCCGCGAGCATCCGAAGCATTATTGAAGCAGCAAATAAAGAAGAAACTCACTATATCCAGAAAAAGAAAGGTGATTTAAATTGATATTATTCAAAAATAGATTGTCGAAAGCTGCTATGGGAATAATGATTATTGCCAGTTTATTATTTTCGACTACCACCTATGCGGCACCGACCATAAGCAAAGGCATTGCGCTTACGGCACCACCACCTTCAACATTATCATTGAAGGGTTTTATGAATCCAAGTCATATTTACTTGCTTGATGGAACAAACCGCATTACTAAGGTGAATAATCAAGCTGTGACGCTCTCAGGTTATACATATGGCTATTATCAGCTTGATAGCCTCGGAATTACATTCTATTTGGAGAGATGGACGGGGATGGAATGGGTGACCCACGGAACAGGCGTGAACAGAAGCGATTTGAATAAAGATACTTTTAGCAGTTCTGTGACGATGAGCGCAGATAGCGGTTACTACTATCGTGTACGTACCATCCATTGGGTCATTGAAAACGGCAACTATGAGCAGGGCCAAGTGACAAGCGAACATATTCTTGTGTCATAAAAAAATAAAACAGGGGCCGGCTGTGCGGAGCCCCTGTTTTATTTTTGGTTCATCGATTCAGCAAATGCGATTAAATCAGCTTTGGAGAGATTGCCAACGATATGAATATAGAGATTAGCTAACATGAATTCCAGCTTTTTTGTTTCATTCGGCATGCTGGTTAAATAACCTTTACCGCGCTGAAGTGGAATGTTCTCTACGGTGGAGCTAGCTGCACTTGCAAGCGAGCCGACTACGGAGCCCGACTCCAATTGCTGCAAGTTGACTCTAAGCAGTTTTGCTTCTTCATTTTTAAATACATACAGCACTTCATTGGACTTAGCATCGTTGGGCTGTACGGAAATATCTATCCGGCTTAATTGATAGCCCTCTGGCAGTTGAGGAAAGGAGGGAGGTGTAAAGGTAAGCTTATTATTGACCTCATCCTCCATAACCGATATCGTATGAGACTCTTGCCCTGAAAGGGGATGTATAGATGATTCATTGTTGCTTTCGTCATGCGAGGTATCCCGTTCTTCAGGAGGGATAGTCTTCGCTCCTTTATCGCTTTTATCCTGATTTCCGAAGAAGAACGAAATCATTTGGCCAGGCAGCTCGACGATCGATTGATATATAGGGCTAAAGGCCTTGGTCTTTGCTGGAGTCCCGAACAGGAAGGATCCAATCATAATGGATGCCGTTATTAGGGCGACATAGGATAGAGCTCGATTTCGACGCTTTCTGCGGTTAAGTGCTTTTAATTTTTTTTGCGTTATTTGCCATGAGTTGTGATGGGTAGAATGAAAGGCTGGCGGCATTTGCTGGATAGCCTTCTCGAAGGCCTTCTCAAATAACGGATTATTTTCTTCGTCCTCCATCAGCATCACCTCGTTTCTTATCCCATTTGTCTTTCAGTGCTTTACGAGCCCGGTACAGCTTCTGGCGGATAATATCCTCTGTCGAGTTTAAATGTTCAGCTATTTCCCGGTAAGAGAACTGTCGCTTCCACTTAAGCTCAATTAAGAGACGGTATTCCGGTTTCATTTCCAGCATGCACGTTATTAATTCCTCTTCCAGCAGCTTCGCCTCGACCTCGCACTCCACCGTCGCAGCATAAGGGGACTGCATAGCACCCGTCTCAATAAAAACACTTTCCAGCTCTACTTCGTTACGAATTTTTTTATGTTTTCGCAAATAATTTAGCGTTTTATTTTTCACTAAAACTCTGATCCATGCTACTAACTGCCTTTCATCCAGAACTTGTGGCGTATGGGAGATGGATTTATAAAAGACCTCCTGAATAATATCCTCCGCCGCGCTGTGATCCTTGACCATATACATGATTGGACCGTAAGTTAAATGATAAAAATCTTTGAAAACCTCTTCTTGGATCGTTGACCCTAGTTTACTAAAATCGGGAGAAAGCAGCAATAATAGCTTGCTTGTCAAGTAAACACCTCATTTTTATGCGTAGGAAAAGCCTTAGATTGACGAAAACCAATAGACGATATTCCTGCAATATGTATGACATACATACAAATCATTTTCAATTATGAATCGGAAATTCAGTTCCGTTATATTCCAATTTTGTTTTTTTCGTATTCGATATAGAACCGCTATCAAGGACGAACTTTTTTTATTTAGTATAATTCTTTTATTTGGATATAGCACCGCAAACAGTTCCCGTATTTTCCGCAAATCTGTTGCGTGTTATAACTTGAAAAAATGTATCATTCAAATGAATGGGCTTGATTGGGTAGGTGAATATAGCTTTTTAAGAAATACTTATTGAAAAATTCAATCGATGGAGTAATTGACGCTTAGGATCGTTCATGATAATTTATATAAAACACTCTAAAACCAATAAATCCAATGAGATAAAGGGGTTTTTGATATGCCGTCTATTGTGGTTGCTGCTGCTGAAGATGTACGAAGCAAGGATTCCGAGCAATTAATTAAGGAGCTAAGCGAAGAACTAGGATTGTTATATGGCGGTGATGGGACAGCAGGATTCCAGCTATCCGACGTGGAGGCACCGCGATCAGCCTTTATTGTTGCCCGTCTGGATGGGTATCCTGTAGGCTGCGGGGCAATCAGGCCCCTTAATGAAACATCAGTGGAGGTCAAGCGCGTATACACACGTTCAGATTTCCGCCGGAAGGGCGTTGCTCAGGCAATTATGGCTGAAGCAGAGCGTCTTGCGCTCGAATTTGCCTACAGCAATCTGAAGCTGCAGACAGGTCCCAAGCAGCCTGAAGCGGCGGCGCTTTATGAAAGAGTAGGGTACTACCGGATACCGGTTTTTCATGGGGATTGGGATGAGGTACTCGCGTTTCAAAAAGATCTCGTGCTCAAGCCGGTTAATCTCATATAGCCCCTATATTCGGTTAAATTATGTTGATGCATGAAACGCAGCCGCTTGCTGCTGTGCTAGCCTGTCTCCACCTAAAGGAATTGAACCGATATTTCCTTTGTTCACTCAAGCATTTTGGGGAATCATTTGATTCCAATGTTGCAAATGAGCGTGTCAGGAGATTCGGTTCAATGATTGGCAGATGATTAAATAGAAATTTAGGAACTAGGGCATTTTGATAAGTTTACTCTTTTAAAACCGAAGTATTCACAGCGCTTTCCATCTGGTCGTTATAGGCACGGAATAAACCTAGACGCCAGAAGGCCGCTCCTTTCAAATCATAACGCTTGGCAAGACCTAGCTTATCTTTGATGGAAGAGGGCGTTTCACTGCTTAGGCTGATGCCAAGCAGGAGCTTTTGCTTAGGCGCACCAGCATCCAGTGCCAGTTGAATCGCCTCATCTACAAGACTATTAGGTTCGGGTACCTGTGATTTGGTCCCAATCGGATTAAACTGATAAGCCATAATGATAAGATCATCTGCAATGGAAGCGAGAGTCTTATAATCGTAGCCTTTATAGGCGCTATTCAATGGTGGCACTGCTAAAGATAAGGAGATATCCTTAGGCAAGGAATTTTTCAACTGCTTAACGTAATCGTTTAGCAGCTTCTGCTGTTGCAAAGCATCCAGCTTATATCCCAACCCCTCAAAATCAAGAACAATCCCGCCAAAACCGTTCTCCGCAACGGAATCCGTTATGCCCTGTATAGACTTCTGGCGCAAGCTGCTGTCACTCAAAACCTTGGTTAGTTCACCGTTCCCGTCTAAAGCATAAACCATAAGGTACGGTTTGATGTCCTGATTCGCTGCATCCGCCACAATGGATTGAGGCGTAACGTCACCTGCCGCAGCAGGCAGTCGGTACTCGTCACCTTGCAGGGTAAACTGGCCTTCGCGATCGATGCGGCTCCACCCAAAAGCTACAGAATTCATGGATGAAACCAGATCTCTTTCCTGAAAAGATTGCAGGGCATAGAAGGCTCTCAAATGCATTTCGCGTTGTGGTGATAGAAGGGAAACCGTGCGTGTTGTTTGATTCCAGGCCACAGCGACACCGAATTGGCTGCTGAACGAACTGAGCGGGATAAGCACACGGCCTTCTAGTTGAATCGGCGCTGCAGCCAGCTTCACTTTTTTCTCGTTGACGGTAGCCGTAGTGCTCCCCACTTGAAGAAGTACCTCCGTTATTTCCCCTTTAAGACTGCCTGCCGCTTTGACCGTTTGTGTCTTGCTGTTCCAAGTGATTTGGATTCCAAGAGCCTCTCCAACCGTCCGGAAGGGGACATAAGTAACCCCTTTGTCTATCCGCGGTGCTGCATCAAATGGCAGTAGAACATTATCCAGCGTGACCGATATTGCAGGTGCTGCGTAGACATCACCGATATTTGGAGCAGTACCGATCAAGGATAAGGCAAGAAGGGTGGCGGCAACTGTTTTTCCTGCTTTTTTTATTAACATAACTTTTTTCCTCCTTCTCATTGGATACTAGTAAAAGTAGAATTTCAATTCATAGAGCATAAATCTAGCATCTGTTAGTATAGCAAAATTTTTATATAGTTCCAATTAAAAGAAGTCATATACATAAAGTAGAGAAGAGTGATATTGAGGGGGATTTCCGAGAACCGCTAAGAAAAAGAGGGTTTAATGCAATTAAGCTGCAGCAACTACACTATTTATCCGATATATTCCAAGAGTGGGTCATGTCAGGTGCGATAGGCCTGCGAGGCTGCACGCTGCGCGTTAAGGTTAATTCTGGATAATAGAAAGGGAGGATTGGATGAAATGGATAGGAACGTGCCTGTTGCTGGTGGCTGTGCTTATCTCGAGCACCGGGGCTACTGCTGCTGGCAAGCCCGCAACGTCCTTGAGTTATTACCACACGTCAGGCAATCAAATCGTCGATGCCAAAGGCAAACCGGCTAGTTTCAACGGGGTGAACTGGTTTGGATTCGAGACAGGCAATTTTTCACCCCATGGCTTGTGGACGCGATCATTGGACAGCATGCTGGACCAGCTTGCAAAAGAAGGCTACAATTTGCTGCGTATTCCTTATACGAACGAAATGCTGCTTCCTGGTAAAAAACCAAGCGGGATCGACTATGTGAAAAATCCCGACCTAAAGGGTCTGACGCCGCTCCAGCTGCTGGATAAGCTTGTTCAGAAGGCGGAAAAGCGCGGTATGAAAATCATTCTTGACCGTCACCGCCCACAGGCCTCGGAGCAAGCGGAGCGATGGTATACACAAGCGGTACCGGAAAAAACATGGATAAAAGATTGGACGATGCTGGCAAAGCGTTACCTGGCCAACGACACGGTAATCGGCGCCGATTTGCATAATGAGCCGCACGGTTCCGTATGCTGGGGCTGCGGCGATTCAGACAGCGATTGGCGGTTGGCTGCGGAGCGGGCGGGCAATGCGATTCTCGCTGTCAATCCGGACTGGCTGATCATTGTGGAAGGGGTAGACGCGAATGTAAAAGGTCAGAGCGGCTCCTATTGGTGGGGCGGCAATCTGTTGGGGGTTCGCAAATATCCAGTCCGGCTGAAAGTGCCTAACCAGCTCGTTTACTCACCGCACGATTATGGCCCAGGCGTTTCGTCGCAGCCGTGGTTCGCAGATCGGACATTTCCCGCGAATATGTCTGGCGTATGGGATGCTAATTGGGGCTATATTCATAAGGAAAAAATCGCACCTATACTGCTCGGGGAGTTCGGCGGCCGCAATGTCGATTCAACATCGAAGGAGGGCAAGTGGCAAAATGCTCTTGTCGACTACATCGGGCAGAATGATCTGTATTGGACCTACTGGAGCCTCAATCCGAACAGTGGAGATACCGGCGGACTGTTGTTAGACGATTGGCAGACATGGAATAAGCCTAAGCAGAAAATGCTTGCCAGAATCATGAAGCCTGTGAACGGCGCTACTAAGTCGGCCACTTCGAAGCAGACAGCAGGTCTGGCATCCGAATGGCTGCAAGCGGAAGCCTAGCAGATGAAGAGATAAGAATAGCGGTTAATAGGATGGACAGAGGAAGTCACCTGAAGGGTGGCTTTTTTTATTTCAATGATATAAATATTTCCCTAATCTGAGAATGAATTTTGCATCTATTTCATTCCTTTCACGTCATATTAACTATATTTATCCCGATTCTGATGTTAAAAAAATGAGACTAACGATTCATTTATATTCCATCTGGTATAGAGCCAAGTTCGAAGGCTTCTGCGGCCACAGCACGCACGCCTGTCGTATTCGTGCACGGATTGGGAGGTTCGGATAGCAATTTCACTTACATTGAGAGTTATTTGCGCAGTCAGGGCTGGTCCAGTAATGAGTTATTTGCGATTGATCTGTAGTCCCAAATCCACTCCTGCCCCGACATGGCTCCCCGGATGCATAACAATCTGATCTGAGCCTAGAGCTTCTGTCCGTTCTAATTCGTCACACATAAATGATACGCTGTGTTCAAATACTTTACTGTTAATCGTATTAGCCAAATTGACCAGGAAAGGGGCATGAACAACGATATGGCTAATGCCATGTTCCTTCATATGTGCATGGCCCGCTGAAATATTATAGGCTGCTATGGGCTTTCTTTTACTATTTTGAGGAGCTCCTGTATATATCAAAAATGTATTAGCACCATAGGATGCAGCCTCTTCACTTGCTCTTAGCAGCATCGTTTTGCCACCCATAGATACATGACTGCCGATTAGCATGCAGATGGCCTCCGTTTAATAATCTTGCAGAGCAAGTTAAAAGAAGTCTGCCCTTGACTATTTAGCATTATTCGAGGGACTGGATTATCCTGACATTCAACATAAATGGAGTTAAAAAATGTTGTTAACACGACACCAAATGGTGACCTATTATCCAAGTGACACTAAATGGTGTCGAATTAATAATTCTCGCCTCGTGGGCGCTACATCCGAAGAGCCGTATCATTTAAGAAGGTTGTGAAATTATCGGTTGTCCCTTGGTAATAATTTTTAGGAGAGGGTGTTGTGAGCGAGAACAACCCGATGCGGGATGTGTTTGACGCGATTGCAGATCCAACTAGACGCCGACTGATTCAGCTGTTAGCAGAAAGACGAGGTACCGCTTCATGAGTTAACGGCAAAGTTTCAAATGGGGCGAACAGCCGTATCCAAGCATTTGAGAATCCTTAAAGAGGCTGGGCTAGTGCTTGATCGAAAAGTCGGCAGAGAAACACGATTTAGGCTAAACGCCTCTCCACTCAGAGAAATTCAAGATTGGGTAGGTTTCTACAGCAAGTTTTGGAGTACGAATATGTTGCGCTTGAACGAACTATTTGATGAGGAAGAAGAATGAGTTTTACATTAAATTATGGACCCACCCCATTAACACGATCGGAAGGATGTAAAGCATGAGCGAATCTAATCAGGAGTATATCGTAATCTCGGGAGCGAGAGAAAACAATCTCAAGAACGTTTCCTTGCGCATTCCCAAGCGGAAGATCACGATTTTCACCGGGGTATCCGGATCTGGCAAATCATCGATCGTCTTCGATACAATCGCCGCAGAATCCACCCGGTTGCTGAATGAGAACTTCAGCATGTTCGTGCGCAATTTTCTGCCCCGTGTTCCACAGCCGGATACGGACGGAATCGAGAATCTGAGCATGGTTGTAATTGTGGATCAGAAGCGGCTTGGCGGCGGTTCCCATTCCACAATGGGCACGATTACCGATATATCTCCCATTCTTCGTCTACTTTTCTCCCGAGTGGGTCAGCCTTATATTGGACAAGCCAATATGTTCTCATTTAACGATCCGCAAGGTATGTGTCCGGAGTGCAATGGGCTCGGTCGCAGGCTGGGCGTCGACATGAGCAAGGCGGTGGATATGTCAAAGTCGTTGAATGAAGGGGCAATTTTGCTGCCGGGCTATTCGGTGAACGGCTGGGATTGGAACTTGATCATGCAGACGGGGTTCTTCGATGCCGACAAGAAGCTGAGCGATTATTCGGATGAGGAACTGGAGCAGCTGCTGTACGCCAAGGCGGGAAAAGTAGAAATGCAGTTCGCCGGCAAGGCAATGAACATTACACTGGAAGGCATCATTGAGAAGTTCACCAACAAGTACATTAAGCAGGATGTGAAGACGAAGTCCGAGCGTACACAACAGACTGTTGCGCCGTACATCTCCGAGGGCCCCTGCTCCAGCTGCCGCGGCGCGAGGCTTAGTCAGGCTGCACTCAATTGCAGGATCAATGGACTCAATATTGCAGAACTGTCCTCGATGGAGGTCGGACAGCTCATCCGCGTCATACGGGAGATTGACGAACCTGTTGCCGCGCCGGTCATTAAGTCGCTGACAGAGCGGCTGCAGCATCTGGTGGATATCGGACTTGACTACTTGACATTGGACCGTGAGACGGATACTTTGTCCGGTGGCGAGTCGCAGCGCGTAAAGATGGTTAAGCATCTGAGCGGCAGTCTGGTGGACGTCACTTACATTTTTGATGAGCCGAGTGTTGGCTTGCACCCCCGCGATGTGCACCAGTTAAATGAGCTATTGCAAAAGCTCCGCGACAAGGGCAATAGCGTCATCGTCGTCGAGCATGATCCCGATGTAATTAAGCTCGCAGATCATATTGTCGACGTTGGGCCACACGCCGGCAGCCGCGGCGGTAACATCGTATATGAAGGAAGCTTCCAAGGTCTGCTGGAGGCAGGTACATTGACAGGCACCCATATGAAGCGGCCGCTCCAGCTGAAGCATGATTGCAGGCAGCCATCTGGCAAGCTGTCTATCAAGAATGCCATACTGCACAACTTGCGAAACGTGAGTGTAGATATTCCAACCGGCGTACTGACGGTAGTTACAGGTGTCGCCGGTTCGGGCAAAAGCACGCTGATTAAGGAAGTGTTCCTCAGCCAGCATCTGGATGCGATCGTCATCGATCAATCGGCGGTAGGCGTGTCAACGCGCTCGAATCCCGCGACCTACACGGGTATTATGGATGATGTGCGTAAGGCGTTTGCTTCCGCTAACAAGGTAAGCCCAGGTTTGTTCAGCTTCAACTCCAAGGGGGCCTGCGAGAACTGCCAAGGGCTCGGTGTTGTATATACAGACCTTGCATTTCTCGACAGCGTAAAGCTGCCGTACGAAGTATGTGGAGGCAGACGGTTCAAGGAAGAGGTGCTCGCGTACAAGCTGAACGGCAAGTCCATTGCAGAAGTGCTGGAAATGACTGTGGAGCAGGCATTGGATTTTTTCGAGCTAAAAGTCGTTGTACGCAAGCTGCAGGCGATGAGCGATGTGGGGCTGAACTATATAACACTTGGCCAACCGCTCAGCACGCTCTCGGGCGGGGAATGCCAGCGCATCAAGCTGGCAAGCGAGCTGCATAAGCAGGACAGCATCTACGTACTGGACGAGCCGACGACAGGTCTGCATATGTCAGATATCGGTCTTCTTCTGGAGATTATGAACCGCCTCGTGGATGCCGGCAATACGGTAATCGTCATTGAACACAACCTCGATGTGATCAGCCAAGCGGATTGGATCATCGATATGGGACCGGACGGAGGCAGCAAGGGCGGCCAGGTGGTGTTCGAGGGCACACCTCCGCAGATCATCAATGCGGAGCAGTCGATTACGGGAAAATACTTGATGTAAGGCATGAAATCCACTTTCGTAATGTGTGGAATTCATAATTTCTTAGCGTGACAAGGAAAATATACTAAAGGTTAAATTTTCATATGCTCAACCAGGGCTGCCAGCAAAATCGGCAGCCTTTAGCTTTAGTAACTGATGGTTGATTGGCTTCACTTTTAACGGCATCTACTGCCAGTCTCTAAATTTGAACGGTTGATAATTTGGTCATAAAGTATCTCAATCGGTTATTTGACAAGATTTGTTCAATTACTCCTTAGAGACAAACGTTAATTGTTAGCATTTCTGATGAAAAACATTGTAAAAATCAATTCTTTACCGATCGTTCTAGATATGTTATACTGATGATGCAAGCAAGGGAAATAGAACGGCAAGAAGTGAATAGTAGAAAGAGCACGCAGTTGCATCCCTGTTTGGAATAGCTATTTGAACCTTTTTTAGAATTATCGTTCTTGAATTTATGAAGGAATATAAACAAGGAGGAGGTTAGTAGTTGAAAACAATTGCGATAATTGGTGCTGGACCTGGTCTTGGTTTCTCATTGGCTAAGACTTTTGGAAGACACGGATTCCGTATAGCTATGGTTTCCAGAACGCAGGAGAAGTTGGATCATTATGCTGCGGAGCTAAATAGAATGGGGATTGAAGCGCAAGGTTTTGCTGCTGATGTTACAAACAAAATGCAGCTTACCAGGGCTTTTCAACAAATCAAGAATACATTCGGTACCATTGATGTTGTGGAGTTTAGTCCGCATAGCGGAAATGTTCCTGTGACACCTGTTCTTGATACCACTGATGAGAGCGTTCTTCACATTTTTAACAACGTGGTCATCGGAGCCATTAATACGGCAAGACAAATTATTCCAGATATGATTGAACGAGGAGAGGGGACACTTTTATTTACAAGCGATCTCTCCGCTATGAGTCCAAGCCCCATGTTCGGCAGTTCAGGTATCGCCATGTCAGGCTTGCGAAACTATATCCTTAATTTACACGAACGCTTGCTTCCTCTCGGAGTATTTGTTGGTCATTTATCCATTAGTCCTTTGATTAAGAAAGGTACAGGCTTTGATCCAGATCAAGTAGCGGAAGCCTGGTACAACTTGTATGAACAAAGAGGCGCGGTGGAAGAAACTTTTCCTAAGGGTATCATGCACGTTTTATAAATTATTGCACGTATAGAAGGGAATGAGTGAATATGGAATATCGCGTATTAGGCAGTACAGGTCTTAAAGTAAGCAGTTTTGTATTAGGTACAGGCACATTTGGTTTTTGGGGAAACAACACAAAGAAAGAATGTGAACCTATTCTGGATGAAGCTCTGGCTGCAGGAGTCAATCTGATCGATACAGCAGATGTCTACTCAAGTGGTCAAGCAGAAGAAATATTAGGTGAACTCCTAAAAGGCCGCAGGGAGGATATCCTTCTGGCCACTAAAGGTGGTTTTCCCATGGGCAGTGGGCCCAATCAATCAGGAAGTTCAAAATATTGGATCAAACGAGCTGTAGAAGATAGTTTGCGAAGACTTCAAACCGATTATATCGATTTATATCAACTACACGTGCCTGATGTTAACACTGATATTGATGAAACTCTTGATGCGCTTACGGATCTGGTCAGAGAAGGGAAGATACGCTACGTTGGCACGTCCAACTTTCAAGCATGGCAAGTAACAGAAGCTCAGTGGACTAGCGATCGTAAAAATGTAGCACGATTTGTTTCTGAGCAATCGCCGTACTCTATTTTAAACCGAAGTATTGAATTCGATTTGCTTGCTGCCACAGCAAAATATGGAATAGGTGTTTTGGTTTGGAGCCCGCTTTCAGGTGGTCTATTAACTGGAAAATATAAATTTGGGGAAGCGTCCTCCTCCGATTCAAGAGCGGCCACCTTTGCGGGAAGCCTAAAATCTGTTGTCGACCCTAATCGAGAAGAAAATCGGACGAAATTTGAAGCCATAGCAAAGCTTCAAATACTTGCAGAAGAAGCAGGGTTAACTTTACCGCATCTTGCCATGGCCTTTACACAATCTCATCCTTCCATAACTGCTTCCATCATAGGGGCTAGAACGATCGAACAGCTCCGGGAAACTTTAAAGGGCAGTGACGTTCGATTGAGCAATGATGTACTTGATGCGATAGATGCGATTGTTCCACCAGGAGTGACTCTGGATGCGATGGAAAAAGGCTGGGTTCCTGATTGGTTAGGAGCAGACAAGCGTAGAATCAATGGGGAAAAAAAATAAGATAGCAATTTTTAAAACATAAAATCAAGCTGCTAAATGGGTTCACTTGATCTACAGCTTCATATCTGATGATGTACTACTGATGAGGATTAAACTGTATGTAATGTGTTCATTCTTTACTGATCGTTCTCGATATGTTAAATTATTAACAGGAGGGAATTGACATGTCAAGAAACAAGGAGTTTGATGAGATCGAGGTATTGGATAAGGCGATGCAGCTTTTTTGGAAACAGGGCTACGAGAAAACATCCATGTCCGATTTGGTTGAGCATATGGGAATCCACCGCAGAAGCTTGTATGACACATTTGGCGATAAGCATACGCTCTTTCTAAAGGCGATGGAGCGTTATGAAAGTAAAATAAACTCCTCTCTTGCAGGAGGAGTTAAAAGCTCCAAGACCGCAACGGAAGCACTCCAATTTGCTGTTGACATCTTGATCTATGGGGAAGAGAACGGGCCTTCCGGCTGCTTAATGGTGAATTCGGCGGTTGAGTTGGCAGCGCGTGATGCCGATGTTAATAAAAAGTCTACTGAGGCGTTTACAACAGCAGAGCAAATGCTCAAGGAAATCATTTTTTGGGGGCAGCGAGACGGTGAATTCAGCTCTGAATATGATGCAGGGGCATTGTCAGAATATCTGCATAATGTTGGAGTTGGATTAAGAAGTATGGCAAGAACCTCGATTCCCAGAGAGAAACTTCAACGTATAGCCAGAATATCAATGCAGCTTTTAGAGGAATGATGAAATGAATGTTTGTTGCCACTACTAGAATGATCGTTCCCGTACGTGCAGTCTCTCCATAAAAGGTCTTTTATATGGAGAAGCAACATTCAAATTAATAATCTTATTAAATGCTGAAGAATGGTTAATACTAAAAAAGAGGTGAACTTATAAGATGGGGAAAACTGTACTTATCACGGGAGTATCAGGTGGAATTGGTAAAGAGTTGGCGGATCGTTTCGCCAAGGGTGGATATGATTTGGTGCTGGTGGCGCGTAGTGAAAGTAAGCTTGTGGAACTTAGTAAAGAATACAAAAAAAAATATGACACCTATGCGACGGTCATCGCTAAAGATGTCACGTTACCCGGCGTACCGGAGGGGATTTTCGCGGAGCTCAAGGAGAAGGGGATCGTCGTTGACTATCTTGTCAATAATGCCGGCTTCGGTTTGTACGGGACGTTTTTGGAGACGAACTTGGAACAAGAAATGAATATGATTGATATCAATATAAAGGCTCTGACGATTATGACAAAGCTGTTCTTGCCAGATATGGTCAATCGGGGCCAAGGGGGCGTGATGAACGTGGCTTCATTGGTGTCTTTTTTCCCCGGACCTATGATGTCGATTTATTACGCGACGAAGGCATATGTGCTATCGTTCACCGAGGCTCTTGAAAACGAACTAAGTGGCACAGGCGTGACTGTAACGGCGCTATGTCCGGGACTTACATCTACCGGCTTCGTAGCTCGTTCGGGTATGGGGGAGTCGAAAATGTTCCAGAGCGGCGCTATTATGGAGGCTGGTCAAGTAGCCGAGGAAGGTTATCGAGGCTTCATACGCGGCGATACCATCATCATACCAGGGGCGCGAAACCGATTAATGGCATTCATTCCGCGGTTGCTGCCACGCAAATGGGTGACTCGTATGGTTAGATCCACACAAAACAGAACGGGACACTGATCTGATTTTTTATAAACATGCAAAGCAATGCTAAATCGTCTGCTGACAGCAGGTTTAACAAGCAGGAGATGCGTGCCGCTTAATAAAAAAATACTTTACTGATCGTTCTAAAAATGATATGCTTAGTCCAAGTTAGATCTAACCGTTCTTTTATTACCAAATTAGAATGATCATTCTTCAATATTAAAAATAATGATTCATAAAAGGGAGAGAATCGTATGAAGTACACAGTTATTACAGGAGCAAGTTCAGGAATAGGTTATGAGACAGCATTGGCGTTTGCGGCTAAGGGAAAAAACTTGATTATTGTAGCTAGAAGACTTGACAAATTAGAAGAACTTAAATCAAAAGTTAAGGAAATAAGTTCTGATTTAGACGTTGTTATTGTTACAAGCGACCTGTCGGTCACTGATCAGGCCTATACTCTGTATAACGATTTAAAGGAATATCAAATCGAGACATGGATTAATAATGCAGGGCTTGGTGAAGGCTCCTTTGTTGCTGAACAGAATCTTGAAAAAGTGGAGTCTATGCTGCGTGTTAACATCGAATCCTTGACCATCCTTACAACGCTATATGTGAGAGATTACGCTGATGTAGAAGGTACTCAATTAATTAACGTATCCTCAGCACTTGGCTATGTTATTGCTGTAGGCAGTGTTGCTTATTCTGCATCGAAATATTATGTTAGTTCCTTCACTGAAGGGCTTGCCAAAGAACTGGAACTGAAAGGTGCAAAGTTAAAGGCGAAGGTTTTAGCACCAGCCATCACGGAAACAGAATTTGTGAAAAAATCAATAGATGCTGAAGATTTTGACTACAAAGCCAACATGCCTAAGTATCATACTGCCAAGCAAATGGCGGGCTTCATGGTGGATCTTTATGAGAGCAACGAAGTGGTAGGAATTGTAGATCAGAACTATGATTTCAATTTGAGAGGGCAAATCTATCCGGTCATTTCAGAATTTTAAATCCAGTTGTACATCCGTGCAACTCATTTGAATAGGAGGAATAAAAGTGGAGAAATTATGGAGCAAAACGAAAATCGGTAACATGGAATTGCCCCATCGACTAGCGATGGCACCAATGACACGTAGTCGAGCGCAAGAAGATGGTACACCTGGAGAGTTGGCTGCACTTTATTATGCTCAACGTGCATCCCTGGGACTTCTTATTACGGAAGGTGCACAACCTTCAGATGATGGTCAAGGTTACTTAATGACACCTGGGATCTATACGGAAAAGCATATTGCAGGCTGGAAAAAGGTTACCGATGCCGTGCATGAAGCAGGAGGGTATATTTATATCCAATTAATGCATGCTGGTCGTGTGTCGCATCCTGACAATACACCACATCATCGGCAGCCCGTTGCACCATCTGCAATTGCACCAGGAGTAGAAACGTTTACGGCTACAGGCATGCAGGATATCCCTGTACCACGCGAGTTGAGTAAGGAAGAGATTCAAACGACCATTGCAGATTATCGTAAAGCTGCGGCTGCAGCTATTGCAGCAGGTGCTGACGGTGTTGAAATTCATGGAGCAAATGGTTATCTGATTAACCAATTTATCGGAGAAAATTCGAATATGCGGACGGATGAATATGGCGGCTCTATCGAAAATCGTGCTCGTTTCGCCATTGAAGTAGCAAAAGCGATCGTTGACGAGATTGGGGCCGAGAAAACAGGCTTCCGTATTTCGCCAGGGACCCCTCTTGGCGGGATTCAAGATGGTGAACAGGGACCAGATCTTTATCGTTACCTGACGAAAGAATTAGCAAAATTGAATTTAGCCTACCTTCATATTATGCACCTCGGAAATGATGAATTGCTTCAAAACATTCGTTCCTTATGGACAAATCCGTTGTTAGTGAATCGTGCTGGACGGACACTAGAAAATATCAGCGTTGATATCGATAGTGATCTTGCTGATCTGGCACCTGTTGGGGTATGGTCATTAGCTAATCCGGATTTTGTGGAACGGCTTAAAGCAGGTACTCCATTAAATGAAGCAGATCCTGCAACATTTTATGGTGGTGGAAGCAAGGGGTATACGGATTATCCTACGATGAAAGAATTAGAATCTCAGAAGGGGTAAATATAGTATAGCTTATATGCTAAACATCAAGGTTTCACAAACAGTTTGAAGCTGGAAGTGACTCTCTATTTTTATAACGAAAAAGAGGCAATAACAAAATAGATTTAAACGTAAACGACAATATGGACAGTAGTTTAAACATGGCGTACAACTAAAAAATTGTACGCCATAAATGTATCCGAGAGTCATCCATGTTGTGAGACAAATGCTTTAGGTCAATGAATATTATATTTGTATAGTTTCTTGGATCAACCTAAAAATCAGTGCTTGATGCATGGATTGCGTTGTACTGCTAGGCTTTTACTGCATTCGGACGTTATAGGCCGATGTAAAACTTGTGGGAACACCAGCTACAGCGGTCAAGTCCAGATGATTCTGGAGTCGTGGGTAGGTCTTACAACAATAGAAATAGGTGGATTTTCGTAATCATATCTTTTGTCAAGCACTGGTTTTTGTGTTTTGATCCATCTGCACCTGAAGCTAGCGATAGCATTCATGAAACGATATTTAGATTAAGGTATTTAGAAAGTGAAAATTATAAGGTGACGAAACACAATGATGGTAACTAAACGGAAGGATGCTGATTAATATGAACACACTCATGAAGGCAGCGCAGATCACCAAGTATTCAAAAAAAATCCATGCCCAAGTCAATGACATTCCAATTCCAAAAATTTCTGACAACGAGGTTTTGGTAAAGGTCAAAGCTGCAGCGGTCAATCCGCTTGAAATGTTGGTTATCACAGGTAGCGTGAAACTGATTCAAGATTATGATTTCCCGTTAACGCTTGGTAATGAATTGGCAGGCGTTATAGAAAGAGTGGGTAAAAATGTAACTAACTTTTACGTAGGGGACGATATCTATACACGTCTCCCACTCAAAAAAATTGGTGCTTTTGCGGAATATGCCGCAATTGATGCTGCCGCAATTTCCCCTATGCCAAAGAACTTATCTTACGTGGAAGCAGCTGCTGCTGCACTGACTGGACTTACAGCGTATCAAGGTCTACATGAAGAACTTGAGGCACAATCTGGTCAATCTGTTTTCATTCCTGGTGGATCGGGCAGCTTTGGTCAAATGGCTGTCCCAATTGCAAAGGCAATGGGTTTAAATGTCATTGTCAGCGGTAACGCGCACGCGCGCGAACGCACTTTGGAAATTGGTGCAGACCAATATTTGGATTACACAAAAGAAAACTATGTAGACTTGTTGTCGAATGTCGATTACGTGATTGATACCTTGGGACCCGAACAATTTGACAATGAATTAAAAATCATTAAACCGGGCGGAAGATTGCTCTCTCTCCGTACAGGACCCAATAAACGTTTCGCACAAGACAATAACTTGCCATGGTGGAAACAAAAGCTATTTTCTCTTGCTGGTGCAAAGTATGACAATAAAGCCAAAAAACACGATGTGGAATACCGTTTTATCTTCGTTCGTTCTGACGGCGCACAGCTAAAAGAGATTACCGAAATCATTGAAAAAAACAATATTGTTCCACCGATTCATCCAACACTATTTACAATAGGCAACGTTAATGAAGCGCTGGAACTAGTCGCAAATGGGCGTCCAAAAGGGAAGGTGATTATTCATTTTTAAGGAAAAGATGATGAAAGCAGTCCAAATATACGGCTACACAAAAAAGCTAGAAGCACACATCAACGATGTGCCCATTCCAAAAATAAACAAACATCAAGTGTTAATCAAAACAAAGGTGGCAGGCGTTGACCCGCATCTTATATTAGCGATCACTGGAAAGGTGCGCGTTTTTGATAAATATGATTTTCCTTTGACACTCGGAAATGAACTTTCAGGTGAAATTGAATCGGTTGGCGAAGCGGTGACAGCATTTAAAAAGGGCGATAGAGTATATGCGCTGATGCCATTAGGTACAATGGGTGCGTTTGCACAATATGTTGTGGCTGATGCAAGTATTGTCGCGAAAATGCCCAAACATCTTACTTTTGAAGAGGGTGCTGCCGTTCCACTAGCGGCTCTGACCGTTGTTCAGGCACTTAATGTACTGAACGTAAAACCGGGGGCAAAACTGTTCATTTCTGGTGGAACAGGCGGATTCGGACAGATCGCCATTCCATTTGCGAGATCAAAAAAGCTTTTTGTAGCTGTCAGTGGTAGTGAATCATCTCGGCATTTAGCGCTATCCATTGGTGCTGACCAATTCATCGACTATCAGAAGCAAAATTATGTTGAGGTGCTGGAAGATTTCGACTACGTGATTGATACCCGTGGTGTAAGTGAGTTCAGGAAAGAATTACGTATTTTAAAACCTGGCGGAAAATTATTATCATTGAATGCTGTGCCAAATACACGTTTTGCAATTCAACATGGCGGATTTTCAACGATGCAGAGAGTCCTTTTTGGTGCAATCGGAATGCCGTTTGATATGGCGGCACATATTCAACGAAAAACTTATGATTTCTTATATGTTCAGCCAAATGGCAATCAACTAAAAAACATCCCCCAGTGGATTGATGAAGCGGGCATAAAACCAACCATTGATTCGATATTTGCGTTTTCGCAAGTGAACGAAGCTATTGCCAAAATCGCAAAAGGGACAGCTCAAGGAAAGATTCTTATGACTATACAAGAGGGAGAAACAACAACATAAAATTGATAAATCTAAATTGATTTTATTCAAGTTTTACCCTTAATTTTGCTGATCATTCACTTAAATGTATAATGAATGCATGAGGTGATGAAAATGGCAAGACATAAAGAATTTGAAGTCAATGAAGTATTAGATAAAGCTATACAACTCTTTTGGATGCAAGGGTACGAGAAAACTTCGATGCAAGAATTAGTCGATTTTATGGGAATTCACAGAAGAAGCATTTATGATACTTTTGGAGATAAGCATGCTTTATTTATAAAGGCACTCCAACGATACGAAGCTATTCAAAACAAAAAATTGAGATTATTGGTTGAAAAGCAAGAACCGGTTAAGGAATTAATTCGACAATTTTTGGAGTCCTCTATAGAGAAAGAAGGAGAACCCCAAGGGTGTTTCATCGTTAATTCGGGTGTGGAACTGGGCTTGTTAGATCCAGAAGTTTCTTCCCTTGTTGAAGATAGCTATTCAAAAACAGAGAAGTTGTTATATAATCTCATTTTTATTAGTCAACAAACAGGTGAAATTGAAGCTCATCTTGACCCGGAAGCCCTTTCTCATTTCTTCATGAATGTTTGGTTAGGATTACGTACGATGGTAAAAACAGCAACTGATAAAGGGAAATTATCGGGTATTATTCATACTTCGCTGAGCATTTTAGGTTGAAAGGGTAAAAATATGATTTTAAAAGTCACTGATCTGACTTAAGTTAAAAAAATTGAAAAATTCTTTACCAATCGTTCTATATATGATGTATTTATAATACAGGGAGATGGAATTTCGAGCAATTATTGGATAAATCGATGAGACTCTTTTTATTCTATGGGGTAGCAGAACGGTGAATTCACCTCTGATTACGAGGGTAATGTATTTTTTTCATTTTATTAGAACGTTTGTTTCTGAATTCTTGAGTCTCCCCCTGGTCCACAGCTATTCAACTAACGGATACGAATAGTTGATGAATGAGCGTTCAACATCCAATTATACGCTTAATATGAGGTGATGAGTATAGCAAATTCAACTTCATGTAAGAGGGATTTTTGCGGAAAATATAGAATGAACGTTCTAGTTTTTATTTATAGTAGCTAACTTGATTATTAAATGGAATTATTCATTATGGAGTATGAGAAATGGTCGTAGATGATGTTTACCAAGATATTGACACTCTAGTCATTGGCGCAGGCCCCGGCGGTTATGTAGCAGCTATTCGTGCTGCCCAGCTTGGACAAAATGTACTTGTTGTAGATAAAGAATACGTAGGTGGCGTTTGCTTGAACGTAGGCTGTATCCCGTCGAAGGCGCTTATTTCCGCGTCACATCAATATGAATCGCACAGCTACGCTTCTGCTTTTGGAATCGAAGTAGGCGAATCCAAGGTTGATTTTAGCAAGGTACAAGAATTTAAGAACAGTGTCGTTAAGAAATTGACAGGCGGCGTTGCTTCTCTATTTAAAGCAAACAAAGTCCAATATTTACAAGGCGAAGTAACGTTCATTAGCGAAAATGAAGCGCGCGTATTTAATGATCAGGAATCGCTGCGTTACCGTTTCAGTAACTGCATCATTGCTACAGGTTCCCGCCCAATCGAGCTGAAGGCTTTCCCTTTCGGCGGCCGTATCGTGTCGTCGAAAGGCGCTTTGTCCTTGCCTGAAATACCGAAGAGCCTCGTCGTTATAGGCGGCGGTTATATAGGTATCGAGCTTGGACAGATGTATTCGAAATTCGGTACAAAAATAACGGTAATCGAAGGCTCCGACGCTATTTTACCGGGTTTTGACAAGGATATGTCATCCATCGTCGCTAAGAAACTGAAAAGCACGAACGTTGATATCATTACAGGCGCACAAGCAAACGGTGCTGAACAAACTGATAAAGACGTAACTGTAACCTATACAGTTGACGACAAAGAAGAGAAAGTAACGGCTGACTACTTGCTCGTAACGGTTGGACGTCGTCCAAATACCGATAACAAGCTTGGTCTTGACCTTATAAACGTTAAAATGACCGATCGTGGCCTTGTTGAAGTTGATGAGCAATGCCGTACAAACATTCCTCATATTTATGCGATTGGCGATATCATTGCTGGACCTGCGCTTGCGCACAAAGCCATGTACGAAGGACGTGTCGTAGCTGAAGCAATTTCCGGTCAACCAAGCGTTATTGACTACAAATGTGTGCCAGCAGTCTGCTTCTCCGATCCTGAATGCGCGAGCGTAGGCTTGAGTGAGAAGGAAGCCATGGACAAAGGTCTTAACGTTAAGGTCGGCAAATTTCCATTCGCTATTA
Organism: Paenibacillus liaoningensis; assembly: GCF_059609455.1. Lineage (NCBI taxonomy): Bacteria > Bacillati > Bacillota > Bacilli > Caryophanales > Paenibacillaceae > Paenibacillus > Paenibacillus liaoningensis. The sequence goes on from NZ_JCAALU010000007.1 coordinate 177,182, forward strand.
ACGCACGGGCAATGTCGCTTAATGCTAATGAAGGCTTCGTCAAAATCGTATCAGATGCGGATTCCGGTCTTGTATTGGGTGCGCACATCGTCGGTCTTGAAGCTTCTAATATGATTGCTGAGCTTGCTCTTGCTATCGAAATGGGTGCAACTCTTGAAGATATCGCGCTAACGATCCATGCGCATCCTACACTTGGCGAGATCGTGCTTGAAGCAGCGGAAGTAGCACTCGGTTACCCGATCCACACAGCATAAGCCGGAACGGATAGTTGTTTTGAATACAGAAGCTCTGGCGTTATTCTAACAACTCGGTAGGACAGCTGTTTGACTGCAGCTTGACTGATTTAAGCAACAGCACGGTGCTTGACAAAAGTTTTATATAAAACTAAAATGAAGCTCATGAATGAAACATACATTTTATCTTTAGTTGGCCGCATCCATCGTCAGGGTAATCGGTTTATAGAAAGTGAGCTAAGAGAAAGAAATATTAAGGATATTGCGCCATCACATGGTGATATCTTGTTTAGACTGTATCAGCAAGAAAGCCTTACTATGCATGAGCTATCCAAGCTAATTGACCGAGACAAGTCAACGGTAACCGTTTTGGTTGATAAGATGGTGAAGAAAGGATACATCCGCAAAGAGAAGGATCTCAAGGATACTCGTATATATCGGCTTACTCTTACAGAGAAAGGATACGATCTTAGAAAAGTTTTTGAAGAAATATCTGAATCCCTAATAGACAAAATATATAGCAAGTTCGCTATTGAGGAAAAAAATCAAATCATAGAACTTCTTCGAAAGATCGAGTTCTAATTTTTTTGATGATTTAGTTTTATATAAAACTAAATGCTTGAGTGAATAGGTTTATGAGCACTTTTATGTTAAATATGGGCGCTTAGCATCCCCGTAAAACGTCGCAGCTATTATACGATGACTTTTCGAGGATAGAGGGGGAGTCACATTGGGCGTCAATTTATGGATGCAACTATCTGATTATTTTTTCAATCACTCTAAGGACTATTGGTTCTCTGTAAAATCGCATTTGGAGCTTAGTTTTTGGGCACTACTGCTGTCTGCATTAATTGGGATAACTTGCGGACACCTTTGTGTGAAGCATAAGCAATACGAAAGATGGATGGTAGCTCTGTTTCAAGCTTTGCGAATTATTCCGAGTTTGGCCGTTCTCCTGCTATTAATCCCGATTATGGGGACAGGGACGGGGCCCGCAATGGTCGCATTAGTTTTATTAGCGACTCCTCCCATTCTTATGAACACTGCTGCAGGACTAGAGAAAGTTCCTCCATTTTTATTGGAAGCAGCTTATGGAGCAGGTATGTCAGATCGGCAAGTATTATGGAAAGTCAAATTCCCTCTAGCCGCACCCATCATTCTTGCCGGAATGAAGACGGCAACGATCGAAATCATTGCAAGTGCGACATTGGCTGCCAAAATCGGTGCGGGCGGACTTGGAGGAATTATTTTCACAGGCTTAGGCCTTAATCGAATGGATTTGCTGTTGGTTGGCGGCATCTCGGTTGCCATGCTGGCGGTTGCAGCTGGATTGTCCCTTGATCTCACGGACAGGTTTTTGTTCAAATATAAATTTGTTAGAAAGTAGGGAATGAGAATGAGGAAGAAAATGAAGCCATTCACTGTTATCCTAACCTTTTTGGTATTGGCACTCATGATAGCGGCGTGCGGAGGCAATAGCGCAAACCCAAGCAACAGCGCAACGATTCGCATTGGAACAAAGGATTTCACGGAAAATTTAATTGTTGGAGAACTGTACGCCTTAGCTTTGGAAGATGCCGGGTTTCAAGTGGAAAGAGTCCCTAGCATTGCAGGTTCCGTGATTCATACCTCGCTCGTGAATCATGAAATTGATATGTATCCTGAATATACGGGCACCGGTTTATTGGCTGTACTAAAGATGGATCTCATTACCGATCCTGATGAAGTTTATAAGACGGTGAAGGAAGAATATAACAAACAATTTCAAATCACCTGGCTCAATTACTCCCAAGCGAGCGACGGGGCGGGACTTGTTATTCGTACCGATGTATCCAAAAAGCTTGGTATAACCACCATTTCAGATTTGCAAAAGCATGCAGCCGAGCTTCGATTTGCCTCACAAGGAGAAGTGGACCAACGAGAGGATGGCATCCCGGCATTAGAAAGAGTATATGGAAAAATGAATTGGAAATCATCGAAAGTGTATGACAATAGCTTGAAATATACAGTGCTCCGGAATAATGAAGCGGATGTTGCGCCAGCTTATACAACGGAAGGCCAATTAGTGAATAAGGATGAATTTACCTTATTAGAAGACGATAAGCGTGTATGGCCGCCTTATAATTTAGCTCCCGTTATTCAGAACACGGTATTGACCGCTAATCCTAACCTTGCAGAAATAATCAATAAGGTAAGTGCGGCATTAGATACAAATACCATTACAGCGCTCAACGCCAAAGTCGATGTGGATAAAGAGGAATATGAAGACGTTGCCAAAGCCTTTTACGAATCGATTAAATAAGCGGTTTCATGGAGGAGAACATGTCTCTTACAGCAATTGAGTTCAATAAGGTGAGTAAAAAATATTCGCATTCCGGAGATTACGTGGTCGATCATGTGAGTTTGTCGATCCAAGAGGGGGAGTTTGTCACGATTTTAGGCTCTTCAGGATCTGGCAAAACAACCTTATTAAAAATGATAAATCGTCTTTATGAACCGAATGAGGGGACGATAAAGCTATTTGGCGAAGATATTGCAATGGTTGACCCTGTAGTGGCTAGACGTCGTATTGGTTATGTCATTCAACAGGTTGGGTTATTTCCACACATGACCATAGCTCAGAATATCGCGGTAGTGCCAAAGCTTTTGAAATGGAATAAAGCTCAAATTCATACTAGAGTAGATGAGTTGTTATCGCTTGTAGGGTTAGAGCCGCAGGAATTTAGAAATCGCTATCCGTCCGAGTTGTCAGGTGGCCAGCAGCAAAGAATCGGATTGGCTCGAGCTTTGGCGACGGATCCCAAGATTATGCTGCTGGATGAGCCCTTTGGCGCAATCGATGCGATCAACCGGTTGAATTTGCAGGATGAGCTTTTGAGAATACATGGCGGGTTAAATAAAACCTTTCTCTTGGTCACGCATGATATCAACGAAGCATTTAAACTCGGAACCAGAGTCATGATCATGAACAAAGGTCGAATATGTCAATTTGATACCCCAAGCAATATTGTAAAAAATCCTGCAGATGATTTCGTATCGTCACTCCTTTATTCTTCGAGAGAGCAAGAACGTTTCTGGGAGGGATTGGCTTGATTGAATATGCCATACGCCATCCTGATAAATGGGTTAAGGCACTGCTGGAACATTTGGAAATGGTAGTAGCTGCTACGATTATTTCAGTTCTACTAGCTGCGATTTTAACGATAGCAGCCATGTCTTCGAAAATCATTTCAAAAATGCTGCTTCATGGATTTTCCGTCATTTACTCCATCCCTAGTCTGGCGCTTTTCGCGATTATGATTCCGGTAACTGGATTGGGAACAGGGACAGCCATTATCGTTCTAATCATATACAACCAATATTTATTATTGCGCAATTTTATTGCGGGTTTAACTGAAATCGATCCGTCTATTATTGAAGCAGCTGCTGGCATCGGAATGAACCCTATACAAGTTCTGTTTCAGGTCAGGCTGCCGTTATCCATAAAAACACTTTTTGCCGGAATCAGACTTGCAGTCGTGTCTACGATCGGCATGGCAACAATCGCGGCATTCATCAACGCAGGCGGATTAGGCAGCATTTTGTTCGATGGACTTCGTACAATGAATGTTAACAAAATGTTGTGGGGTAGCTTATTATCCGCTGGGTTGGCGATCGGTGCTAATGCTTTATTGATTCAAATCGAGAAGAAAATATATAAATTTTAGAGTGAGTATGGAAGGAGCGTTTTATCGATGAAAGCGATCGTTCTAGAAAAAGCGTGTGCACCTCAGGATTTGGTTGTGTGTGAAATTCCCATGCCCGAAGTGCTGCCAGGCTGGGTACGTGTCAAAATAAAAGCATTTGGCATTAACCGTTCGGAGATGTATACAAGGCAAGGCCATTCTCCATCCGTTAAACTGCCACGAGTGATTGGAATTGAATGTGCGGGGGAAATAGATGATCCTTCGGATAGTTCTTATAAAAAAGGGCAGCGTGTTGTGTCTTTGATGGGAGGACTGGGACGTGAATTTGACGGCAGCTATGCTGAATATGCGCTTATCCCGTGTACTCAAGTGTACCCTATTCAAAATGAGCTGGACTGGGTAGAGCTTGCCGCAAGCCCGGAAATGTATTATACAGCTTATGCTTCGCTATTTGAATGTCTAAGGCTGAGAGAGGGGGAAACATTGCTGATCCGTGGAGGAACCAGTTCTGTAGGCTTGGCCGCCTTGCAGCTCGCCAAGTCCACCGGCGCAACTGTTATATCGACCACCCGAGATAAAAATAAAGCAGATTTTTTAAAGCAGTTTGGCGCAGATTATGTACTGCTCGATGATGAATCATTAACCGAAAAGCTGTTTGCCATTGCGCCAAAAGGTGCAAATAAAATTTTGGAGCTAGTAGGAAAGGCAACATTGAAACATTCGCTGTCGCTCGTGTCAGAGTATGGCATCTTATGCATGTCAGGGATATTAGGGAATGAGTGGGAGATGGAACGTTTTGAACCGTTGGTTCATATACCGACAAGCGTTTATTTTACAGCTTTTACAAGCGAGCTCATTAAAGAAAATTTGCTTGCAGATTTGTTTGCTTTTATCGAGAAGCATAAGATCAAAGCGCCGATTGCCAAAATATTTACGCTCGACCAAATCCATGAGGCACATCTGTTGATGGAAAGTAATCAGGCAAGCGGAAAGATTGTTGTGATCAATCCGTGATTTTCTAAAGAGCAATCCATATCTGGAAGGAACCGAGGAGAGATCGAAATGATGGACAGTTATCGTGCGCGTTTGGACAAAGCAAAAGCGGCGTTGGAGGAAGCGGATACCATTTTATTAGGCGGAGGGGCAGGTTTATCGGCAGCTGCGGGCATCGCATATAGCGGGAAACCATTTACCGACCATTTTGGCCCCTTTATTGAAAAGTATGGCTTCACTGACCTTTACACGTCCAGCTTTTATCCGTTTGCAACAGAGGAAGAGAAATGGGCTTACTGGGCCAAGCACATTAGTTTAAGCCGCTATGAAGCGGGTGCGACCAAGCTTTACCAGGATTTATTTCGATTGGTTCAAAACAAGCCGTATTTTGTCATCACGACCAACGTCGAAAGCCAGTTTGAAAAGGGAGGCTTTCCGCCAGATCGCGTATTTGAGATACAAGGCAATTACAGCTATCTACAGTGTGCTAAAGGCTGCCATAACAAACTTTATTATAATGAACAAATCGTTAAGGATATGATTCAGCAGACCGTTAATTGTCAAATTCCAGCAGAACTCGTACCTAAATGTCCGATCTGCGGCGGAAAGATGGATCCTAATTTAAGAATGAACCGGTATTTTGTGCAGGATGAAAAGTGGCACGATCGGGATACGTCATACAAAAATTTTTTGTTGAATGCTGAAGAAAAGAAGATCGTCTTTTTGGAATTGGGAGTTGGGTTTAATACACCTGGCATCATTCGTTATCCATTTGAAACAATGACTTATCATAATGAGAAGGCTATTTTAATTCGGCTAAACAAAGACCACCCAGAGGGTATGCAGGAAATAAATGCTAAAACAGTCTCATTTACCGAAGATATGCAAGAGGTTGTATTAGCGGTTACGAAATAAAGCACATGTTGAGGGAGATGTAAAAGGGTGCAACTAACATTAATGGAGTATGCTTCTCTCATCCAATTGAACGACCGTTATATACCAGTGCAAAATGATTTCTGTCGTAAAGAGCAAATGGTAAACGATTTATTAGAAACGCTGCTGGAAGAACAACAGCAGGTGCGGAAAACGATGATTCCCTCTAATTATATGGAAAAACGCAATTTACTAAAGGGGCTTCTCACGGTCAGGGAACCGACACCATTAGCAGTGGACTTTTTAAGCAAGCTAGACGCTCTTTTGCAAACCGAATTAAAAGAAAAAGGGACTGTTGATGTGGATCATTTAGATTGCGTTTCAACTTTGGTACCCCGGTGCAGCTTTAGTCAAGCTGATAGATTCAGCTTATGGCAGGGCGACATTACACGGCTAGGTGCAGATGCAATCGTCAATGCAGCGAATCAATATATGTTGGGCTGTTTTCAACCATACCATGCTTGTATCGATAATGCTATTCACACCGCGGCAGGTCCGCAGTTAAGGGAAGACTGCAAAATAATTATGACTTATCAAGGCGAGTCAGAAGCTACAGGTGGAGCAAAAATCACAAAAGGTTATAATTTGCCTGCAAGGTTTGTTTTGCACACAGTAGGTCCAATTGTAACCAAAGGAACGGAATTGATAGAGCAGCAAAAGGCAGATTTAGCTGCTTGTTACCGAGCTTGTTTGGAGCTGGCCAGTGAAATAGAAGATATAAAAACGGTCGCTTTTTGCTCAATCTCGACAGGGGTATTTGGGTTTCCTAAGCCAGAAGCGTCCAGAATAGCTGTCCAGACCGTCAATGAGTGGTTGAATACGCATGCCCACCATTTTGAGAAAATCATCTTTAATGTCTTCAGCGACGACGATTACACGGAATACCTCCATGTTTTTCAATCCTGATCTTATAGAGAGGGATGTAAATTTAAATGCCAATTGAAATGAAAGATATAATTTCCAAGAAAATTTTAAATGAAGCCAAAGGTTATTTAGATATTGGATATACCCATTCCTTGAACCCGTATAGCGGCTGCGCATTTTCATGCAGGTATTGTTACGTAAGAGAAATGCCGATTCAAAAGTTTAAAGATACGCCTTGGGGAGAATGGGTGGAGATCAAAACAAATGCGGCTGAAAATTACCAGAATGAAGTGATCAAGCTGCGTCAAAAAAACAAACCGATTAAGATCTTTATGTCCTCGGCTACTGATCCTTATCAACCAATTGAACGGAAGGCAGCCCTTACAAGGCGGATTTTAGAAGCGATGCTCGAAACGCCACCTGATCTGCTTCAAATCCAGACACGAAGCCCACTCATTACAAGGGATCTTGATTTGATACTTAAATTAAAGAAGACTTGTGATGTCCTGGTATCCATGACGATTGAAACAGATCGAGAGGATATTAAGCAAATTTTTTCGCCGTATGCGCCTGGGATCAAATTGCGCCTAAGAGCTTTAAGAGAAATATATGAATCCGGAATAGCTGCGCAGGCATCCATTTCACCTGTATTGCCGTTTACCCCTGATTTTCCTAAATTGCTGAACGGCATAGTGGATCGTATTTGGATTGATACGCTGAATATAGGGGACGGTTCGATGGGAAAGCGTTCAATGCGGCTAGGAATGCCTGAATTATTTGCAGCATATGGGCTGTCGGATTGGTACCGTGGGGATATCCACGCCAGAGTTGAAAAGTACTTCAAGAAAAGTTTCCCTCATGCGATGATAAATGTTTCGAAAAACGAAGCTTTCCCCAAGCCTTAAAAACAATGGAAGTCTAGAAAGGAGTTTCACCATGTTATTTGAAACTAACAAACATCAGATGCACAGATTTACGGAGTTTATTAATACAGCTAGCGAGAAGCTAGCTGATGAGCTTATTGCACCGGGTGCTATCTTCTTTGTCCCCGGACAGGCCGAGCCGATGCGGGGGCCAGCTGGCTATCTCGCGATCATCGGAATGATGCGAAGTGGCTTCCCTGATATAAAGTGGACGTTGGAGGAGATGGTTGCCGAAGGGGATAAGGTGGCTGTACGTTTCATCATGCGAGGTAAGATGCTGCCGATAAGATGGTAGTGTGAGAGATCGGGCCCTTTCAATAGATGAGGTTTTTGAATTGACTTTAATCGAACGAACGTTTATTATAGGCGCATGAGACATAAAGATGAAAATAAAAGTGAGAGCATTTTTAATGCAGCGATCCACCTGATAAATGAACATGGTTTGTCTGAAACTTCGATGTCCAAGATCGCGAAAAAAGCTGGCGTATCTGCTTCAACGATTTACGTTTATTTTGAAAATAAGGAGGACATGCTGAATAAATTGTATTTGAGTATTAAGAAGAAGATGAGTCTAGAAGTGTTTTATAATTATGATGACTCAATATCTTTACAAGCAGCTTTCGAACATGCGTTGAAAAAGTTTATAAACTTTATTTTAACCAATAAAGAAGAATTTTTATTTATTGAACAATTTTCAAACTCACCTCTTCTTCATAAGTTATCTTTAAAAGAAGGAATAGAGATGTTCGAGCCGATTTTTAGCTTGCTTGAAAAAGGAAAGAGTCAACATGTTTTCAAACAAGTGGATACAGGCCTGCTTCATATGTTTATGTTTAGCCCGTCCATGCAATATGTTAAAGAACATTTTGGTGGTCGAATAGAGTTGAAGCAAGATAGCTTGAATGAATTAATTCAAATGACTTGGGATGCTTTAAAAGCATAATTTAAAACCATCAGAGGGAGAAACATTCCAGTAGAATGGCTGCCCTCTGATAAAAAGCATTGATTTTAATCGAATGATCGTTTATTATATAGGCAGTCGACTGATAAGAAATGGGAGTATTATTAATCAGCTAAAAATAAACGAATGTTCGATTTATTAATGACACATGGACTTAAAGAAAGGTCGGAATAATTAAATATAATCAGTTCTCAATAAATCAAATGAGATGAGGAAATGAAATGAATTCAAAATACAATCAATTGTTCGAACCTTTTACATTCAAAAATGGCATCACGATCAAAAACCGCGTCGTCATGGCACCTATGACCACTTGGGCGAGTAATGACGATTACACGATTTCAGATGATGAAGTGAAATATTACAAGAAAAGAGTGAATGGCGTAGGTTTAGTTATCACAGGATGTACACATGTCCAATCGAACGGTATTGGTTTTACGAATGAATTCGCCGCTTATGATGATACTTTTATTCCAAGTTTGCGTAAATTGGCGGATGCAGCGAAAAGTGGGGGAGCTCCTGTTATACTGCAAATTTTTCACGCAGGGAACAAAGCGCTGCCAGCATTGACTCCAAATGGGGAGGTCGTTAGTTCCAGCGATGTAGAGACTGAAGCCACAGCATTTGCTCCTTCCGTTAAGCCTAGAGCACTTACACACGATGAGATATTGGAAGTGATTCACGCGTTTGGAGAAACAACAAGACGAGCCATTGAAGCGGGGTTTGATGGCGTTGAAATTCATGGTGCGCATGGATTTTTACTTCAGAACTTCTTTTCTCCTTTCTTCAACAGGCGTGAGGATCAATGGGGAGGATCACTGGAAAATCGCTTGCGTTTCCCCTTAGCAGTCGTTCAAGAAATGAACAATATTATTAAAAAACATGCAACAAAACCGTTTATTCTCGGCTACAGAATTTCTCCTGACGAATCAGAAGAAGGCGGTCTAAGAATGAAGGATACCTATGCTTTGATTGAGCACCTCATTGAAGAGGGCGTTGATTATGTGCATGCGTCATTGGTTAATGCCAATTTATCAAAGCCAGTTGATAGTCAAGATGAAAAAACCTATCTTGAATTAATGGTTGAACATGTAAACGGCAGAATACCTGTAATGGCTGCTGGCACTATGGTAACTCCGGATAATGTTATAGCAGCATTAGATAAGGGATTATCCTTGGCTGCGATTGGCCACGCGTTAATCATGAATCCAGACTGGGTTGAAAAGCTTCAACAGGGACAAGAGTCTGAGATCCAAACCGCGATAAGAGCGTCGCAGGTGAGTGAGCTTGAGCTTCCGGAAAAACTTTGGAACGTGATTCAAGCTTCAGGCCCATGGTTTAAAATCGCAAAATAAAACTTGCACAATTTTAGACTTTTTCTGGTAGAAGAGGATGACTTGTAGATGTCAAACATTCAAGATAAGGTTGTCATGCTTCAAGCGGGTTTAAAAATAGGTGCCTATCGATTTTCATCGATGCTGATCATTTATTTACTCTTTAAATGGTCACACTCTCTAAGATGAAAACCTCCTCAACTCTCTGGTAGAATAGATACAGTGATTTAATGAGGAGGCGCTTGCAATGGACTTTCAAACCGATATTTCTGATGAGTATGCGAGACTGAAAGGAAATTCCATCCTATCGTTTTTATTAGATTGCGTTCGCGGCGGTCGTCGCAAACAAATTGAGAGTGAGCTGAATACCCACGAATTTCAAACCTATACCAAGCTGATTTTTAGCGATCATTTATCTTTTACTTATATGGTTGTTCAATTTTTATGGCCTCAAATTGTGCGTTCTGCCGTAGACGGAGGAATGTCGGATATGGAGGCTTCAGGTATTTACCGTAATTATATCCTGAAGGCGCAACAGGCCAAATCTGTACAAGCTTTATTAGATTTGCATCAACAAGTTTTCCTTGAGTATGCCGGCAATGTCGCGCTTGCCCAAGAGGATAAAAGCTATTCACCGTTAGTTCGGAAGTGTCATCATTATATTAAAGAACATCTGTACGATTCTCTGACTGTCAGCGAAATCGCGGAGTCGTTGCACTTTAGCCGAAGCCATCTTTCCCATGCATATAAACGAGAGACGGGAGAAACGCTTTCTGATCGCATCCGTAAGGAGAGGATTTCCGCGGCTATGCAGCTTCTCGAACATACTTCGTTGACATTGAATGATATTGGACAAAAGCTCGGCTTCAGCTCACAAAGCCATTTTACCGATATATTCCGGAGAGAAATGAGAATCACACCTCATCAGTACCGTCTCAAGCCTAAATCTCAAACATGATCAAGGCTGAAGCACGTAATAACCAAAAATAAACGTGTAAGTTCAGAAAAGAAATAGACCATCTCCTTGGCGAAGTATGGTCTATTTCTTATTTACACCAATTTGGACCATCTAAAAGTTCACGTGCAAATCTGATATAAAAAAGCATCAAGCTTGTAATGTTACCGCTTCGAAGTTTGTTACAGTGAAGGTGTCATTTTATATGGACACAGGATCTGTTTTTCATAACATTCGGAGGTGTAGCAAGTGAAATTTAAAGATAAAGTTGTTGTGATTACTGGAGCAGCTGCAGGACTTGGAAAACAAAATGCGATCCGCTTTGCCAAAGAAGGGGCAAAACTAGCCATTTGTGATATTCAAGAAGAGAAATTAAAGGAAACGGCAAAGCTGTGTGAGGCAGAAGGCACAGATGTATTAGCAATAGTAACAAACTTAAAAGAACAAGAGCAGATGAAGGAATTTGTGCAGAACATTCAAGAGAAATTTGGCCATGTAGATGTATTAATTAATGGGGCCACTTCTTCGAACTATATGGTGCCTTTTTTAGAGCAAACGATTGAGGATTTAGATCATTCATTAAAAACACAACTATATGCAACATGGACGATGATGCAGCTTTGTTTCCCTTTGATGAAAGAAAATGGTGGATCGATTATCAATTTTATAAGCAGAGCCGTTCAAGGTTTAGATCGATATGCATCTTATACTGCAGCTAAAGGCGCTGTTGGGGCTTTAACTCGTACTATCGCTATTGAATGGGGAAAATATAATATTCGAGTGAACAATGTAAGTCCTATAGCGATAACGGATACGGTAATAAATGACTCTCCGAAAGAACTTTATGATGTCATTATGACGGAAGTGGCGAAATCTAGTCCTTTCAACAGAATTGGAATACCAGAAGACGATGTGGTCCCCGTTATTTTATTTTTAGCCTCAGAAGATAGCAGATGGATTACAGGGCAAGATATCCGTGTTGAAGGCGGCGTAGATATTCACTGGTAAATCAATAATCATACATTAATAGTCATAGAAGAATTAAATGAAAGAATTCGCACAAAAAAAGTGGACATCCGTTTTAGAGAAAGGAAATGTCCACTTTTTTTTGATACAACTAATCATATTAGGAAATCAAAAAAGGACCTGATTAGTTATATCAGGTTCTTTAATATTGCATATAAACAGACACGATGATACAATCTGAATACGACTCTCAAAAGTTGAATTGACATAGATAACACATCTTATAATTTAATTGTACTATGTCGATGAACTCGTGTCAAATGATTTTTTCTCAATTTAATGGTTAGGAGAGATGTTGAATGAGTTCTTTGGTTCTCGGTTTTCAGGAAATGGATAAAACGCAGCTATTGCTCGTTGGCGGAAAAGGGTTGAATTTAGGGCAATTATCCAAAATAGAAGGAATACAAGTACCGGAAGGATTTTGTGTTACAACAGTGGGATATCAAAAAGTCATCGAACAAAACGAAACGTACCATGCTTTGCTCAATCGACTAACGTTGCTAAAAGTAGAGGATCGAAATCAAATTGGTGAAATCAGCCGAATGATTCGACAGATCATTATGGAAGCAGATATTCCTGCCAATGTTGTAAAAGCAGTTACTCACTATCTCTCCCAGTTTGGGGATGAACATGCTTATGCAGTGCGTTCTAGTGCGACGGCTGAAGATTTACCACATGCCTCTTTTGCTGGCCAACAAGATACCTATTTAAATATTATCGGCAAAGAAGCAGTCTTGCAGCATATTAGCAAATGTTGGGCTTCCCTCTTTACGGATCGCGCGGTGATCTACCGTATGCAAAATGGATTTGACCACAGCCAAGTTTATTTATCCGTTATTGTTCAAAGGATGGTTTTCCCACAGGCTTCAGGGATTTTATTTACTGCTGATCCGATTACTTCTAACCGAAAGCTGTTATCCATCGATGCCAGTTTTGGACTTGGAGAAGCATTGGTATCTGGCTTGGTATCTCCCGATAGTTATAAAGTACAGGAAGAGGAAATCGTCGATAAGAAGATTGCAACCAAAAAATGGGCTATCTATGGACTAAAAGAAGGCGGAACAGAGACACAGCAGATCGATCCTGATCAGCAAAAGGCGCAAACCCTTACTGAACAACAAATTTTACAACTAGCACGCATAGGAAGAAAGATTGAAGAACATTTCGGCTGCCCACAAGATATCGAATGGTGCTTGGCTCATGATACCTTTTATATTGTTCAGAGCCGGCCAATCACTACTTTATACCCGATCCCTGAAGCGGATGATCAAGAAAATCGCGTCTATGTATCTGTCGGCCACCAACAAATGATGACCGACCCTATAAAACCATTGGGACTGTCTTTTTACCTGTTAACGACACGTGCACCTATGCGTAAAGCTGGTGGAAGACTATTTGTTGATATCACACAAACTTTGGCTTCGCCTGACAGAAGAAAGATGATCATAGATGCTCTCGGAAAATCCGAGCCACTCATCAAAGACGCACTTTTGACCATCGTTGCGCGAGAAGGTTTTATAAAAACGTCACCAGATGATGTTGAAAAAATACCTAGTCCCATTAAAAGTAATGAAGGTATAGCGTCTTCGGATTTTCAAGCACAAATCGAAAACGATCCGGCAATCGTATCTGAATTGATTAAGCGTAATCAAACATCGATAGAAGAGTTAAAACAAAACATCCAAACGAAAACAGGATCAGCTTTATTTGATTTTATTCTAGAAGATATCCAGCAATTAAAGAAATTTTTATTTGATCCACAAAGTTCGGCTGTGTTTATGACTGCTATGGATGCTTCTGCATGGATTAATGAAAAAATGAAAGAGTGGTTAGGTGAAAAAAACGTGGCAGATACGCTTTCGCAATCTGTTCCAAACAATATTACTTCGGAAATGGGTCTGGCGCTATTGGATGTCGCAGATGTGATTCGCCCCTTTCCAGAAGTCATTGATTATTTACAGCATGTAAAAGACGATAACTTTTTGTATGAGCTCGTTACGTTTAAAGGTGGACAGGAAACCCTAGACGCTATCTCTGCTTATCTCCATAAATACGGAATGCGCTGTGCCGGAGAAATCGATATGACGAAACCTCGTTGGAGTGAAAAACCAATGACACTTGTCCCGATGATTCTAGGTCACATCAAAAACTTTGAGCCTAATGCGGGCAAACGGAAATTTGAGCAAGGACGACAGGAAGCTTTAGAAAAAGAACGAGAGTTATTAGATCGATTGAAAACATTACCGGATGGCAAGCGAAAAGCCGAAGAGACAAAACGAGTGATTAGTCTAATCCAGAATTTCATCGGGTATCGTGAATATCCAAAATACGGCATGATTAGTCGCTACTTCGTATATAAGCAAGCTTTACTGAAAGAAGCCGAGCAGCTCGTACTAGCAGGCGTTATTCATGAGAAAGAAGATGTATATTATCTCACTTTTGACGAATTTAGCGATGTCGTACGCACAAGTAAACTGGATCACCAGATCATCAGCAAACGAAAGGACGAGTACAACATATATGAAAAACTAACTCCACCACGAGTTATTACGTCTGATGGTGAAATGATTTCGGGTAAATACGAACGAGAAAATCTCCCAGCCGAAGCTTTGGCAGGCTTGCCTGTTTCTTCCGGAGTGATTGAGGGGCGAGCACGTGTCATCTTAAGGATGGAAGATGCGGTTCTAGAAGATGGAGATATATTAGTCACGTCCTTTACTGACCCTGGCTGGACACCTTTGTTTGTATCTATTAAAGGACTAGTCACCGAAGTTGGCGGACTAATGACCCATGGATCCGTTATCGCGCGTGAATATGGCTTGCCAGCAGTTGTTGGGGTAGAAAAGGCTACCAAACTAATAAAAGATGGGCAACGCATTCGCGTGCATGGAACAGAAGGGTATATCGAAATATTGTAATGTTCTGGATCAATGGCACGATGCGACGTTAGAACGGCTTTCAAGGCAATAACGCCAGAAAAGACCGGGTCGCCGAAGACAGAGGGGCTCCTCTCAGCGTTGCAATACCGATTTGCCGTTCGGGCAACGGCGGATCCAATGATATTTCAAAGAGCTTGCCGGACTGCAGCTCCTCTTGGATATAATTCCGAACGACAAAAGCAAGGCCGAATCCGCTGCGAGCGAATTGAACGAGAAGATCCACGCTTCCCAGTTCGAATTCAGGCTCCAGCTTTACTCCATGTAAAGCGGCATAGTCATCCAGGTACCGTCTTGTGCTGCCCCCCGATTCAAGAATCAGGAGAGGATATTGCTTGAGGGCTTCAATGGAAAGCGGGACGTCAGCCGCCAAATCCCGAAATTTGATCCCCCCGACAAGACTGTCCTGGATCGGCGTGCTCTTACGGAACTCAACTTGTTTGTCAGAAGCGGGCAGGCTGACGATGCCAAAGTCGATTTTGCCTTCCTTTAGCAGCGCTAGCGTCTCCGGAGTCGTCCGATTCGTGACTCGAATCCGTACTCCGGGGTGCTGGGCATGGAACTGCTCCAGATGAGGCAATAAGTAGTGTTTGCACAACGTGTCGCTTGCCCCAATCGCGATTTCTCCGCTGTTTAAGTTGTTCATCTCTGCAATGGCCTTCTCTCCGATGTCAACGAAATTGAAAGCCTGCTCCAGGTAGTGAAAAAGCACCTCTCCTTCCTTGGTCAAGGTAGCACCCTTCGGAGTGCGGAAAAACAGCTGCCCACCAAGGGTGCTCTCCAGCTGTTTAATGGTATGACTGACGGCCGGTTGAGTGATATGAAGCTGATCTGCTGCCCGCGATAAGCTCCCTGTTCTAGCAATCCAATAAAAGACACGGTACCACTCCAGATTTACTTGCATATCTATTACCTCTCTTTATACCTAATATAACTAATATCTATTATTCTAATATACTTTACTTCCATTATCATTAGCTCTGTAAGCAAATTAGGATCGGAGGTCAAGGATATGACGATAACAGCAATTGTAGGTGCGAATTGGGGAGACGAGGGCAAGGGGAAAATGACAGACGTGATGGCGGCCGATTCTTCCTATGTGGTGAGATACCAAGGCGGGAGCAACGCGGGGCATACGATTATCAACCCTTTCGGCAAATTCGCACTGCGGATGCTACCTTCAGGGGTTTTCTATCCGGATGTCGTAAACGTTATCGGCCCGGGAGTAGCGGTAGATATCGATGTGCTGCTGCAAGAATTGGATTCCTTAACGGTAAGAGGGGTTCCACGTCCTCAATTACGTATTTCGGAGCGGGCTCAAATTGTATTGCCAGTGCACCGGATGCTCGATGAGCTTGAAGAAAAGCGATTGGGAGCACGCAGCTTCGGTTCGACCAAACGCGGTATTGCTCCTTTCTATGCCGATAAATACGCGAAGCTCGGAATTCAGGTTTCCGAGTTGTTCGTCGAGGCTCATCTTCGTGAACGGTTGGAGCATTTATTAGAGAGCAAGAACATTCTGCTTGAGCATCTTTACGGACAGTCTTCCATTAAGGTGGAGGACTGGTTATCCAAGCTAAGCGAGCAGGCGGAAGCTATAGCACCTTACCTGTGCGACACCACATCGTTGTTGCATAAGGCATATCGAAATGGAGAAGGGATTTTGCTTGAGGGACAGCTTGGGGCGCTGCGGGATCCGGATCACGGCATTTATCCATTCACCACTTCCTCATCTACGCTTGCCGGATATGCTTCGGTCGGTGCAGGGCTTCCGCCGTATTCGATAGAGAAGATAGTTGCGGTTACTAAGGCTTACTCCAGCTGTGTCGGTGCCGGTCCTTTCGTAGCAGAGCTGGAGGGCGAGGAGGCCGAGGAGCTTCGAAGCCGCGGGGGAGATGCCGGCGAATATGGAGTGGTGACAGGCCGGCCGCGAAGGGTCGGATGGTTCGATGCGGTCGCGACGCGTTATGGCTGCAGGATCCAAGGCGCAACCTCCGTCGCCCTTACGAACTTGGATGTTCTAGGTTACTTGGATGAAATTCCGATATGCGTAGGATATGAGACGGAGGGGGAGGTCGCGAACGAGTTCCTCTTCCCACAGAAGTTATCCTCGGCCAAACCTATTTATAAGCGGCTTCCGGGCTGGAAGTGCGATATCTCGCAGGTGGCTAAAATGGAAGATTTACCGGAGGCGGCAAGGGGTTATGTCGAATTCATCGAGTCGGAGATCGGAGTCGCAATCACAACGGTATCTGTTGGTCCTAGTCGGGAGCAGATTATTCTTCGGTGAGCGACGGCAACTAGGGGCTTAAGATTAGGTAAGTGTACTTAATGATAATATTTTAACCTGCTATTAGCTCACACTAAGCAAAAGAAAGGGCATAGTCCGTAATGGACTTGCCCTTCCAACTTCACTGAACCAACTGCCATTGCTGGTTCAGATCGCCGCGGTATAAATTTTGTTGGATTTTCGCTCCATCTGCGGTGGAGGATCCCAGCACTTCGACTGCTTTGTTGCTGTTCACGTTAAGAATGCTCCAGTATCCGTTACTTAGCTTGATCAAGCGAAACTGTTGTGCTGTATTGGAGAGAGCCTGCATAAGCTGAATCGCTTCCCCGTTGTTTTTTGTTCCGTTACGAACATCCATGACTTTATTATCAGATGAGCTCACGCTCCGCAACTCATAATAGTTGTTGTAGGTACCCTGATCCGTAACGACCCAGCGCTGCGCCGTCGTGTTATTGTCCGTCGACTGTTGAAGCTGCAGGGCGTTCGTATTTTGCCCGCCCGGAACCTCGAGCATTTTGCCCGATGCACGGTTTACAAGCTTGTACGTCGCACCATTCGTCACTCCATTCCAGACACCATTCCAAGGATTTAACTGAGCGCGTTCATAATACCATTCAAAAATAAAGCGGGCCATGCCATCGCGGGCTGTATTACCATCATACAGCAAGCCGGCTGTCGGGTCTGCGAACGAGCTTCTCGTGCCGGAATTCAGCAAAAATCCGTTCATATGGACAGCAATGCTCACATTACCTGCCGCTGTGAAGATCGCTTTAGTGTTTTTGCCGAATCCCTCGTTTGACCCGTTAAACAGCTCCCAATAGGAGGAGTCTCCGGGTTGTGTTTTAAACCAGGTTGTTTCTGTAATATTGATTGGATAATTATCAGCGCAAGGCTTAATATTGGTATCCCACTGCTGCTGTAAAAGCGTGTAATTGTCATTAGCACCATAGCCTGGATACCAATGGACCGAATAACCAACATTGTTCAGTGGATCCGTAAGTGGATATGCTGCGCACAATTGATAGTATTGATCCCAGCCGAGCCCCGCTGCCCAGACAACGTTATCTGCTCCTTTACTGCGGATCGTGGAGATCATTGCGTTTTGGAAATTTTTGAGCGAGTTCCAGTGCGCAACGAAATTGGACTGGGAAGGATGTCCGCCCCAAACACCATTAACATCGGATAGTACAGGCTCGTTGATTAGCTCGAACATGACGTTATCCGCGCTCTTAATGCCCGGCTGGTCAGCTAGGTAGCCCCAGATCTGATTGAATTTAGCAAGATTGTCGGGCGTTGTCGCTTGGTTGTTATTCAACGTGTAATCGAGGCCGAGTGTAACATATAAACCTTTGGTCTTGGCATAGTTGATGTAAGGAATGATTACGTTCTGGGTGACGGCCTGCAAACCAGCAAAGTTATAGGTGCCCGCTGCAACGTCTCCCATGTCTTCCCGGTCAATGAATAGACGGACCTGATTCATATACCATCCATGGTTGTTGCCGTATTTGGCGGAAGTGCTCGTAAAGGTATCGGTAATATCCTTCAAATATGCCAGAATAGCTGCATGCCGATTCCCGCCGTTCTGATTCAGATAGTAGTTGCTGTTCTGGTATGTCCAGTAAGCACCGGAAGGCTGATGCCACCCGCTGAGCAATACGGGCTGACCGTTGGTGTTCACCAGCTGATTACCACTAACATGGAGCTTGGACATTGGCATGCCAACCCACGCTTCTACCGGCTTTCCGCTTAGCAACATCGGCGACATCACTAATGCGAGAAGCAGCATAATCTTGACTCCTAAACTAAATTTCTTCTTACTCATTCATTACATCTCCTTTATTTTGTTTGATTTATGCAAATCATGGTAGTAATTAGGCAGGGTGGAGAGGGCAATACTTCTTTCTTCGGGGACGTGGTTTAAAATGGAACTAAATGTATGCGTTTACAAAATGAGCTTACTACTAGACAATGGTCGACGGCAACCTGTCGGATTATGGGAGTATGCCCCGCCAATTTCTACTTTGGGGTATGAGAAAGAAGTATGAATTAACAGGTTGTTAGCGCTGAATGGAAGTAATACACTGTTGGCAGTGAAGCACTTTCATTCAGGAAAGGAAGATTATGAACATGGCTAAATATAATTTAATATTGAATACCGCACCGTCAGGATATGACCAATATGGGGATAACATAGCCCGTGGGATAATAGACACGGTTGAATATTTCTCTATGACGGTAGGCACCTCACGCAAAATGATGATTTACACCCCACCGGGATATTCAGATAATCAACGGTATAACGTACTCTATCTATTGCACGGTATTGGCGGGGATGAAACGGAATGGTACCATCACGGCAATCCGCAAGTTATTCTTGATAATTTGTACGCAGCACGCAAGCTTGCGCCTATGATCGTGGTCATGCCAAACGGTCGGGCAATGCCGAATGATCGAGCGGAGGGAAACCTATTCGATCCCGACAAGCTGCAAGCTTTCGAGGACTTTGAATCCGATTTGTTGCATGAGATCATTCCATTTATAGAATCAAACTATTGGGTTCAGATTGAAAGAGAAAATCGTGCTCTTGCCGGTTTATCTATGGGAGGAGGGCAATCACTCAATATTGGGTTAGGGAATCTCGACCATTTTGCATGGATTGGCGGTTTCTCTTCCGCTCCTAATACGAAGGCACCTGAGCGGCTAGTACCGAATCCTGAGGAAACAACCGCAAAACTCAAGCTGCTTTGGCTTTCATGCGGAGTTTTGGATAATCTAAAACATGTCAGCGACCAGACACATGCGTATTTGACCCAGCAGAATGTACCTCACATTTGGTACGAGGAGAGCGGAGGCCATGATTGGCCGGTATGGAAAAATGATTTATATCATTTTTCTCAGCTCATTTTTCAACCATTTCAATGTTGAACTGACAGTCGTCATAAACGAACGATGAGCTGTTTCATAAAATAAAATGTAAGCGCAATTTCATAATCAGGATTACAGTCCGAGCCTTTTGGCGATTCAGCGTATAAAAGAATTTAAAATATAAACAGACATGATGACACCATCATGTCTGTTTATATTCATATGGGCATCATTATAAAACTTAAAATTTATTTTGATAGAGAAAACTTATTTCTTCCTCAACAATAGGGGCAGAATGCGAAGCAACGCTTAGTAACTGTGGACGTAACAATTTCAGCTTCTTACTCGAGCCAATGTAATGACCATTTCGATTCATGTATCGAGATGGTCTTTTTTCATTTTCATATCACCAGAAAACTTCATTGTCCCCATCCCATCGTTAAGTAAAAGTGAAAAATGAAAGAAGAGACTCATCCTCCTCCTACGAGGATTGCATAAAAGTGGAGATTAAGTTAATCGGCAGATTAATTCAATAGTGGACCTATGACCTGCGCTTATCATAGGTTATAATTGGAAGATTAAGACTCCGGTTTACTTGATAGAGGAGGCAGATATCGGACATACAGGCCATTGTATTGGATTTAGGCGGAACCTTAATAAATGAGGAAGTGTTACTATCTTACAAACGAAAAGAGGCAGAGTGATGGAAAAAGACCCTTTCGCACAACTTAATATTTGGCATCAAGAAGATGAACATGAAAAAATAGTAGATAAAATTATGGAAATTCCCCAATCAGACAGAGATTATAATACGATCAGTTTATTGGCAAGAGCTATGAATAATCTGAAACGTTACGATGAAGCACTTCAACAGCTTTTGACTATTGCAAAACTAGGTGAGGATGACCCTCTTTGGCATTTTCGTGTGGGCTACTCCTACTATTATCTTGAACAATATGAGGAAGCATTAAGAGAATTTGAAATTACAGATAAGCTAGATCCAGGAGATAGATCGACTTTAACATTATTAGATTGGAGCCGAGGTAAAGTCGAACGAAAGTCAGACAAAATGAAACCATCGGAGCTAAGAGTGCAAGACAAAAGTAGTGCATCAATTGAATATTTAAAAGATATGTATATTGATGCATATTTCCCTGATTTTCTTGTGGATAAAGTCAAAGCTGAACTAGTTAAAGTTGTTGAATTTTTGGAACAAGGAAATCAAGATATCGAAGAAATTCAAGCAAAGCTTGATTTCGCCATCCAAGCAATCAATGTTATTGCAGAAGAGTTTGACGAAAATGACAGCGAAATTGAAACCGTTGCGAGAGAATCAATTGCACAAACTGTTGAAGATATTTTAGCCTTTTTTAGTATCGAAATAGATACAGAAGTAGCCATTCAAGAACGTGATTGGTAGGTTAGACGAGGGATTCGAGGGTGGCGGTTAATTTCCAACTTGAATAACACCCTATTCATTTATATTTTGGATAAGGAGGAAAATAGTATATCCATCTATTTTAATATTTCAATGCCTGTTATGGATTTTCTTACTGAGAGCCATCAAGTAATGCTGAGTCATGGAGTTAAACTGTATGCTGAAATATTTGTTAACGCACAGGGTGAACGTCAATATTCATCTTTTGAAAGTGAAAAAAACGAATTGTTCTCCAGTTATTTTAATGATTCTGCATATAACTCTTTCTTCTTTTCCTGCTACCCTATACAAGATATAACCCAAATAAACGAATTTGGATATTTTTACGATGAACCAAGCTCCTATTCTATTGAAGTTAAAGGCGGCAGAGAAACCTATAAAAGTCGAGAACTTATACAAATGCGCATGATATCAAAAAATCCTAACAAACAGATACAATCTTTTTATCGAGCATTTCAAAGAGACTTAAAGAAAATTTCAGGATTGCAAAAGCATACCCAAAAGAATTATTTTTACTTGCCAACGGAAAAAATTATCATTCCTGCTAATCCACAATCACAGAACACAAGAGATAATTGGGAAGACTTTTATCTTTCAAAAATTGAGAGTTTTTAAATAATTGGGGATACAATATGAATACTTTTATTGCGGAACATTGGAATCTTGAAGAACATGAACTGCCCGGCATTAATTGCATCATCTTTCCAAATGGCACTGTAACTATTTTAAATTGTTATAGCACATATAACCCCAACACAAAAGAAAGTGAATTTTTTTGCTCTCCCTTATGTGACACAACCATTGAAAGCATAGCAAAGTATAATGATGATTATTGGACGATCGTTGATGAATGGGTCAGTATTGATTATCAAGATGGGAAAATATATGGCGGTGATGGTCAAATGGGCAATGAAGGATTTATTGCTTGTACGGATGCTGAAGACCATTTGGTATGGGGAATATTTTTTGAAAATTCAAATCCTATAAAGAACTTAGAAATTAAAGATAAAACCCTAATCGCTATTAATGAGCATACTGAATTACAAATTGAAATCAACTTAGAAAACCTCACCCAAATTAAAATGACTTGCTTAAAATCCAATTAATTAAAGTTAGAGGAGAGAATACAAAGATGGATAAGGATCTATTAAAGCAGCTCACTCTTTGGCATAACAAGGACCAGTATGAGAAAATTATTAATAAAATTATGGAAATACCCGAAGCAGACAGGGACTACGACTTAGTTTGCCATTTGGCAAGAGCATTGAATAATCAAGATAATTATCATGAAGCGATCAAATATTTTTTATCTGTGCAAAAGCAAGGCGAGAACGACCCTCTTTGGCATTACCGAATAGGCTATGCTTATTATTACCTTGAACAGTATAAGGAAGCGATAGTTGCTTTTGAACAAGCTGTAGCACTAGACCCTGAAGATGCACATGGCAGGAGGTTTTTAGAAATGAGCCGCAACGCCGCTAGTAGAGCAGGAAATGAAACGATCCATATCGTTAAAGTTGAACAGGATGAGGGTTTGTTAGAAGTTAATGAAAAAATAAACCCATTTGGGCTAGTTGCTCATAATAATGGAAGCATATCCATGATTTTAAGTGTTGGCAAATATAAGCATGAAATTTTTCAAACACGAGCCGATGAAGGATTTGAGGGCAATGGCTATGATTGGGGTTCATTAGCAGCCGTGTTTCTTGAAGAAAAAATGCCTCATTTAGTTGATATTGTGCGATTTGACCCTGAAGCCGATATGTTCGCTGCTTATTCAGACAATAGAGAAGCCATACTTAGTTTTGCAATCGCCTTTAAGGAAGCATGTGAAGATGACTCATTAATAAAAGACCTATTTTCACGAGCTGAATTAGACTGATTGGAAATATCAAGGTACAACAGTATCCTCTGTTGTATTGAAATGACATTAGCCGATCTAACTTTCTAGAGGTGATGAGCGTATGGGAACTTGGAGTGCTGAGGTTTTTGGTAATGACACCTCGTGTGAGATCAAGGAATATTTCTATGAGCAGTATAATCGGGGTTGTGAAGTTACTCAGATTGTCAGCGAGCTACAAGAGAAATTTACTGATAGCTTAAATAATGCAGATGATAGAAACAATGTATTATTTGCGTTGTCCTACTGCCTTTGGGAAACGAAATCCTTAGAGGATTCGCTGTTAGAGCAAGTCGCTCAGATCATTGAGAGTGGGAGTGACTTAACTGTCTGTGAACAGCTTGGAGCAAATGTACCATTTATTAACCAGCGAAAAAAGTACTTACATACATTCATCGCCAAAATAAGTGTACCCAAAAGTATAGCAAAAAAGAGGGTCAAGCCGCCTACGAAATTTGAAAGTGATTATCACAATGGCAGCTGCCTTACTTTTCAATATCCTAATGGCTTATACGGCGGCATTATCATTATCGACTGCGCCTTTTATCGTAACCGAGGTTCAATGCGCATAGCATTCACCGATATGGAGCAGCACTCTGAACCCGATTATAACGATTTTCTAGCCTCTCGCCTGACCAACTTTAGCTGGGAGGGAGTATGGGGAGAGGCCAACAAGTATGCCGCCTTTGAGGGTAAGACTGCCCGAATTTCTACCTATCCGT
Source organism: Paenibacillus liaoningensis (assembly GCF_059609455.1). Classification (NCBI taxonomy): domain Bacteria; kingdom Bacillati; phylum Bacillota; class Bacilli; order Caryophanales; family Paenibacillaceae; genus Paenibacillus; species Paenibacillus liaoningensis. The sequence continues at coordinate 201,241 of NZ_JCAALU010000007.1, forward strand.
TGAGCTATGATCATGCTAAAGAGCGTGTTTCTTATTTTGAGTATAACGATATGTTCTTCACAATTGTGGGCGAGCTCCCTAAATACACACAATGCCTACTATCTACAGTTGGAATTGGAGTCCATTACAATCTTGCTTATCCTGAGTTCGCTATCTCTATGAAAAAGACATTGCTATATTGGAAGCAAAATGAAGACCTATACGGTAAAAAAGTTTCTAAAGAAACGATTACTAAATTAAATAACTTATTAGTCCTCAACAAGTAGCTGTTTACGTATTTTCATATATAAATAAATCACTGAGTCCGGTTTTTGATATCCCTTTTTATTTGGAAAATTAGAATGCCTAAAAAGAAAGCGGAGATGAACATATGTACATAAGCAAATGGTGGGGAGATTTAATTGGCGGTTCCGATGATTCGCTGGCATTAATAGACTATTTGGAACAATTGGACTTAACGGATGTGACGCTCAATCAGATCTTAAAGGACTTGGGTTTCGATATTCTGCTTTCTGAGGGAGACTTGAAAAACGGCGGAAATATTGGATATGATATGAAACGTGCTAACAGCATCTTTCGGGTAGAGCTTGATATTGCCTGCGGTGCTCTAATCGACCTTTCAGCCATGGTGTTAGAGAGTCTTAAATCAGGCTATGTCGATTTGCATGATTTGGATGAGGCTAGGCAGCCGCGCAAACTTTATATTGATGCCTCCGAAGAAAAAAGAAACCTGCTTCGGGATGAATTGAACAAGTTTTCCCGTAATCCGCTGTCCTACGATTTAGCAGAGCTTGTTCCGCCTGATGATATGAGGGAGCTTGCGGAAAAGGCAAAAATGATTGCAGATGAGCTGTAATAAGTTGGTCTTAGCTTTTGAATATGGGAAGGTTTAGTATTTTCAGACGTTAAGATTACTCAAGGCGTGACCAGCGGTAAAAATAGTATCATCGGAGCACCACGTCTTAAGGGGTACAATGTACCTGCTAAGACGTGGTTTTTTGTTTCCATTCAATGAATCAAAAATGAATGTTCCTGTACTGGCTCGGTGTAATTTGTTCCAGCTTTTTGAAGACAGAGCAGAAGTAGTTGGCATCTTCAAAGCCGCTTAGATAAGCAATTTCCTTCACATGCATTTGAGAATGCTGCAGAAGAAGCTCCTTGCTTTTTTTAATCCTTACGGAATGAATATATTGAAAAATACGTATACCGGTTGTTTTTTTGAAAACGGTGCATAAATGCTGCGGCGTAACGTCGATAACCTCGGCCAAGATTTCCAGCGTGAGCGGCTGGCTGAAGTTCTGCTCAATGTAATCGAATAACGGCTTAAGCTTGAAATTGAGGCTGGTGGCGCTATGGTTGGGGAGGACCGATGCATATTGCACAATATCTGTAAGCAGGGAGTACATCACTCCAGAGCATTGGATACCCTTCAATCCGGCGTTCGACTGCCCAATATCAAGGACATTCCTTATTCTGGCCAATAGCGCTTCAGGTCTGGATACATAATATACGCCGGATGCTGAGATGCCAGCAATGCGGTTCAGGAACGATTGCACTTGATGGCCGTCGAAGACGATCCAGTCGACGATCCAGGAGGAGCTTACTGCATAATACTCATGGGGAACTCCCTGAAATAGAAGCATAGCCATTCCTTCCTTCACCCGATAGACCTTGCCTTCGACCATTAATTCCCCTTCTCCTTCAACGCATTGAATCCACTGATATAAATAGCCTTGGGGGCGTATGACATTCTCCTGCAGCCAATGCTGTCCGGCCTGCACAACATAATAAGGCAATTCTCTGTCTAATTCAGTCAGGACTGGAATATATCTTTTCGTCATCAGATCACCTTAATATTTTAATGTTATTCGTAAAATCATTAGATTGTTTCCTTATTATCGGGCTATTACACTAAATAATATAACAGAGTATCACTTGTTACAACGCTGCCAAACGAAATAGCGAAAGGATGACAATAGAATGTACAGAGCCGAAACACTATTGATGAATGGTTGGGAATTTACAAAAAACGAGCCAGCAGACGATAACTTTGAGCCCGTTCATTTGCCCCACGACTGGGCGATAACCGCTCCGATCGATAGACATATGAAGCAGGGCGAACCACAGGGGTTCAGGGATAGATGGGGGATCGGCTGGTACAGAAAAACTTTAGTTTTAGAGGAGAAGAAGGAAGGTCACGTCTATCAGCTGCAATTTGACGGCGTATACGAGAACAGTACGGTATGGGTGAATGGCATTTCTGTAGGAGGCAGGAAATATGGTTATTCCAGATTCACCCTTGATATTACGGATGCCGTCCATGCGGGCGATAATCTGATTCAGGTCAAAGTGGATAATACATCTATGCCAGCGGACAGATGGTATTCGGGAGCAGGTATATACCGGACGGTCAAGCTGTTGACCTTGCAAGAAAAACATTTGAATCCGGAGCATATACAGGTAGTCTCGAAGGTTGAAGGCGACAACGCAGTGGTAAAGATTCATACCGGGGTCGCTGGCTTTGTGAGTGCAAATATGACAAACGGAAGACTATCTTATACGGGAGAGTCTGACAACGGCAGCATTACGATTGATATTCCGTCTCCGAAGCTGTGGAGTCCCGAGCAGCCGCATCTCTACAATGTGGAATTGACTCTGCACGAAGATAAACAGATTTCAGACATTTACAAGCTGCGAATCGGCATTCGGACAATTGAAATGGTTGCAGGCAAAGGGATGTATTTGAACGGTCAAGTGACAAAAATCAAAGGCTTCTGCGTACATCAAGATGCCGGATCTCTCGGTATAGCTGTCACGCCAGAAATTTGGAGAGAGCGATTCCTTAAGTTCAAGGAAATGGGATGCAACGCTGTACGCGTCTCTCATCACATCCCGGCATCGGAGCTGCTGGATCTTTGCGATGAGCTGGGGCTGCTGGTCTATGAGGAGCCATTCGACAAGTGGACGGGCGGGTCTTATCGGAGATACTTTGAGACGGAGTGGCAGCGCGATTTGGAATGTATGGTGCGAAGAGACAGGAATCATCCCTGTATTTTCATGTGGGGCGTCGGCAACGAAGTGGAGAACCAAGGACAGGCTTCCATGCTGAGCATCTTGAGAATGCTTAAGGATCATCTTCTAACGCTTGACGACACAAGGCCTGTCTCCTACGCGATGAATCCGCACTTCAAATACGAGGACAACGTCGATCTCTCCAAAGTGGAGGATATTCAGCAGTTCGTGGACACGGAGAGCGATACGGAAATTTACGATCAGGACGAGAGGATTGAACGAATCCGGCGGATCGCCGAAATTGTCGATGTCATCAGCTGCAACTATCAGGAGCAATGGTATCCCGGCATCCATAAAGTTGCTCCTGACAAGCTGATTCTGGGCACGGAGACGTATCAATTTTTCAGGGGACATCCCGAGCAAATGCAAAATTTCAGTGACGAGGTGCCATGGATGGACGTGGAGAAGCACGATTACGTCATCGGCGGGATGCTCTGGACGGGCATCGACTATTTGGGTGAATCCATGGGATATCCTGCGAAAGGCTGGGCCGGTTCATTATTTTGGACGAACAATGAACGCAAGCCGTTGTCCTATCTATACGAAAGCTACTGGTCGGAAAAGCCAATGGTATATTTTGCTGTACAGGATTACTCCTTGCAGGACGAGGGCGTCAAGCAGCATTGGGATGCTCCGCGATACGCAAGCCATTGGAATTTCCAGCAATTCAACAAAACGGTCATTCCGTATATGATCGCGTCTAACTGCGAGAAAGTGGTGCTAGAGCTTAATGGCAAGCAGTACCATGTAAAGCAACCTTCCTCTTACCCTAGCCGCATGATTACGGGTTACCTTCCTTATTTGCCAGGCACCGTGAAAGTTAGAGGGTTCAATGGCGGACAAGAGGCCTGTAGCTATACGCTGCAAACAGCCGGCCCTACGGTGAGACTGAGCTTCGATGAAGAAACAGTCAAATTGCCAGCCAAGGATGGTTACCATCGTTTGTTAACTGTCCGGGCAATCGACCAAGAGGGGACGCCCGTATTCCGTGAAAGTGCCAAGGTCACCTTCCAAGTTATCGGACCTGCTGAGATTGTGCGAGTGGATAACGGAGACCTGTGCTCCAGCGAGCCCTATGACCGAAATTGGATGCATATGTACCGAGGCTGCGTCAGCACAATTATTCGATTATCGGGAGAAAAGGGCCGTATTGTATTAACGGCTTACGCAGACGGGTTGTATTCTGCCGAGGTTGTCGTTCTAGTCATTTAAGTTCCAACATTCCTTAATGAATAATGCCACATGATTTTCGTCCGAAATAGATAAGAGAAACAACCCGCTGGGCAGTAAAATCTGCTCCAGCGGGTTTATCGGTGTCTATGGTGGATTTAACCGCTAACTTCAATCTTCTTAAGCGGCCTTTCTGCCGGACCTTCAAGTACTGTGCCTGTTATCGAGAAGCGGGATCCATGGCAAGGACAGTCCCATGTTCGCTCCCCGTCATTCCACTCCACTTCGCAGCCCATATGCGTGCAAGTCGTATCTACGACATGCAGTTTTCCTTCCGTATCGCGGTAAGCGCCTGCTCGGCGGCCATGCACGCTGACTACGGCACCTTCGTCCGAATTCAGCTCATGAGGCTTTCGATGCACCATTTCTACTTTACCGCTGACAAGATGTTTGGCCACGTCCAAATTGTCCACGACGAGATTCTTCAGCGTGCTGAGAGACAGGGAACGGGATGGCGCGAAAAGCTGGGTATACGGATTGTCGTGCTCCTGAACAAGGTCTCGTATGAGAAGAGCAGCTGCGGTGCCTGTTGTCATTCCCCATTTTTTGAAGCCGGAAGCGATGAAGATATTCGGATTGTTCTCCGTAATACGGCCTATATAAGGCAATTTGTCTCCAGTCACTAAATCTTGCGCTGACCAGCGAAAAGAAATGCTTTCCGTTCCGAAATTCTCTGCTGCAAACCGCTGCAGCGTTTCATAATGGTTGATCGTACAAATACCTTGTCCCGTTTTATGGTTCTGACCGCCAATAATCAAGAGCGGGAAGCCGTCCAGGTCCGTAGCACTGCGGATGGAACGTTTTGGCTCCTCCGCGCTAAGATACATGCCGCCTGGATAGTTAACCTTACTTTTTACGGCAAGGGCATAGGAACGCTCCGCATGCATTCTGGCGAAAAAAAAGCCATATCCGTCAAAGAAGGGAAAGTGGGAGCAGATGACGACGCGATCGCAAGTGATTTGGTAGCCATTAGCTGTTGAGACAACGGGGTGTTGATCCTGTTGAATATCTGTTGCCGTCGAATGTTCGTAGATCCGGCCACCAGCCTCGACGAACTTGCCGGCAAGCGCGCTCAAATATTGCAAAGGATGGAATTGTGCCTGCTTCTTCATGACGACGGCTGCTATTGCCGGAATGTTCGTCAAAGGAATATGGTCAACATAGTATCCGGTTATACCGAGCCTTTCATAAGCAGCCATTTCGTCTTGAAGCTTCGACAGGTAAGAATCTGTATTTGTATACACGTAGGCATCCTGCTCGGTGAAGCCGCATTCAATCCCATGTTCATTGACCGTATCTCGAATAAATTGAAGCGCGTCTGCATTGGCTTTGTAATAGAGTTCTGCTTTCTCATAACCCTGTTGTTTAATCAGCGCATCGTAGATAATGTCATGCTGAGCGGTTATTTTAGCAGTTGTATGACCGGTTGTCCCACTGAAGAGAGTGCTGGCCTCCAATAGAACGACTCGCAACCCTGCTTTCGCGAGCAAGTATCCTGTCGTTATTCCTGAAATGCCCCCTCCAACCACGACAACATCGGTTTCGATATTCTCCTCCAGCTTAGGGTAGGAAGGAAGACTCTCCGCCGATTTCATCCAAAACGGCTCTGGGTATGTAGGTAGTGCTGGGATATTTGCCATCGTATGTTCCCTCCAAAAATAAAATCCTTTCTTCTTCTTATTCCCTATAGAAGGAAAACTATTCTATTCACATCGCTAGCGTATAATTGGAAAATGTACCGCAATTTTTTATTATTTGGTTATTCGTTGATTCTCGAGGGGATGGTTAACAAGGGAAGGAGCGGAATTCAGGTATATTCGTACGTATATCGAATGGAGAGCAAATTATAATGGATAAGAAAAAATTGGATTTAGCAGCCCTTGCCAGCATCCAGAATATTCGGAGGGGTTTTTGCTTGCCATTCCGTTATTCGCGATATGCTCGACATCGTTCGCGGAAGAACATCGGCAAGAAAAAACAGTCATGAAATGGTTCACGGTCATCGGAATGGCGCTTCCGAGTATGAAACAGGAACGGTGGCTCTACTTCTTATTCGCTATCAAGCCTAAGAAGAACGAATATTATTAAAAGGCTGGTATACGGAAATCGTTTCACAGTCTTTTTTAAGTCTATCGTATTTTGCCTATCAACCTATCATGTGGTACGCTATTCCTAAAATGGATAAAGGTGATTCAGTGACATTTAACTTTTAGAGAATCCGCAGCTCTATTACCAATAGGCTTGAATCAGGGCTTATGAAGTTAATCGATCTCGAATTACTTGTTTAAAGTGAGGAGATTTTATGTACTATTCACTAAAAGAATTGCAAGTTGCTTATGAGTCTGGAGCGAAGTTAAAGTTTCTATTTTTCTGGGGCCATACATCAATGAAAGATGGCACCATAAGTGCCAGCTGTTTAAGCCAGTGGTGGGAAAGCTCATTTAGAGTGGAAGGGGAGCTATACAGCTGCGCCGAGCAGTATATGATGGCTGAAAAGGCACGGCTTTTTTATGACAACGAAATGCTTGAGGCAATAATGATGGCAAAGCACCCGAAAGAAATGAAGAGTTACGGTCGTGCAGTTAAAGGTTTTGATGCAGACATTTGGGAAAGTCGTTGTTATGATATCGTACTTCAAGGAAACCTAGCCAAGTTCGGACAAAACCCCGAACTTTTGAATTTTATAAAGGCAAGTAAAAACCGGATTTTTGTAGAAGCTAGTCCAGTGGATCGGATTTGGGGAATTGGACTTTCAAAAGACCATCCTCACGTAAATAATCCTTTGTTTTGGAAAGGTAAGAATTTGCTGGGCTTCGCATTAACCGAGGTTCGTGATCGTTTGAATAACGAAGATTTACAAGGTAGAGTTACGTCTTAGAATCTTGCCTCCGGCGGCTATTTATTTTATGTGAAAAATTGAATTTTAAAAAACGTTAATCTTATTATTAAGGTTAACGTTTTTTTTATGAAAGAAAGGCTCGAGGAGAGGCTGCCACGTCAGGTTGTTCTTGAAACAATTTTAAATTAAAGCTAAAATATAGCCTAATAAATACCGAATTCGGGAGAAGGCTGTTACACCATATTTTTGATGCAGGAGGAACGCTGCTCATAACAAAAGGAGCTCAGGCATCCGGAACGAAAGATTTTAACGATTTGCTTTGGGATACAGGCAAGATAGAGTCTGACCAGTCCCAAGCCATCTTGTATGCGGGTCCGTCGTTGAAAACGCTGCAACGCGTTTATTGGAGGGTTAAGGTTTGGGGCAATCACGATGAAGTGTCATTATTTAGTGAATACGCTTTCTTCGAAATGGGGCTGCTGCATACCAGTGACTGGCATGCCCTCTGGATAGAACCGGAAAAGGAAGTGCAAATTGATGTATATAAACCTGCCCCTTATATTCGCAAGGAATTCACTGTAAGGAAGGGCCTTGCCCAGGCCAGAGCTAGTTTTACGGCCAAAGGAATATATCACTTTTATTTGAACGGAATGGAAGGAACGGACCATCTGTTTACTCCTGATCGATGGTGCTTATTGTGTAGAACTGGAACCGGACATGCTCACGCTAAAAAGCTCACCCATTGTGGCCGTTCCTGGTGCATGTACGGCCAAAGCGACCAGTTTCGAAGAGCACGCATTTTACGAAGCTAGTAGCCCACGTAAAATAGGAAATAAATATTATATAATATATTCCTCTGAAAAAAGTCATGAGCTATGTTATGCCGTCAGCGATAGGCCTGATAGCGGATATGCATTTGGAGGTACCATTGTGAGCAATGGCGATGTGGGTAAACATTCTGCGGGGAAAGCGTTAAACTATACCGGAAATACACATGGTGGTATTGTACAAATCAATGGAGAATGGTACGTATTTTATCATAGACAAACGAATGGACACCATTTTTCACGGCAGGGTTGTGCTGAAAGGATTGAGATACTGACGGACGGTAGCATACCACAGGTGGAAATGACCAGTTGCGGCCTTAATGAAGGGCCGTTGACTGGGACAGGGGAATATGAGGCGCGCATAGCATGCAATCTATCTGGACCTGAAGGAACCTATGAATACGGTAAAGAAAAAGACACTACCGGCAACCATCCTTACTTTACTCAAAGCGGAACGGATAGAGAAGAGGAGAGCAATCAGTATATTGCCAACATACGAGATGGTGCATGGGCAGGATACAAATATTTTGTATTCCGGAGTGAAAAAGCAATTACTGTGCGGGTACGTGGAACAGCAAGTGGGATTTTTAAAGTATCTACGATGGTTGGAGGAGAGCAGGTTGCACATATTGAAATTCAACCCGCTGAAAATTGGAGTAAGTGGAGAACGGATCGAACAATCTTTAAGGAACAATGTTCTTGTCCTCAGACAAAGTTACACAAACAGTTGTGGGACAAGGGATTCGGTCGATTTGTATACATATGTATAAAATACTATATATAGACACCAGTAAACATTAGTACGCCGTACGTGTCTGATGAAATAAAGTTCTATACTGGCACGGTGGCGTTAAGCTCTAACGGAAAACGATAGCTCCATATACACCTACGAAGAATCTGCTGGCATTATCGGCAGCTTTATCACGTTAATGGGAACGCAACAATTTCCAAATATTTACGTCTAAATGGTGAAAGAAATTATGCTGATAAGGAAGGCGATCGTGTATGAACTACTCTAATCAAATGCTAGGTGCTATGGTAATACTCATGACAATTACTATGTTGATGTTGTTAGCTGGCTGCAATAACAATAATGTACCTACTGAAGCTATGCCCTCCAATACTGATTCGAGTTCAACACCGACTTCAACGTCACTTGAAACACCTTCTAATTCACCAAGTCCTACACCAAGTCCGACACAAAACGGAGAAACTAAAACTTTTAACCATGGCGGACTTAAACTTGAGGTAGCAAATGTCTACGAAGTTCGAACCGAAAGCATGAACGATGACGGAGGTAATCCAAGGGAATACAGTGTTTTTGTCTGTTATCCCGGTGCAAGTGTTACGGTATTAACCGCCGATATGAGTGATAGTCATTTCTCTGCGGATGGAAAGTCTCATGCAAATTGGGGTGTTCTCTTGGCGTCTGGTGGACGGAATGATATCGTGGATGACATGAATTCATTTGAGGTTACGCCTGATATACTCGGCATTTATAACCTCGAATCGAGCATGTATGTATTGAAATTAGAGATGTACGAAAATGACTGAAAGACCTAACGAATGGCATTGTTTTTAGGTCCATGGAGAAAGGGCCTACAACCGAGAGAAAGTGGGACCAATTTGTTTATGGTGTTCATCCGCTTCCGCGACAATACGCAAGATCATATGAGAAGCCTAATGTTAGGAAGAAGGCAAGGAATAAACTGATGCAAACATGGATTGAAATTTTTACATGAAGATTGCTTTTCCCAAAAAATCTCGAATGGTATTCGTTCATAATGGGTTATCCCTCCAACGTTTTCCAACGGTCATTCAAACACAGTAAAGCAAGTTTCATTGCTTCACTTAAATCCATCATAAAAAACAAATCCTGAAGAACGAGGTAAGTAATTTCTAAAGAATTTCTTAAGACTAGAAAAAAATTAAGGTTGACATTAAATCATTCAGTTCTATAATTTTCATATATCGCAATATACCGATGTGGAAAGATGAGATAATCTTAAACAAGCTTGAAGTGTCGCATGGAAACATTATACTTGATCTTCATGTTCCCCCGACAGCCCTGCTTGGCTCAGGTGGAGAGCAGTTCGCCATTGAAGCGCTAAAACATACATTTTTTCAATTTGGTGAGGTGAGCTCTATTGAACTTTTGGTTGATGGAGAACATAAAGAAAGCTTAATGGGACACATCGATTTGGAACGTCCAATGATCAGAAATGAGGATAGAGAACATTGATTTTTAGAATATTCAAACCATTAATCACAGTAATCGTCGTTTGTATACTGGCAATATATGTGTTACCGCTCTCAGTTTCAGCCACGAACCAAGGAACACTTAACTCATCGGGGATGTCTGACATACCGACTGTGGAATCATTGCATCTTAATGTTAAATCCGCCATTCTCATTGAACAAACTACAGGAGATGTTCTATTGTCCATCAATGCCGATCAGGGCTTTGCGCCGGCAAGTATGGTCAAAATGATGACAGAGTACATTGTTGCCAAAAAAGTTAGAACAGGAGAACTATCCTGGGATGACATCGTTACAGTCAGCGATCATGCATCTAAAAGCGTAGGTACCCGTGCATTTCTTGCAGAAGGAGATCAGCATACGGTAAAAGAACTGTACACCGCAATGGCAGTGGGATCCGCGAATGATGCTGCGATTGCTCTTTCTGAGCATGTATCGGGCACAGAACAGAACTTTGTAACACTTATGAATGAGGAAGCCAAACGCATGGAACTGACTAAAACCCATTTTATCAATGCTACCGGACTGAGCCGCGCCGACATGCCAGAAGGCTTTCGCCCTGATGAAATGGGAGAAACGCTGATGTCAGCAAAAGACGTGGCCACATTGGCGAAAAACCTTATTCAAGATGAACCAGATTATGCTGATGTCACATCCATTCCATTTTACAAGATGCGTAAGTCCGATAAAGATCCAATTGTCAATTCAAACCGGATGCTAGAGACTAACAAAGCTATTCCGAGTTATGCTTATGAGGGCTTGGATGGGCTCAAGACAGGATATACCAAAAGCGCAGGCTATTGCTTTACCGGAACTGCAGAGCGCAATGGTATGCGTTTAATCAGTGTTGTCATGGGGACTCCATCGATGGGGAGCCGCTTCGAAGAGACGGCAAAGGTATTAGACTATGGATTCAATCACTTTACAATGAATCAAGTAATTCCTGCTGGGAGTTTAGTCACTGGGATGGAAACATTTCCTGTCAAGGGCGGGAAAGAAAAAAATGTTCAGATAGTAACAAAAGATGATGTTTATTTTATTCTCCCGAAATCAGATGTATCTACACAACCTATTGCTACAGTCAATTTAGTTCCAGGTGGGCTCGCTGCCCCTGTAGTAGCTGGTACAAAAGCTGGAACGGCGACATTTACTTACGTAGTCAAAGGGCAAAGCGTCGTACAATTAAGAACTGTTGATTTAATCACTGAGCGAACAGTGGAGAAAGAAAACTGGTTTATGTTACTTCTTCGGTCAATTGGTGGTTTCTTTAGTGCGGATTAGCAGTGTCAAGATGCTTTGAAAGATTATGAATTGGAGAACGAATAAGATCTTTTAATTTGAACGGAATGATAAACAAAAAAGAAATATACAGCAGAACGATTTCGAGTGGAGACTGATCCCGATACTTGATCAGTTGAATATAAGAAGTCTTGCTAAGTCACTCCATGAGAAACCATTTTCGAGCAGGAAATAAGCTGCCAAGTTTGAAGAGGGGTTTAAACTCGTCTTCTTTCATAAGTTGTCTCTTACAACCGATGGAATACAGGTAACCACTCCTGATTTTCCATCGGTTGTTCTATTTTTTGTGATGAAATTTTTTGCAGTAAAAAGTTTTTTTAGAATGAAGATTTTTTCTTCGAGTAAAAGGGATGTAAGTTTGACCGCTTTTTCTTGTCCTCCGACAGAACGTTACGGATGGACCGAACGTGGTAAGGCTTTGAGTCTACTTATGTACATATGTATAAAATACGGGTTTTGTGAACATGTCTATGAGTGGTAAAAGAGATTCGGGTTGCACTTTGCAATACGTTTCAAAAATCTCATTGCCTTTAGCGTGCTCCCCTTCATCGACTTGTACTTGGACTTCGTCCATCTGGCTATAGTGAGGTTTACATAAGTCAGGATTCTTTTGGCTGAGCCAGCAGCAAACTTCGAGAAATAGTTGAACCAACCACGTATTACAGGATTCACTAACTTAGCTAATTCCTCTATGGAAACCGATTTATTGCAAGTACGTATGTTACGTATGCGCTCTCGCAATACTTGTCCTGCACTTTTGCTGGCTGCCGGTGAAAAACCATTGAAAAATTCCCCTTGCTTGTTTCTCATATACCGTTTGCGAAACGTGTATCCTAGGAAGGTAAAATCTTCATACTCATGTCCTCCTTGATATCGATCACTTCTACAATATACGATTCTGGTTTTATCCGGGTGTATTTCCAATTTGCAGGTTTTCATTCGACTTTTCAACTCCTCAAGGAGTTGTTCAGCTTCTGCTTTCTTCCAACAGTGTATGACTCCATCGTCAGCATATCGAGCCCATGGATTTCTTGGTTTCTGCCTTTCCATCCACTGATCAAAGGCATAGTGCATATAAAGTTCCTCATCGTTACAGCCTTCAATAAATTCAACGGTCTGATTCGTGTCCTTTCTAAGCTGGTTCCATATTTCGGCTGAATCCTCAATGGCATGAGGGGATGAAAATGTAAATCGTTCTTTTCGATGAAGCATCCACTTAATTTTCTCTGCGTCTAAAAGAAATGGCTGGTCAAACAGTGTATCATCAAATAATCAGGGGTTCAATGAATTTATTGGCCTGAATGCTCCTAAATTTATCAAATTTTTCTCATCCATATCGTCTTCAGGTGTATACAAAATGAGGGTAACATCGTCGTATTCGCCTGCATAAAACGTGTTGGAACGAACATTAATTTCACCTGCAGAGGGATGCTGTATTTTAAAATGGTTATCATCCCGAAAACACTGGACGTCATGGAGTTCCCAAATCGTTTTGAAGTCTTCGTTCACTTCCAAAAGCTTCTTAATAATTTCAATGATGTAGGGATCTTCCGTCCGCCGAGCAAAAGTGTAACGAAAAGCTGCGAGTAGCTTTCGGGCCGAGTCTTCCCAGTCCGCATAACGGCCTCGTACAACGGGGTCGTTGAACATTAACCAGATCAGATTTCCCGAACAGTTTTTCATCTTGTTAGACTGCAATCCAAATACTTCAATGGCTGTCTGATTCCAAACTAACAGATTCCACTGACCGTCAATGGCGTAGGCTGGCAGATGTATATATTGATCAACGATGCGTTGAAGCACAGGGGTGGATATTTGCAGATATGACACATCTGAAACCGATTCCAGAGGGATCTTGCGATCCGCTATGACATAGAGATGAGCTCTTTCATCACGACTTAACTTTAAAGTACGGGCCAAGCTTTCGATGACACTATCTGATATACGCACGTCTCTCCCTTGTTCAAGGGATGTGTACCAAGACACTGAGATTCCGGACAAAACCGCCACTTCCTCCCGGCGAAGGCCCTTAGTTCTTCTATGAGAATTAGAGTTGTTACTCAGTCCAACTTGTTCTGGTCTTGTCCTGTTGCGACGGTTTTTCAAAAATTCAGCAAGCTCCTTACGCCGCAGTTCGTCATTCAAGAGTCGCATCCCCTTTCCAATGATCTATGCTTAATAAATTGTACCAGAATCTTATAACGAATGCATTTGTTTTATCGGATTTCGTGTGAGTTAAGTTAAGGTAATAGTTTTTATAGTAGCATAAACACCGTACTAGTTGACCCTTAGTTCTCGCGGTATGATGTTCCTGCAATCGAATATAAATCCAACAAAAAAGGAGAATAGAAGCATGAATTTACATGAGCATGGAAATCGGATAAACGATTTCAACAAAATTGTTTTTGAACGTAGGGCGATTAAGAAATACGATACTTCTGTTAAGATTAGCCGCGATGAAATGAAGGATATATTAACCAAGGCGACCAAGGCTCCCTCGTCCTATAATTTGCAGTCATGGCGTTTCCTGGTCATTGAAAGCGAAGAGGCTAAATCCAAATTGCTGCCTTTGGCCATATTCAATGGGCAACAATACAATGAACAACAGATAGTAACTTCATCTGCTGTAATTGCAATTTTTGGTGACCTAGAGCATGTTGCGAGTGCGCCAGAAATTTTCAATGCAGAAGTAAAACAGGGGTCAATGACTGAATCTGTGAAAGAATATATCCTTGAGGCTATCAATATTCATTATAGCAATAGCCCGGATCATTTTCGTAAAGACGTGGCCTTAACCGATGGCGGACTGGTGGCTATGCAGTTAATGCTGGTTGCGCGTTCTTACGGTTATGACACTTGTGCCATGGGTGGGTATGATAAGGAGAACATTGCTGAAATATTTGGATTGGACAAGGAACGTTACGTTTCGGTTATGCTGGTATCCATCGGTAAGGCAGATTCTGATGGCCGCCCTTCAACACGAAAGCCGATTGCCGATGTTGCAGAGTGGAAATAAACGTTGAATGATGTTTTTTAAGCCTTCGTCCCGGGGCCTCTCATAACATGAGTATCCTAGTTTAGCGTGACCAAACGTGTGACCACGCCCTCAAATCATCATTATCCAGATATAGAAAAAGGCCTTCAAACACTCGGAAATCCTTGTGTTTAAACAACTTCATTAACTTAACCTTTTAACATCAATTATTCCGATGAGAGATAATCGTTTTCTAACGATTGTCTCTTTTTTCTCTTAGTATGCTTATAGTTCCTCATGAGATCATAGCAGTCACTCGCCCAAGTTGGAAATAATGGTTCATATTACCGTGTACATCTTATCCACTGATGGAGGACGTAGCCCAAGCGAAGGCGCGGGAGCAATTGTTTTTCTCTGTTATTCAGTATGCATCAAATCCGACACACATGGAACTAAGATGAAGCATATGAGATGATGGAACTACCGATTTTTCGAGAATATGAAGACATCGCAACTCAAGGAATGCCGAATAGCCCCTGCTTATCTAGAAGAGGCTTTGGCTCGAGATTATTTCTTGAAATTGCGGCAGAAGAGCGGCAGTGATGGCGACCATGGCGCCAGTTTCTGCAAGGCTTCATGATCCTTCACATCTTCAAGTTGCTGCGGCAACTGCTCGAATATATACTGCAGATAAGCCTGCGGCTTCAGGTCATTCGCCTTTGCGGTTTCCGCGATGCTGTAGATGATCGCACTTGCTTTTGCTCCGCGCGGCGTATTGCTGAAGAGGAAGTTTTTGCGTTTATGTGCTTAAGCACATAATCGTAAAAACTGGCTTTTCGCGGGCACAGCTCGCGGAGCCAAAGCCAGCGCGAAGATCTACAGTGTGATGGAAACAACAAAAGAAAATGGCCTAAATCCATTTAAGTATGTGCAGTACCTCTTCGAGCAACCGCCTCAGCTGACAGATCCAAACGATCCCGAAGTCTTAGACAAGTTGCTTCCGTGGTCGCCGATGCTACCGCTCGCCTGCCGAGTATTTAAACAACAATAGCTATAGTATACGACAGCCCTCAACATGACTGCATGATGGGGGCTGTTTGACGCATACCCTTTAGGGAAAAGTTTTATTCCTATACTAGATAGTATGGGCAAGTGGGGAAAAAAATATAAAGAATTAAGAAAAAGCTAAAGCCTATACTGGTCTTTAGCTTTTTCATTTTTATTATGTTTGCATGGTTTATCTTAAACTAACCTGCCCAATCGTATTATGAGGTCACCAGATCTTTCTGGTAGACCTTATTTTTCGAACAGGTCATGAGCGTCACGAACAGATATACCGATGGTTCTTCGTTCACTGACATTTTGCGGAATCGACTGCATCAAAACGGGTTTCCCACAGCCACGACTACTCCGATCGCCGCCAACCTGCAGTCAACCGCATATGGGCAGGTTCCTTCCGATGTATTTTTCAGTTCTACCTCCTTTCTGGCTGAAGCGATGAACAACAGACCTTACGATTTGGCTGTCAAGGCCCGGGCGGGTCCAAGTGTTCGAAGAGAATGGGTATGTTACCGGTGTAAAAGCTATATCTCCGGACAAAAAAGCTTATGTTCTTAAAGCAAAGACGGTCGTATTATCGAAAAGCACATTCGAAACCCCACGTCTGTTGCTTCATTCGGGAATCCGGGGGCGAGCCATCGGTCATTATTTAACGAATCACTCTTTTGTTTCAGCTGTTGGATCAATGAACCGCAAGGAGTTTCCTGATGTATTAGGCACGCTGGGTATTTTGATCCCATCATCGCCAGAGAGACCTTATCAAGTACAACTGCACGGTCCGGATGCATATTTTTGGTATCAGCCTTATCAAGAAAAACCGTTGTCGGAGGAATTGGAAATAAATTTTCTATGCAACGGATCAGTTGAACCCCGTTTTGAAAATAAGATCACACTGGACTAAAAAAGACTGCATTGTTCCATTTCCTCATAATTTCAAAGAGTTGCTGGCCATGCACGCTGATACTATGAAAAATAAGCAAGCGGCCTATTTGTTTGAGTCCTCATGGAAGAAAAAGTACACAAACAGGGGAATCCGCAAGATTTTGGAAAAATATTCAAAGGAGGCCAATTTATCTCAAAACCTTTCTCCTCATTACGTCACATTCTATTAACCTCGCGAAAAAAGCAGGGCATAGATGACGCACTTATTCAACCTTATTCCGGGACATGAAATTAGAAAATCTTTAGAGTATACTCAAAACTGGCAATTACCGATGCTCAAAATGAGTATATTGATTGCGGTTCCAGTTTTTCAAATCGCCATAGTTACGCTATCCTGACCGTCAGCTAAATGAATTAGCTGGCGAAAATCGATTAGACATATGCCTAATCGGTAATCGGACTATAATCTTTTCCATTACGGCAATCGGTACAAGTTCTTGTCCTTGGCTCGGGACACGAACTTGCGATAAAACAAAAAAAGCCGCTAAATTAGTGACTTTCAATGGGAATATGTTCTTGTCCCCCGACATCTACAATACCACATGGCGTGCCATTACAGTGGCACGCCATGTGGTATTTATGTTCTTACTGCTGTGTTACTGCCTTTGAGCTTTCACTTCATCCATCGTAGGATAATCTGTATAACCCTTACTTCCGGTACCAGCATATAAAGTATTACGATCAACTTCATTTAAAGGGAACCCTACTTTGAGACGTTCCACAAAATCTGGATTAGCCAAAGACCATACACCAACGGGTACCAGATCAGCTGTGCCACTATCAATATCTACACTAATATCATCAATAGCACGCCCTGCTCTGTTGACCAATAATGCGTTTGTCCAGTTTGTGCGAATGTCTTGGAGAAGCTTCTCATTTCCAAGATGCATGACATGAAGGTAAGCTAAATCCAATTGAGCTAATTCCTTTACGAGGTGGAGATAAAGTTCAGGACCTTGTTCCCCATCTTGTATTCCTCCAAGAGGTGTTCCTGGCGAAATACGGAAGCCGGTTCTTTCTGCTCCAATTTCTTCGATAATAGCTTTCGCTACTTCGATCGCGAAGCGACTACGATTTTCTATAGAGCCTCCATATTCGTCTGTCCGTGTATTTGAATTCTCTCCAAGAAACTGATTAATCAGATAACCATTCGCTCCATGAATTTCGACGCCATCTGCTCCTGCTTTTATAGCCGCTGCTGCTGCTTTTCGGAAATCAGCAATGGTTGTTTGAATATCCTCTTTACTTAACTCCCGCGGAACCGGGATATCCTGCATTCCTTTAGCGGTGAACATCTCCACACCTGGCGCGATTGCAGATGGAGCAACAGGTTGACGATGATGGGGTGTATTATCTGGATGCGACATGCGGCCCACATGCATTAATTGGATAAATATATAACCATCAGCTTTATGCACTGCATTCGTAATCTTATTCCAACCTTCTATATGCTTTTCAGTATAGATACCAGGTGAATTCAAGTAACCTTGCCCATCATCAGAAGGTTGTGTGCCTTCACTAATGATTAACCCCATAGATGCTCTTTGAGCATAGTAAAGGGAGCTTAGTTCACCTGGTGTACCGTCCTCTTCTGCTCTGCTACGTGTCATTGGTGCCATAGCTAAACGATGAGGCAATTCCATTTTTCCGATTTTTGTTTTAGTCCACAATTTACTCATATCAAACAACTCCTCTGTAGTTTAAATTAGTTTTTTATTTAGAAAGTTGTGGGTATAACGCTGATACCCCACCTGCAAGTGCACCTTGTAGCTTACGACTAATTTCATCTGCGATAATTTCAAAGCTGCCAGATTCTATACCGTCAATAGCTATTTTCGCGATATCTGCAGGATTGGATTTAGGCATGTCTACGTTGGCAGTCATGTCTGTCTCCATAAAGCCAACATGTAGACCAGCTACTCTTACATTGCGTGGATATAAATTTAATCGTAAATCATTCGTTAATGCCCACTCTGCAGCCTTTGCAGCCGTATACGCGCCTAAAGTTCCCGAACTAAACCATGATAATCCGGAAAGAATATTCAAAATTGATCCTCCCCCGTTTTTCTCTATGATCGGTGCAAATTCCCGAACCATGGACAGTGTACCGAAAAAGTGTGTATTAAATTCCAAACCTATTTTTTCAGAATCACCGTCTAGTAAAGACGCCCCTGTTGATGAGCCTGCATTGTTAATTAGCACGGTAACATCCTGAGCGATCATAGCAGCAGCTGCAACTTCTTGAGGGTTGGTAATATCCAACTTAACTGGTGTAACACCTGGAATATCAATAGTCTCCGGGTTTCTTGCACCTGCATACACTTTCGCCCCTCTTGATAGAAGTTCAAGGGCAAGATGGCGGCCAAATCCCCGGTTTGCTCCAGTAACAAATGCGACTTGTTCAGAAATTATCATTTTTATTGTCTCCTTTGTTCTGTTTTTAAGTGAAATTCCTTATTATTACTGCCCCTTATTTTAGGAAAGTTGGGGGTATAGTGCAGCTACACCACCGGCAAGTCCACCTTGTACTTGACGACTAGCATCATCCGCAATAATTTCAAAATTGTCAGATTCTATACCATCAATCGCTGCTTTTGCAACGTCCAAGGGGTTAACTTTGGGAACTTCTAAGCCCGATGTCATGTCTGTCTCCATATAGCCCACATGTAACCCCGCTACTCGAATATTTTGAGAGTGGAGATTTAAACGTAGGTCGTTCGTCAATGCCCATTCTGCAGCTTTTGCAGCCGTATAAGCGCCCACAGTACCCGAACTGTACCAAGACAATAAGGAAAGAATATTCAGAATCGAACCACCGCCATTTTTAGTTATAAGTGGTGCAAAAGAACGAACCATAGAAAGAGTACCAAAGAAATGCGTGTTAAATTCTAAGTGTATTTGATCTAGATCTCCTTCAAGTAAAGAAGCACCTGTTGACGACCCCGCATTGTTTATTAGAAGTGTTACATCCTGAGCGATCTTAGCAGCTTCAATCACCTCTTGAGGATTAGTAATATCCAGTTTCACGGGGATTACACCTGGGATATCAATAGATTCTGGATTTCTTGCTGCTGCATAAACTTTTGCTCCTCTGGACAGAAGTTCTAGCGTTAGATATCGACCAAGACCTCGGTTGGCACCAGTGACAAATGCGACTTGTTCAGAAATTTTCATTTTTATTACTCCTTTTTATTTTGTAGTATAGTATTCCAATTCCAAAACAACATTTTCTGGATTCTTCTCATTACGAAGATACAATTTCTTATTAGATGGAGGGATATGTTTTATAATACAAGAATGATCATTCTATATTTGGTAAAAAGAAGGGTCTCTTCAAGAAGAAAACTTTGTTGGTTCAATATATTAAAACGATCATTCTAAAAATTATAAACTCTAAAAATTATAAACATTGATACATAAAGGACAATTAACCTATAACTATTTAGTTAAAAGTTTTATAGAGATGTTGGCTGTACGTTGCAGGTTCTCTTTAGGAATGGAAGTTCTCGCCATTGCCCTCAACCCAATACCCACCACATTCAGATGTTCTGCCAGTACTGAGGCATCATAATCTAGGTTTAATTCTCCATTCTCCTGTCCCCACAAAATAATATCCTTGAACAGTTGCTCTGCTAGTGTAAATGATTCAGTGGCCTTTGAATCCACATCTACATCGCGCATAGCTAATTCCACGGCAGAATTCACCATTAAACAACCAGAAGGTGAATCTTCATTCCCATATATCATGTAACTAATAATCAATTGAAGAGCCTCAACAGCCGTCTCAGAGCCTTTAACTACTCCTGCAAGCTCGCTATTTACTTTAGTTCGAAATCGATCCATTGCTTTCAGAAACAACGTATGTTTGTCGCCAAAGGTGTCATACAAACTTCTCCGATGGATACCCATATGCTCAACTAGATCCGTCATTGATGTCTTTTCATAGCCTTGTTCCCAAAAGAGCTTCATTGCCTTATCTAGTACTACATTTTCTTCAAATTCTTTGTAACGTGCCATTCTGGTTCCCTCCTCCCGTATTCAATATAACATATTGAGAACGATCGGTAAAGAATAAAAATGTTATTGCTAATCCATTCAATATCACAAGCAATGAAAACGAACTATAGTCCGTAAAAAATGTATAAGATTAGTTTTTCTTATTACTTTGCTTAAGAATCATTTGACCCCAAGTATGCGTGATAAAATCCGGGGCGAACTTCATTGAAAAGCGCATAACTTTGGTAAAACCTACGTTCACGCGTAGTTTATTTCTCAACATGCCTTTAATACCAACATTAACAAGCTTTGTTAAGGGGAAAGAGATCAATTTATTCATCAATCCTTCATCATAAGTGTCCGTGAGATTGGTTTCAGAAATAACTGGTGGACAAAGCTCCACCACATGAATATTTTTTCCTTTGTAACGGATTTGCTCACGTAATGCATCACTGAACATGTGTATGCCAGCCTTCGTTGCAGAATAAGTCGGTGCGTTGGCTACTGTAATATTAGCAAGTAGTGAAGTAACGTTAACAATCATTGCCTCTCTTTGTTTGGCTAATAGTGGCAACAAAGCCTTGGTCACATATATTGTACCATTCAAGTTTGTGTTGATTTCTGAAATAAGATACTCGTAGGTAATACTTTCATCGAATAAGTCAAACTCGTTTATGATACCAGCATTATTGAAAACAATATCCAGTTTGGGATAATGTTTAGCTAATTCTTTGGCAAGTTGCTCAACGCTTTTAGCATCACTAACATCAGCTACCATCCCAATGATTCCAGGATTGTTCTTTACTGCTTGATCAATTCGTTTTTGTGAGCGCCCTGTGATGATCACTGTGTTTCCCATCTCATGAAAACGTTTTGCAAAAGCAGAGCCAATTCCAGACGTGCCGCCTGTCACCAGTATCGTTCTATTATTCAATTTCATTCTTCATCATCTACTTTCAATATGACTTTCCCTTGACTATGGCCTGTCGCAATTTTAGTAATTGCGGCATTCAATTGATCAAAGGGGTACTCAGAATCAATTACCGGCTTAGATTTTGCTTTTTCAAGATACTGTGTGAAAGCTGCTAATTGCTTGCCACTTGGTTGAACGTATATGAAATCATAACTTTTATTATGCCATTTCGCTAGCCCATCAAAAGGCAACCCCAGTAAACTGAAAAGAATCTTCTTCGCCGTTGACAAGTCTGCGCTTCGTTTAGCGAAACGGGCATTGGGACCAGCATTTAACGACAATAATTTACCACCGGGCTTTAATATTTTAATTTGTTTACTAATTTCACTGGCCCCCCGGGTATCAATAACATAATCATAGCCTCTCAGTATGTGAGTATAATCCTGCGTTTCATAGTCGATAAACTCATCTGCACCGAGTCGATTGGCCAAATCACGCGCTGATCCACTACCACTGACGGTCACAAACAGTCCTTGTGACTTCGCGTAAGGTATGGCAATCTGTCCAAAGCCCCCCGTACCTCCAGAGACAAATAATTTACTGCCTTGTTGAGCATCTAAAATATCTAGTGCTTGGATGATCGTCAAAGCAGACAATGGTACGGCTGCTGCTTCTGTAAAGGAATAATTAGCTGGTATTTTAGCCACAATAGATGCATCTACTGCGACATATTCAGCGAACGCTCCCATTGTATCTAGCGGTGGCATAGTGTACACGAAATCACCTGTTTTGAAATTTTGGACACCGGTACCGACTTCAACCACAACTCCAGCCAACTCGTTGCCTAGAGTCAATGGAAAGTTGTAATGATCGAACAACTTAACTTTTCCTGTAATCGCCAAGGCAAGGTGTGGATCAACACCGGCTGCCTTAGTCTTGATCAGAACCTGAGTTGATGTGATTGATGGAACATCGACTGAGTTGATTTCCACTTCAAGTGTTTTGGAATATCTAGAAATTTGTGCAGCTTTCATTAGGTGCTCCCCTTAAAATCGGATAATGACTTTTCCTTTAGGATGACCAGTCGCAACAAGCTTCAGAGCCTCATTAATATCTTCAATGTGGAATTCAGTCGGGTCCACCGCTGGTACAATCCCGTTATCTTCAATAATCTTCGTAATTTTCTTTAATTGTTCGCCATCACTGCGAACAAAAATGAAATGATATTGAATCTTCTTTTTCTTCGCTTTGTGATCATACTTAGCCCCGGCAATGGTGAAGAGCTTTTGTTTCCAACCTGGCAAGCCCATATGCTCGGCGAAACGTTTGTTAGGTCCGGTCCGCAGAGAAAGAAGGCGACCTCCTGCTTTAATAATGGAAAGTTCATGATCAAATTCGCTTGGTCCCAACGTATCCATCACATAATCTACATTACTAAGCTGCTCCCAATAATTCTCAGTCGTGTAATCAATATATTGGTCTGCTCCAGTCGCCATTGTCCGTTCACGCGCTTGCGGATTTCCACTAACGATGACCCTCAGCCCCATGCTTTTGGCGATAGGAATGGCCATTTGGCCAAATGAACCAGAACCCCCGGGAATAAACACGCTTTCGCCAGCTTTGGCAGCCAATTCTTCATGCAAACCTTGATAAGCAGTCAATCCTGTTAATGGCGCAGCAGCACCGGTCACAAAATCGAGATTAGCGGGCAAGTGCCCGATGGCATCCGCATGAATCGCCGCGTATTCCGCAAAGGCACCGATTTTTTGTAGTGGCAGGCGTGAGTAAATTGCATCGCCAACTTTAAATCCCTGGACGTTCTTACCAACCTTTTCTATAACACCTGTCAGCTCGTTACCCAGTACCAACGGGAACTCATAATCCTGGATCAGCTTCACGCTCCCGGTACCAATGAGCAATTCCAAATGATTAACCGCCGCTGCTTTCACCTTGACCAAGACTTCGTTATCACTTATTTCCGGGACTGGAATATCATTGACTTCTACTATGAATTTTTTTGAATATTTGGTAATCTGTGCTGCTTTCATAATTAATAGCCTCCTATGCGCTGAATAATAAGTAACATTTATTTGTTTTTGTAACTTATGTGACAAGCATAATGCCAGAGGTTACAAAAGTCAACAATTGTTACTCATTGTTTTATATGATAAAATACAGGCAGGTGTATAAACGATTATTGGGGATTTATTGAAGAAAGAAGGGTTGGCAGCACAGTGGTTAAAATCACACAAGAGCTCATTATTGAAACAGCGGAGACATTAATTGAACGCACGGATAAATCCGAAGTGACCCTCTCACAAATTGCGGATGAATTAAGTATCACCCACGCAGCGCTTTATAAACACTTTAAAAATAAGCAAGAGCTCTGGGCAGCCGTGTCGAAGAGCTGGTTCAACCGGATGATTTCAGAACAAATCAAAATAGACATGACTAATATGGCTAATCCACAGGAATTGCTCCACGATTGGCTTTGGGCATTTGCTAACGCAAAAAAACGTGCCTATAACGAGAATGCCAAAATGTTCGCCTTGAATACGCAATATGTTGACAGCAATCCACTGGTATTACGTGACGTTCTCTGGGATTCCTACCAAATTATTGACGGCTTAATGGACTATCACGATCCCCACTTGGAACGGGCAGAAGCGATTCTCTCCGCGTTTGCGGTGTTTAGCCTCCCGTCCTTCAAAGAATCCTGGAATTTACCAGACTACCAGGACAGGTTTGAACGCATCTGGAGTTTAATCAAACAGGGTCTCTGAATCCAAACCTCTAGTTGGATTCAAAAAAACCGCAAAAGAACTCTCTCTAAAACCAAGAATGTCCAAACCCTTTTTGGAGCTTCGTC
The DNA here is from genome assembly GCF_059609455.1 of Paenibacillus liaoningensis. Classification (NCBI taxonomy): domain Bacteria; kingdom Bacillati; phylum Bacillota; class Bacilli; order Caryophanales; family Paenibacillaceae; genus Paenibacillus; species Paenibacillus liaoningensis. Next base: position 225,520 of record NZ_JCAALU010000007.1, read on the forward strand.
GAATTCCAACTTCATCGTGAATCCCTTTTTTTCGTAGAGATATAGCAGTTGGATATACTAATCCGCATTCATCAGGGGTTCACCTAAAAAACAAAAGCAACTTATCCGCAGACAAGTCGTTTTTTAACGTTTTTATTTTAAAATACTACTTTGTAATTATCATTTCATTTCTTACCGCTTCACCTTATAAAACTCATGATACAGCTTCATCAGTGCTCTTTTCTCAATCCGCGACACATAACTCCGCGAGATCCCCAGCTCCTTCGCAATCTCCCGCTGCGTCCGCTCTTCCCCGCCGGTGTCCAAGCCAAACCGCCCACTACAACTTCCTTCCCCCGGTCATCCAGAATGTCGAGATTGCGGTAAATCTTGCTCTTCTCGATCTTCAGATAGACTTCCTTAACAATATCATCTGCATTGGTCGATTAAATGGAAACGATTTTCTTCACCGTGCAATCCGTAATGTACACATAAACCCCATTGCTGCGGGCTGCAGCTCAATTCAAAACAATACTTTACCTATCGTTCTCAATATGATAATATGAATTTGCAGACAGGAGGTGGGGCAGCAAAAGGGCGTGAGAATGATCATGGCGAGAAGCAAAGAGTTTGAAATCAACGTGGTATTAGACAAGGCAATGGACTTATTCTGGCGTCAAGGCTACGAAAAAACCTCCATACAGGGGCTTGTCCAGGGCATGGGCATTCACAGAAGAAGCTTTTATGATACGTTCGTAGACAAGCATCAGTTATTTATGGATGTCTTGAACCGATATACTTTGACTTTGAATTCAAATATTACGAATCGCATTCATCGCTCAAATTCTGCCAAAGAGGCTATCCAGCAGTTGTTTGAAATGATAGTCAGTTGTGAAGAGAATCAACCCAAGGGCTGTTTAACGGTAAATTCGGCCGTTGAACTGTCACTGCTCGATCCAGAAGTGGCAGTTTAAATTCATGAGCAGTTTTTTTGCTTCAGAGCAATTGTTGTATGATTTGCAGGTGAGCGTTCAGTTCAGAAAACGGGAGAAATTCCCGAACATTATGATGCTGTGAGCCTTTCCCTCTATCTGCATAATGCTTAGGTGGGATTGCGTGTAATGATTAAAACGACAGAAGACAAAGAAAAGCTGGAAAGCATTATTAATACAACTTTAGCAGTCCTGGGATAAATTTTTTAACATAATTAGAACGATCGTTCTCGATTTAAATCTAAAGCGGCATTAATTTTAGGTATGATGCCAATCCTAAAATCATCAAGGCTAAGTCAAAGGACTGTATAAAATAAATCTTAAAGGAGAATTTAAAAATGACTATAAACATGGACGGCAAAGTTGCTTTTATAACTGGAGGAAATCGTGGCATTGGATTGGAAACGGCACGTCAATTAGGTAAGCTTGGAGCCACTGTCGTTATTGGGTCACGCGATTTGGAGAAAGGGAAGGTTGCTGTGGATACACTTCGTTCGGAGGGAATCCAAGCGGAGAATATCAAATTGGACGTCAATCTAGCCGAAGACCTTCAAGTTGCCTACAATTTTTTTGAACAGCGGTACGGTAAGCTTGATATGTTGATTAATAATGCTGGGATACAGATAGAGATTGAAGATCTTGCACCCATTAATGAAACAAGTACCGTTTCGCCGGTCGTTATGCGTGAAACCTTCGATGCCAATTTCTTCAGCATGGTTGAATTAACTCAGCTACTGCTGCCGTTGATTCGCAAAGCGCCAGCCGGAAGAATTGTTAATGTATCCAGTGCGCTTGGATCGAATACACTCCATTCCGATCCCGCTGCTCAAATTTATGATGTCAAGCTTCTTGCTTACGATGCCTCGAAGGCGGCAATGAATACCTTTACGACCCATCTTGCACATGAGCTGAAGGATACACCAATTAAAGTGAATTCTGCTTACCCTGGTTGGGTGAAGACTCCACTGGGCGGAAAATACGCTGATATGGATCTTGAAGATGGCGGTAAGACAAGCGTAATGCTTGCCACGTTACCTTCGGACGGACCGACAGGCAAGTTCTTTCATATGGACACAGAGCTGCCTTGGTAATACGGTAGTTAATAGAAAAACGTGTTAATACGGCGAGCGCTTTCCCAATATAACGGGAGAGCGCTCGCCTGATTAAAGCGAAAAAAATGATGTGAACTTATTTTGAAAGAAATAAGGTTTAACAGGTACATAACTCCGCGAGATCCCCAGCTCCTTCGTAATCTCCCGCTGCGTCCGCTCTTCCCTGCCGGTGTCCAGGCCGAAGCGGCCCACTACGACTTCTTTCTCCCGGTCGTCCAGAATATCCAGATTGAGGTAAATCTTGCTCTTCTCGATCTTCAGATCCAACTCTTTGATCACATCATCTGCCTCTGAGCCGAGGATATCGATTAACGTAATCTCATTACCTTCCTTGTCCGTCCCTATAGGGTCATGCAGGGATACGTCCTTTTTGTTTTTTAAATGCATCAGGATTTCGTTCTCGATACAGCGGGTAGCAAAGTAGCCAGCTTCGTGCCTCTGTACGCGCGGTAGCTCTCAATGGCTTTGATCAGCCCGATGGTGCCGATGGAGAGCGGATCCTCCATATCTTCACCTGTTTTTTCGATTTTTAAATAAATTGTGTCACAATATATAAAAATATTATATTTATACAGCAAAAAATCATTGGAATTAAACTAAAAGAAATACGGGTTTTGTGAAGATGTCTGTGAGAATCCGCGTAACCACGCGGGTTTATCGGTCCATTTGTCCAGTGATGTCCAGTGACACAAAGTTTATCCCTATATTGATAGCAACTTTACCCCTTTAGATAAAATGACACAATGATAACATAGTCTGAATCGTTAAACATCCTATCTGTTTATTAATCTGTTTATTTATTATATAGCCACGATAAAAAAGAAAGAAACAGACAGTTTCCAAAAAGGCCTGGAATCTATCTGTCTTTTTAGCAGTTCTAAGGTACTTTACTATTTACAACACTATACTTGTTATAGAAGCTTCACTTGGCTATTTAGTACGAAAAGGTTTTTTGATCTCCGTCTCATAAACAGGGATCAGTTCAGTTCTAAGCAAGCCTACTTATTCTTTCGGGGAATAGAAATTATAGCTGCCAGAGCTGATTTTAATTACCCCATAAGGCTGGCCATTCTCCCATTCAGGATCGAACTCCCTTTCCTGCCCAGCCTCTAATACCTTGGCATTCGCTGAAGCAAGTGGAATCTTAACTTGACCTATGGTGTTAGGAGGCAGACTTACCTGTAATCTCACTCCATCTTGCCCATGCGAGAAATCGACTTGGATGATACCTCTAACGGAATGATAGCTTCCTCGCACAAAACGCACCTTATCAAAATAAATCGGCGCGATCCCAATTTCTTGATAAGCGTCTTTTATCGATGAGATACCAAGCATATGCTTATATAGCCACTCTAAGATGTGGCCCATCATATCATGATTGCGTGACCTAGAATCGTCCGTCCAAAATTCAGGCAAAGCCGTCTCGCCCTGCTCCACAAACCGGATATAACTCGGATGCTCCGGCTGCATCATCATATCGAATACGATATCGTTTCGATTTATTTTGGCTAATGCGCCAAATAAATAACGAAGCCCAATCTCTCCCGAGCGCAGCTGATGGCTGGCTGTCGCCTGAAGCAATGCGACTTCAATATCAGCAAGCTTCTCCTCCGGAACCAAGCTAAAATAAAGCGGCATCGCCTGCATGACCTGGTTCTCTGGATCATATTCGCCGTTCAGCTTGCAATAGGCGTAGCGGTTTTGACCTGGAACTGGTTTAAGCAGACGCTCATTATAAAGCTGTTTAGTTCGCTCCGCCTCGGCAGCATAATACGTATGCTCCTCGTTATATCCCAGCATTAAAGCATATTTTGCCATCAAACGGAAGGCTTCGTAATAGAAGGCGGTTTCCACGTTTTCAACATAATCACCGCCTGTCTGCGGTGCAATGCCCCAATCGCCTAATCCATGTCCAATGAATCCGCCATGAATCTCTCTGGTATGCAAGTAAGCCATATAAGCTTTCATAGCCGGATATGCCTCTTCTATAGCGGTCTTATTCCCGTATGTCTGCAACAGCAGCTCTGGCACGAGGATGATCGCGCTTCCCCATGCGATGGAATCACGGAACCCCTCTTCAAACCTGGAATACTCAGGAGCGATATCAGGAATGAGCCCTTCCTCTGTCTGAGCCTCCATCATGTCGCGCATTATTTTCAGCCAGAGCTCTTCCACCTGCTTAACATACATAATGGAGGGTCCCATCAGACTGGCCGTCTCTACCCAGCCCAGCTTCTCAATCGTCGGACAATCCGAATGTACGCTCTGTAAATTACTCTCGATTGCTTTAATGATAATTTTGGCAAGCTGTGTGATGCGCGGATCATCCGCCTCCAACTCGCCCACATTTTTCGCGGCAGAAGTGACAAAGTAACCTTTGACATCGTGTATGACAGGCTTGGCAGGGTCTCCACCATCACGCGTACAGCCTTCGATTTGCACCCATCTGGCCCCGTAGCAGGAAAAGTCAGGCTTCCATACCTCGATCTCACCCGTGCCGGCAAGGATGTATTCAGAAAAAGTAACAATATCCCAAGGCGTTGCAACCGTATTATCTTTATTTCGCAACTCACCCGGCTTGATCGTCACTTTGCTGCCTGCCGGTCCGCTCACATGGATCTCAAACATGCCGGACATGTTTTGTCCAAGATCGTAGACATATACCTGTTCAAGCGGCTCCTCAATTCCAATGGTGTCATATATTTTTCGCACGGTTATTGGTGGCTGATTTTGGCGAACCAATCTGCCTGATGGAGCTGCCAACACCACTGCCTGCTCCCATTCTGCAGCATCAAACGGAGCCTCATACCAGCCGACCGGGTAACGTCTTGCATCAAAATTTTCAGATCCGTACACATTCGCAAGCATCGTTGCGCTATCTCTAACCTTCCAGCGGTCTGCTTCCGTAAGGATTAGCGCTTTGGAGCCATCCTCGTACTCAATATGCCATTCTCCAATGGCAAGCAGGTTCTCTCCGAATGCTTCATACCCTTTTCCTATCGTGTAGAAATGTCTTCCGCCCGCATCTCCCGCATAAAAGCCATTGCCGACCGATAAGCCAATGACATTGGTTCCCATGCAGATATGATCCTTTACATCAAAGCACACATATTGCACGGACTGGTGATAATTCGTCCAGCCAGGGTCCATTTCATGGTTGCCTACTTTGCTGCCATTCATAAACAACTTAAAATGACCCAACCCTGAAACGACAGCATAAGCCCGTTTTACTTTATTTAATATTTGAAATTCATGACGGGCATAGAAAGGCTGCTTTCTTCCGCTGCCGATCCACTTTGCCTTCCATTCCGTTACATGCAAATAGCCTGTCAACAGTAGCTGCTGCTCGCTCCATGCCTGCTTGCCCGCCTGATTCCAAACGGCTACTTTCCAATAGTAAACAGTAAGGCTCTGGAGCGGCTGCCCCGCATAATGTATATTCAACTGCTCGGAGGAGCTCACTTTGCCGCTATCCCAGCATAATTCTGTTTCCGCTAACAAGGCCTCCTCCGATTCAGCAACCACTATACGATAATATGCTTGCTGTTCTCCGTGATCTTTGCTTTCCAGCTGCCAAGCAAATATCGGACAATCCGTATCGATCGCAAGAGGGGAGTCATAGTTTTTAATTTGCAAATGAATAGGCCGAATGATGTTCACTCTCCTGATATTTACTTAAGACCATACTTTAATTTTGGCGGTTCCATAAGTCCATAAGGCTTGCCCTGGTACTCGGGCGTATATTCGCCCTCCTCCGGATGAAATGACCACCAATCCATCCAGCTAGGCCGAGGATCAGCAAGGTGGAGCGGCCCAAACAAATTGCGAGGACTGCCCACGACTTTAATGGCTATAGCATTTAAGCCTGGCTTCAGTATGGTATCCAGCTCTATGAACGCTTCGCTTCGCCAAGGAACCGTTTTGCTTGCGGATTCATTCACCTTTACTTCCAGCAAAACAGCCTGGTACTGGCCAATCTCGAGCCTGCATCCTGTGCTATGCTCCGGCGGATGTTCCATCTCGAAGAGGTAATTCATGCTTCCGCAATAATAAGGATAGCCTTGGCTGCGCCAATCTCCATACGTTAGTTTTAATGGTTCATTTATCAGCTCTCGATGCTCATTAACAGCAAAGTCGCCGATGAGGTATCCATTCTCAAGCTCCATATCATTTTGATACGAAATTTGAATGTCTATTGTGTTAATTCCAACAGTCAGTGCAGGCAGCTTAAGCTTCTTCATGCTGACGTCCAAATAATAACCCTCGGCTTCTGCAGGCACTTCCTTTCCGTTAAGAGTAAAGCTGAAGCGTTCCGCATCCTCAAACACAAAAAACACATCGCTGCTCGGCAAAACTTTTACGTTAAAGGTAAACCGTAGCGAAATAGGAGTTCCATTCCCCGAATGCGGCTCATGAATCCAGAAATAGCGCTGTAAATTACCGGAATGAAACACCTGCCGCATCCCCAGACGTTCCCGAATTAGGCGCTGAGCCTTCCAAACCTCCATCGTCTCTGTCCATACCTCTTCTCCAAAACGATACTGGCATTGATCCAATATCAATGCATTGGACGCTGTGCGCTGGAAGCCTATAGGCTCCAAATGAAGGTCTGTCTTTCCTGCTGGAAATATCTTTATCTGCCCGGCTTCATCTTCCGGCTTATTCGAAAATAATACAAACAGCTTCGAGTCAGCAGGACCAAATGAAGCTCGAAAGCTGACCCCATGCTCTGTCGCTTCGGTTTCAATCGTTTTAATCTCACCTGTCCAAGCATCCCACTCCTGCAAGTAGCTGCCGCCTTCTAGTATAATTTGAACCTCAGAGCCTCTTTCACGATCATTATTGACGATGAACGCAATCGATTGCCCCTCAAGTGAACGATGCATATGAATAAAGAATGGGGCTTCCGATCCAGGATGCTCCTGAATGCGGAGAGAACGCTTTGTCTCATTATCGAGCAGCCTCTCCAATTCTTTCAAATCGGCTGCTTGCGTAAATCTTTCGTGCAGCAGCAGTGCAGCCAGCTTGTCTGATGTCTTGCCATCAATTAGCGAAGGCTGCTCACCGTAGGAAGCTACTTTACCACCATGACTCATAAACTCAAGCAGCAACTCCAAGGTAGAGGATAATAAATTCGTTAGTGAAGGCAGCACAACATAGCTGTACATGGCCTCTCCCACAACGATGTGGTCCCCCTTCACCTTGCCGAATTCCTTCATGATTAGTTCATCGCCTAGATCATAATCATGGTGAAGCTGGACAAGCCGATTCACGAATAGGTTGAAATCACGGTCATATTTTTGAAGCTCCTGCTCGTTGCCGGCACTGTTTTTCCAATCGGTTATCTTCACGTCATACCCTAGCCTCGTCCACACCGATGTAGAGGGATGAATAACCAATAGATCACGAGTTAGCTTGCCTTCACTCAGCACGGCGCTTAATCTGGCATAATAATCCTCCATGCCGCGGTTGTGCTCCCACCAGTTCGTATGATAATTAAAGGATGGCGGATAATCGCGCTTCCGGCAGCCGCGCAGCGAATACCAGGAAAGATGATGCGTCAGTACATTGACACCCAGCGCAAATTGCCAATCGCCAATCCATCTACGTGTCTCAAAGGTGAGATCCCAACCCGTTACGCCATACGTTTCGGTTATGACTCTCTTTTTCCCAAGTTGATTTGCAACGCTGGATGCCTGTTTCATCGTAAGATGCTCATCCGTTTGCTCGCATAAGGTATCGACACCGGGAATGTCCAAATACCTATAATGCGGCATTACTGCACCACTGTTCAAAGTGGAACCGATTAGACTGCTCTCCGAATGGAAATGTCCAGTGAATTGGATTCCCTGCTCTCTGCACCAAGCGCCAATTTGCTTCGTATACGATTCGCTGAACGTTTCCGTTATCGTGAGCCAGTAATCATGTCTGATCTGCTCCGAGCCCTCTCCCTGAAAAAAAAGATAGGGAAGCAGGCTTCCGATTGGATATCCTCTTCGATGTTCAAACGATTGCTCTATCACTTCACTCCAAGTCATCGAGGTCAGCTCCGGGTCATTTAAACGTTCTGAAAAACCTTTAACCGTGGGCTCATCTGTAAAAATACCAGGAATCGTCTTGCCGAACTCTTTTCCAACAGCTTGGCGATAAGGCTCATAATTGGCCTCAATAAACAAGCGGGTCGTTTCGGGATTCATCAAATCTGTATACGTATCGCCATGGCACCAGTCATTTTTGGCAGCAATCCGTTGTTCGAATACAAGATAAACCTCGTTAGCAGCTTCAAGATACTCGCTTGGTTCATCTATGGATAGTTGTACCAGCGAGTAAAGATGATTTCCCTTGATGACGGCTCGGTAAACAAAACGGAGGTTAGCGCCTGGACGATAATCCCGGCATATATGAAGTGTCAGTGCCTTAGCCCGCACTGCGTCACCGCCAAGCCGTGGAACCATCCCTCCTCCCATACCAGAGGAATATCGATCCTCATCATAAAGCCATGCTTTAAGACCGATCTCCTTCGCTTTGGCGACGCACTCTTTTACACGATCCATAAACGTTTCACTGAGATAAGGCGTCTCGAGTCCCTCTCGGACGTGCATCATAAATCCGCCCATCCCCTGCGCATGAAACCCCTCAATTTGACGGTCCAATTCCTCCTGCTTCAGCTCATCGTTCCAAGCCCAGAAAGGTACCGATCGGTAATCGATACCCGGATTCTGGAATGATGCTTTCAATTCATCCCGTTTCATCTCGCACCTCTATCGTTACAAAATTGGCTAACCTTTCACGCTTCCCAGAACAAGACCTTTAACAAAATATTTTTGCAGGAAAGGATAAATGCAAAGGACTGGCAGCATGGAAACAAATAGCTGTGCTGCAAGCACCGTCCGATTTGAAATATTGGCGATTAACGAGAGATCGCTTGCATTCATATTCGTTAAATCTCTAGCGACGATGACCGTTCTTAAATACGTTTGCAACGGGTAATTAGAAGGTGAATTCATATAAATCATGCCATCAAACCAAGAATTCCAATGAAAAATGATTGTAAACAATGCGATCGTAGCCAAGGAAGGCTTCGAGATCGGCAAATAGATGCTCCAAAGCGTCCGCCATACACCAGCTCCGTCCATTTGAGCAGATTCTTCCAGCTCAATCGGCTGCGTACGGAAGAAATTGAGCATGAGCACGATATTGAATACATTTACTGCTGAAGGAATAACAAGTGCCCAAATGGAATCCATAAGACCTGTCTCTTTGACAACCATAAAGGTCGGGATTAATCCGCCATTGAAGATCATCGTGATAACAAAATACCAGGAATAAATCGTTCTCGAACGGAATTTCAAGTTTGACTTAGATAATGGATAAGCAGCCAGTACGGTGAGAATGAGGCTAATCGATACGCCTAGAAACAAACGCTCAAAAGAGACAATCACCGTCTGTAGAAAGATATGATTACCAAATATATATTTGTATGAATCGAGGTTAAAGCCAACTGGCCAAATCGTCACCCAACCAGCCGTGACTGCTGAGTTGCTGCTCAGCGACATCGCCGCCATATGAAGGATAGGGAAGAGGCAAGTTAGTGAAAATAGCGTCAAAAAAGCATAATTCGCGTACAAAAATAAAACTCTAGAAGGCGTGCGCCGTTCGATCATCGTGAGAGTACCTCCCTTTCTTTAAAAGATGCGATAGTTGGCAATTCTGTAGGCCAGCAAATAAGAAACACATATAAAGATGAGCGACACGACCGATTTAAATAATCCAACAGCGGTCGCTACGCCATATTGCATTTGCTCCATCCCGATCCGAAACACGTAAGTATCCAGAATGTCCCCGCTGGAATACACTTGCGGACTATATAAATTAAATACCTGATCGAAGCCGGCATTCAAAACATTTCCGAGACTAAGCACGCTTAGCAGCACGATAATTGGCCTCATGCCCGGCAGTGTAATATGCCAGGCTTGCTTCATATGACCTGCCCCGTCAAGGGCTGCTGCTTCATACAACGACTTGTCGATGCTCAATATAGCAGCAAGATAAACAATCGTATCAAAACCTAATTCCTTCCATATATGAGAGGCTACAATAATGAAACGGAACCAGCCCCCTTCACCGAGAAAATAGATAGGCTCCATACCCAGAAATTGAAGGAAGTTATTTATAATGCCACCTGACGGCGAAAGAATATCAATGAGGATGCCTGATAAAATAATCCAAGATAGAAAATAAGGCATATAGACAATCGTTTGAACCGATCTTTTGAATAAGACATTTTTCACTTCATTTAACAATATGGCAAGCGTCAGCGGAAAAATAATGCCTACGATAATTTTCATAAACGAAATCAGTAAAGTATTACCGATTACCTTCATCGTGTCAGGCATCCCAAACACATATTTGAAATTTTCGAGTCCAATCCACTCTGAACCAAACCAGCCGCGAGAAGGAACAAAATCCTGAAACGCGATGGCAATACCCATGATTGGTCCATAGCTGTAAATAAGCACAAGGATGACCGCTGGCAAAAGCATCATATGATAAGCACCAGTGGAAAACCGGCGTTTGCGGATTCCTTTCATTTCCATAATTGCATACACTCCATCCATCTGAATAAAAATAAGGAGGGACTAGAGTTGCCCCTCCGCCTTCATTTATTTCTTAGCTGCGTCCCAATCGTTAACTTCCTTCGTCACATCTTCCAACCCCAGCTTATTTAGCTGCTCAACAAATTTTTCGAAATTGTCTACCGAATCCGAGCCCATAATCACTTTCGTATAGTACTCTACTACTGCTTGTTCAATGGTTTTCAATCGGTTTTTCATCGCATCTGTAGAAGCGCCGTAAAATTCATCCATTTTAAATAAGTTGTTTTCTACGTACTCATTCATCGATTTGAAGGAGCCTGTCTCGCCAAACACCTTTTCAAATTGAGCATTCGCATTGTCACCCGCTTTAAACTTCTCGATATTATCATAGTAGCCTTTTTCTTCTGCATTCAGCTTAGAGGCATCGCCTGTTTTGAACGCTTCAACAATTTTAAGATGCGCCTGCAAGTTCTTCTGCGCTTTCCATGCTTTTGCAACCGCATAGTGGTGGCCGGGAGCAGGCTCAGGTCCCATAAATTTATCGAACTCCGCTTGTGTCGTATCGCCGTAATTCAAGTCCGTCCAGAAATTCAACAGCTTCATAATAGCTTCCGGATGCTCATACCCTTTGCGTACAACAAAATAGTTTTCCACGTTCAGCTTAATTTGCGGATTAGCAGGTTGGTCATCCTTGGAAACAATCGGATGTGCAAGCCAGTTGGCACTCGGAAAATTATCGATTGTTTGCTGCAGTGGGAACATCCCATTCCACATCGCCCCAATATTAATGCCAACACGGCCAGAAGCGGCAAGTTCAGCAGCTTTGCTTGAATCCTTCGCTCCAAAATCCTTTTCAATCAATCCTTCCTTATACAGCTTGTTCAAATAAACGAGTGCGTCCTTCACTTCCGGCTGTGCGCTTCCGTATACAAGCTTGCCATCAGCTCCGCGAACCCAAGCTTTCGGATAAGCATCAAATGCGTTGAAAATACCAAGTGCTTCAGCTACGCCTGGCATCAAGAAATCTCTGTTCAGCATCATGCCCACTGTGTCCTTCTTGCCATTGCCGTCCGGGTCCTGCTCAACAAACGCTTTCATTACTTTATAAAGCTCATCTGTCGTTTTCGGAACCTGCAAGCCTAGCTTATCCAACCAGTCTTGACGGGCCCACAAGAAGGAAGCGCCGTCGATGGCCGAGTTTGTTCCGGGAATTGCAATCAACTTGCCGCCAAAGGTTGCGGATTCCAATGCGGAATTGCCTTCCTCCGTAATAATCTCCTTAGTAAGCGGTGTAGCATATTGATCATAAATATTCGTTAAATCCTCATACATATCGGTCTTGGAAAGCGTTGCCAGCTGCTCTTGGCTTACGGCCAGCAAATCCGGAATATCGCCAGAAGCAATCGCTACGCTTATTTTCTGTTTACCGGCATCAGCACCTTTGGTATACCATAGCGGCTTGATCTCTATGCCAAGCTCATCGCGATAGGCTTTGATCCACTCGCTGTTTTCCCATTTCTCCTCTGTAAAACCGTCGGCAATTGGATCACCAATCATCACGCCAACCGTAAGTTCAACAGGAGGATCGAACTTTGCTGTCGGATCTACGGGCGTATTGTCTACTGCAGCCCCATTACTGCCCCCGTTTGTTGCCTGTCCGTTATTAGCCGTATTGCTGCCATTACCCGTGCACCCTGCTAGAAGAGATACACTTAAAAGTACGACTGCTGCTGTAGAATACACATTCCTATTTTTCTTCATCATGCTTGCTCCCCCTCTGTTTATCGCGAAATGCTTACAAGTTCATCTTACACTTCGCACAAAAAGAAAACGATTTCAAAATTCCGAGATTTCTTGCACTCTACCGACTTCCTAATCGCTGTGAACGCAAAAAAAAGAAGCTGAGCCTCTTATCTCGAGAACGCTTCCAGCTTCTTCCTTACTCACATGTTATAGCTTACCAGATTTCCACTTATTCACTTCTCTTGTTGCGTCATCCAAACCAATTTTGTTCAGCTTGGCGATGAAGGCTTGAAACCCATCGAGGGACTCTACTCCCATTATTGCCTTTGTGTAATATTCTTCTACCAACTGATCCACCGTTAGAAGTCGGGTATTCATGGCATCTGTTGAAGCTCCATAAAATTCATCCATCTTAAATAGATTTCGCTGCTTGTAATCATTCATGACCGCGTAAGAGCCTGTGCTGCCAAATACTTTCTCATATTGGGCTTTGGAATTATCCCCTGCCTGGTACTTGAGAATATTATCGTAATAACCTTTTTCTTCAGCGTTCAAAATGGTATGATTTCCTGTCTGGAATGCCTCCATAATTTTCAAATGGGCTTGGAGGTTTTTCTCTACTTTCCATACCTTTGCCACCGCATAATGATGCCCTGGAGCAGGTAAAGGTCCAAGGAAATGGTCAAATCTTTCTTGGGTTGTATCACCGTAATTAAGCTCCGTCCAGAAATTGATCAATTTCAATAGCGCTTCCGGATGAGCATAGCCGCTGCGTACGACATAATAGTTCTCTACATTGAGCTTGACCTGCGGATTGGCAGGCTGCTCATCCAATGAAACGATCGGATATGCCCGCCAGTCGGAATCCGCATCATTGTCTTTAGTCAACTGCATCGGATACATCCCGTTCCACATGGAGCCAAACATAACGCCAACTTTCCCGCTGGCTACAAGCTCGCCTGCTCTTCCGGAATCCTTTGCGGCAAAATCCGTCTCCATCAGCCCTTCTTCGAACAGCTTGTTTAGAAAGGCAAGCGCAGGCTTTACTTCCGCCTGTACACTCCCATAAACAAGTTTCCCCTTCTCCCCTTCAACCCATATTTTAGGATACGCATCAAACGCATTAAATAGGCCAATCGCCTCAGCCAAACCCGTATTTAAAAAAGAGTTGCTGAGCGCTAGACCCACCGTGTCCTGCTTGCCATTGCCATCCGGGTCCCGCAGTGTAAAAGCACGAATCACATCATAGAGCTCCTCTGTCGTACTAGGCACCTGCAACCCGAGCCGGTCCAGCCAATCTTTGCGAATCCATAGGAAAGAAGCACCGTCAATGGCTGAGTTTAGCCCAGGAATCGCAATAAGCTTTCCATCAAAGGTCGCTGACTCCAAGCCCCGTAGATCATCTGCGCTTATAATCGATTTCGTTAGCGGCGATGCGTATTGCTCGAATATATCCGTTAAATCCGTAAACAAGCTTGTTTTGGATAAGGCAGACAGCTGTTCTTGATTAACGGCAATCACATCGGGTATTTTGCCCGAAGCTATCGCGACGCTGACTTTTTGTCTGGCGGCTTCCATACCTTTGGTATACCATGCCGCTTTCACATTAATTCCCAGCTCCTGTCGGTACGCTTGCAACCAAACACTATTCTCCCACTTCGATTCCGAAAACTCCGACGCAATCACATCGCTTATTCCGACGCCAGTTGTCAGAGTTATGAGAGGAGCAGCTTCATGACCATTCTCGCTTGGGTCCTCACTTTTGTCTATGGTCACTGAGATTCCGCTACAAGCCGATAAACCAATCAACATGATGAGTAGAGTTAGAACCGCACGGGCTAATCTTTTATTCAAATAAACCAATTCCCTTCACCTTTCGTCTGCGCCGTTTGATGTCTGTTTTACCCGCTTGTCCGAAACTCCTGCGGCGTTTGACCTGTTTCCTTCTTGAAGAAGCGGCTGAAATAGCCAGCTGACGTAAAGCCCAGCGACTTGGCTATATCCTGTATAAGCAATTGCGGCTCGGAAAGCAGCTCTTTGGCTCTTTGAATTTTCAGAACGGCAATGTATTCACTAATCGTTATGCCTTTGGCTTGCTTAAATAAACGAGATAAATAATCCGGATTCAAATAAACCAATTCCGCCAAGTGCGTCATGGACAGATCGCCATCCAAATGCATCTCAATGTACGTATGAACCACTCCGAGCACATCGCCGCGCAAGCGGGAGGATTGTGCATTATGATGGCTCTCAAAAACATTAATCATATGTTCAAGCAAAATAATGCCGTCACTTCGCTCAGGAAGTGCTGCTGAATGAAGCAACTTAGAGACATGCGGCCCTGCTAGCGGGTCGCGATCCAGGCCGTATTTGTTTGCAGCCGACAAAAAACGCAGCGCGACTGCAGAATACAGCTCTATATATCTGATTTCATCGATGGCAGGCCAGCTTGAATACATGCTCAGCTCAGCAACGATTGCCTGTACTTCCTCTCGCTTGCCTGTTTCCAAATAGAGATCAAGCGCATTTGCTTTTTTGTGAAAAACATCGATGAAGCCGCGTACTTCCTCATCATTCGATTGAGCATCATACGGCAGATTTTTGTCCGTAACGATAATCTGCTTTTCCGCGTAATATTGGGAGAGCAGCGCTTTCAGAGTAGTGAATTGCCTTGCCACTCCTTCCCAATCGACTGCGTTATCTGTGTACGCAAAAGAAAAGGTACGCCCGGTTGATTTTTCCACCGTTTTTTGAATGGTCTCCAGCGAGCCTTGCAAAAATGTCCTCAATCCCTCGGGATGAGGGGGCGTATTTTCTTGCGCCTGCAGGAACAATACATAATATTCCCGATTATAAACGACATCCATCATATTTACATAGCCTGATAAATACCGAACGCAGACCGAATGAAGCGCGGTCAACATCAGCTCTTTCTCAGAAAACCGCAAGGCACTCGACGCCAGATCCAGCCGCGCAGCCACCATAATAAGCGGCTTATTCGCCATTAGCCTGATTCCGAACAGATCAATCGTTGTTTGAGATAGCTCTTCTAAAGGCTGAAGTCCATCAAGCACATCAGAAAGCATCAAGGAGCGATGATGAACGGCCTGCTGTCGCTGCGTTTCCACAGCCTGCTTGAGCAGGGTTTCAACAGCCATTTGCTCATCAAGCTCCGCCACCGTATTGCGAACTGCCTCTACGATCGCTTCGTCTCCCTCGGATTTCAATATATAATTTTGGGCTCCATTGTTTATGGCGTGGTGCACATAGTCAAATTCGTCAAAGCCCGTTAGGAAAATCAGCTTGCATTCCGGCCAACTTTGCTTTACTCGGTCCCCCAGCTCCAAACCAGTCATTTTCGGCATTTTGATGTCCGACATCAAAATATCGATTCTTTGCTGCGACATCACAGTCAATGCATCAATGGCGCTAGAGGCTTTATAAAGCTCAAGGCGATGCCCTTCAGACTCCAAAAACAATTCATACAAGCCATCGAGCAGCAGCTTTTCATCATCTACGATCAGCATTCGGTACATACGCCATCTCTCCGTCCCACTCAATGATCATTTTAACCTTTAGGCCGCCAAGCTCACTTCTTTCTACCTGCAAACCACTTCCGAGCCCAAAGCTATATCTCAATCTTCTATGCACATTTAATGTTCCCGTAACCTCCGCAGCCTCCTGCTCCTCTGATAGTAATGCCTGCAGCTTCTCCAGCCCTTCCTCGCTAGCTTCCCCGTTGTCTTCAACCACAATGATCGCTTTACCAGCCTGCTCAACAAAAGAAACCCGCAGAAGACCGCCCTCTGTCACATTTTCAAGTCCGTGTACAAATGCATTTTCGACAAGCGGCTGTATGATCAGGCGCGGTACGGATATGGGCTTCAGCCTCTCCGGAATGTCTCCAAAATCGATGGTCACCCGGTCAGAGAAACGTGCTAGCTGTAACATGACATAGTTTCGAGCATGTGCAGCTTCATTCTCTAAAGGGACCGTATCCCTTGTATTACGTGTAATAAACTGAAAATATTTCGCGAGCTGATTTGTAAACTGCACGGCCTCATCCTCTTTTTGCATCTTGATCAACCGAATAATACTGAACAGGCAATTATAGAGAAAATGAGGATTGATTTGCGATTGCAGCTGCTTTAACTCCGCATTCTGCCGATGGATTTGCTGGTTGTACACTTCATCAATCGATATTTGGAGATTAACAAGCATTTCATTAAAGCGTTCGTACAAAAAACCAAACTCATCATCCTTGTGATGCCTAATATTCAGATCAAGGTTCCCTTCCTCTACTCGTTTGAACGCGCGCACGATTTTAACCAATGGTTTGTTTATGACCCGGTTAATATAGAAGAGATAGAGCCCTACCATAATAATGGTGGCAGCAAAAAACAACCAAAACCATTGAATATACGGAATGACAGATCGAAACATGGTTGGCTTGTACAGAAAATGATCCAAAAAAATGCCGCTTTCCTTGTCAACTGAGCGCACATAAATATAATCTTCAGCCTTGTCGGAAAATGAACCCTCCGTCAGTTTCTCCGCATCCACGTTAGAAGCATAACTCTGTTCCATTAATCGAGAAAGCTCTGATTTTTTGACAGATATGATCCTGTCTGAACTGCTGCTGAGGCCAAGCACCATTGCTCCCGTAAAGTCGCGTTCTGCTGCAGCCTTTAGACTCCGTTTCAACTCAGTAGCCCGCAATTCGATTTCCACGACAAGCTCCGGTGTCCCGCTGAGTGAGCTATCAAGCGGAAAAGCGACGATAAGCAGCTTGTTTTTGTACGAGATCACATTATAAGGATTTTTCAGTTTTTCTGCCGGAACCGCGTTTTTCTTGAGCTCACCATACCCGTCTACCGCCGATATTTCCACATGTATCGATGATAAATACAACCGGACGTCAAAGATCAAGTCACTGCTGTTCCGAATGGAGACAAGCTTTGCGCGGAGAAAGTTAATCAATTCAATTTTTCGATACGATTCTAAAATATCATACGCATTAACGAGCTGAACCAAATACATGTCGTTCATCATATCGTATTGCAGGGAATTAAACCGCTTAAACGTGCCATTTAGCTCCCTAATGTAGTTTTCGGACTGCGTTTCAGCCGAATTTACGATATCCTGTCTAAGCATGCCCGTCGCCCAGCTATACAAGATGCCTGCCAAAATATAAATTGGAATGGTGGCAATGATAAAGGCTATGATTAACCGCTTATAAATGGAAAACTGCCATTGTCGATGAGACGGTCTCATAATTAGCCCCCTTGCGCTTATTTTAATTTTTGATTATAGCTTACTCCAACCTATGAAAACAATGCTAAAATTCCGACTTGACTAGCATGATTCCGACTTTATGTATATTACAGAATCCCGAAAGAACGTAGCCCAGTAATCAGCTAATGAGTTTCTCCTCGCTTGTCTTCAAATGCTTCGTGACCGCCTTCACTACATTTCCTCATCCAAATCTTAATTTGACCTTTATCTTGTACGCCTAAATGTTCTACGGTTTTCGATAGCACCAGAATGGCATTCTGTTTCAGTAACTTAGGAAAATGTTTAACTTCTGTCCTTTTTTTGCTTACATAAAAGTGCACCCCTTAGAATTTAATCGGATAAACCAAGGGTTTATTCCAAGGTCTATTCTAAGGAGTGCACTTCACTCAAGGATTTCTTAAAAATCCAAAGCGAGTAGGAGGTATTTTTCCCAGTTCAAGATTTCTTGCAGCTAAAACTGTACAGTCCATACCTTGGAATGAAGTTAAGGCAATCGCAGAGCTTGGATCAGGCACTGGTGCCATAACAACGCACATTAATACACATCTAACTGATTCCGCAAAGTTGTTTTTGTTTGAAAGAGACAAAAAAATGAGGGAGAACCTAAAAGTAAAATACCCGGGCTCCATGTTCCATTCTAATGCATCCTATTTAATAAAAAAAATGAATCAAGAAAGCGTTCATCAGCTTGACTGTATTATTTCTGGATTACCATTTTCTAATTTTTCAAATGGAATCAAGGAAAATATACTACATCAGATTATTAAAGCACTCAGGCCAGGCGGATATTTAGTTGCCTATCATTGCTCTCGTCGAATGAAAAAGAAATTTGCCGAGCAACTGATCCTCGAAAAAAGTGAGTTTGTTCGCTGGAATTTCCCTCCATCATTTGTTTATATTTTTCGAAAGAAATAAGAAGTCAGCTAAACGCAAATTCAACATACTTTCCCTAACAAAAAAAGCCGCTAGTTGGCGGCTTGTAAAATGAAACTACCTAATATTGACTTTCCTAATAATAAAAATAGCGGTAAGCCTTGGATTCCCTCATGAACGAAGCCTAGATGCTCATGTAATGCTGCAGAACCATCATTAAACGCATATACGTGAGCATTGACCTTTACATACGTAATTCCTCAAAGTATTACCCCAGTAAAGATTCCATGGCATCAGATGAATTGATGCGATGTTTATTCAGAAAACGTTAAACAGCCCCACTTTACTCGAAAGTGAGGTTTACCTGTTATTGACTCCTAGATTTAGGCTATTTTGAACAATGAGTCTTACGGGACATAGAACATTATCATTCTAGTCGGGAGGTAATTATTCAGAAATCTTATTGTTCATTATCGGAATAATTATTTATAGGCAGTCCTAAGATAAACTTGAAGTTGCCATCTTTATGATTGAGTTTTAAGGTTCCCCCATGCAATTCAATAATGTTTCTGGCAATGGAAAGACCTAATCCAGCTCCAGTCTGAATACCTTCTGTACTACGAGCTTCGTCAACTTTATAAAAACGTTCAAACAAATTGTTTTCTTGTTCTGGTGTAAGTGGATTCCCTTTATTTTCTATCGCGATAAAAGCGTTTGAAGCGTCTGATTCTATGTTAATGCTAACAGTTCCAGGTTTTAAAGAGTATTTAAGGGCATTCATAAGCAAATTATCAATGGCTCTGGCGATTTTCTCACTATCAAGAAGAGTGAAAATAGGAGGATTCCCGATTTTTTTTGCAACCGTTATTCCATTTTCTTGAGCGATCGGTTCAAACTCAAAAAGCAATTGTTCCAGAAGTTTACACACATTAATTCTTTTAAGATCCAAACGCGTTTCACTCGAAGTAAGCCTAGTGTATTCAAACAAATCGTCGAGCATGCTCTTTAAATGAATGGCTTTATTAAACGTATTTTGAATAAATCGCCGATATTCATCTTTTGATTGAAATAAATCGTTTCGTAACAATTCAATATAGCCAATAATACTAGTAAGAGGCGTTCGCAAATCATGAGAAATGCCGGAGATTAATTCCATTTTAGATCTTTCAACCTCCCTCTCTTTAGCGATCTGCTGTTGTAAACGTTCAGCCATTAAATTGATATTTAGCGCAACCCTTCCGAGCTCATCTTTTCGAACGACAGGTACCCGGTAATCTAAATCTCCTTCCGAAATAATTTGAAGCCCTTTCTCCAATGTAATAAGATCTGAGACAATTCGCCGTGTCAAAATAAAAAAAGTAGAAACGAAAATTCCTGTAAACATTGGAACAGTAAGGTATGCTAATATTTCGCTTACAGCTACACTAGCAAGATAAGCACAGTACTGCAGAACCGATGTTAGGATAATGGAAATAAAAAAACTAAAAACGGAATTCAATAAAATATTGATCTGAATTTTACTTTTTCTTTTATGTACTTTATTTGTCAATTTTATAGCCAACTCCCCATACCGTCTTAATATATTGAGGTGCTCTTGGAACTATTTCTATTTTCTCCCGCAAGTTGCGAATATGGACCATCACAGTATTATCTGAATAACCATACGGTTCTTTCCACACACTTTCGTAAATTTTTTCCGAGCTGAATACTTGTCCAGGGTAACTTGCGAGCAATTCTAGAATGCCAAACTCCAACGGAGTTAACGAAAGTTCTTTTCCTCTTAACAATACGGAATGTTTGACTTTATCAATGACGAGATCCTTGAGGTGAGTGACAGCTTGGATTTCTTCTTTATTTTTCATTGAACTTCGCCGAAATTGCGCCTTGACCCTTGCAAGTAATTCCAAGGGGTTAAAAGGCTTAATCATATAATCGTCTGCCCCTGTTGTAAGCCCTGTAATCTTATCAATATCTTCCTGCTTAGCCGAAAGCATAATGATGGGAACGTCATAAGACTCCCTTATTTTGAGACAAGTGTGAATGCCATCTAGTTTAGGCATCATAACATCCAAAATGACCAACTGGACTAAGTTTGTTTGGATGACATGTAGCGCTTCTAAGCCGTTTTCCGCTTCAAGAACAAAATACCCTTCATTGCGGAGATAAACATGTATGATATCTCGAATTTCTGAATCATCATCTACAATAAGGACCGTGTTCATTATATATTGCTCCCTTTCTCATGGTTATCTTTTTGCTCTTTACGACAAGTATAAACGAAAGCACGCGGGAAATTAAGGAGGACAAAATCGATACTGCCTAAACTGAACTTCTCGGATAAACGATTTTTCAACTGACTCAAATTTATAATAATGGGATGATGAAAAATCTTCCGATAACAAAAAACGTCGCTGTCCACAATAAAGCACTCGAATAGGAAATGAGAATGAATGTTCTGAATTTGACATTACCTAACCCAACAAGCATAGGCATAATATACCTGACCACAGGAAGGAAAAAACCAATGACCATTGCCCAATTTCCGTGTCGCTGCAAGATGGTTTGAGCTTTTTGAAAGTAACGGTTTTTTTCTATTTTTTCTTTAAAATGTTTCCCAAAGACTTTTCCCATGAAATAAGACACGGTTACAGCTATTAACAGTCCAAGCAATATAACTAAATAGGTTACCCAAGGATTTAAGGTACCTTTACTACTCAGAAAAGCGCCAGTTAATATTGATATTTCGTTTGGTATTGGGATTCCGAAAGGCCCTAGAGAAAAGGCAACTAAGAAAATAAAATACCCATATTGATCAATTAAATGCATGAATGTCTCGCTGATCATGTTGACCCTCCTCATCTCAAATTCCATAGATGAAGAATACCAGTCAAAACTAAGGAACCTATAAGAATTTTTCTAAAGAAATTCTGAAGAAAGGCTGCTACTAATCAAAAAGCACTTCTAAACAGGTCATTAAACCTGGCTTAGAAGTGCTTTGTCATATGTCACACCGAAGTTTCCATCAATCTGGAACGGAGGATGCGCATCAAATAAATTGGCATAACCCTGCAGGGGCTTTCTTATCTCGTTCAAGTTTTCAGAGAAAACATCGAACGTCTTGTCTTGAATGACAATGGTCGGTAACCAAACTCTTGTCCCGCGATACGAATCAAACGATATGCCGCGCTAAGACTCCAGCTTCCACATTACAAGCAGGAGTACACGACATTTCGCAAGCGTCGCTGAACGTAAGGCTCCTGATTGTTCAGAAGGTGCTGCGCATACATAACGGTAAGCTTGGAATCCGGGTCAATGATAGCCATGCACCCGGCAGCGCCGCTCCATCCGAATTCGCCGAGCGGGCTCAGTGAGCCGCTTAATGACTGGGAGACATGAGTACGGACACCAAGGCCATACCCGTATCCACTCATGTGATCCCATGAATAATCGCCGCGGGTCTGCTCGTTCAGATGGTCCTTGCGCATCAGTTCCACCGAGGCTTGTGACAGAATCCGCACGCCTTCCGGACTCGTGCCGTACCCAGTCAGTGCGTTCAGGAACAGTGAGTAATCACTAACTGTGGACAACAATCCGGCGCCACCACTCTCAAATTCGCTACCAATCCGGTACCCGTTTCCATCCATACGTACGGCTTTTTCAAGCTCGTCATTGTACATATACTGCGGAATTAGTCGGGTCCGCTGTTCATCGTTCAGATCGAACGCTGTATCGTTCATGCCAAGTGGTCCGGTGATTTCTTCTCGCAGATACGTACCAAAGCGTCTTCCGCTGACAACCTCCACCAATGCCCCGAGCACATCGTGGCACATGCTGTAGTTCCAATGCGTGCCTGGCTCAAACAAAAGGGGGTCCTTGGCAAGCGCTTTCGCAAAATCACGTGTCGGTAATGTTCCGTTCGTGCTATGCACAGCTTCCTTAAAAGTTGGAGTACCTATATCATAGGAGAACCCCGCAGTCATCGTAAATAAGTCGCGTACCGTAATGAGACGGGTTGCTTTTTCAAGCCTAATTTCCCCGTTCGGCAAAGTTTTCCTCACCGTCATCTCGGCATACTCCGGCAGATAGTCGGAAACCGGATCACTTAGCAGCATATCGCCTCTCTCCACCAGTTGAAGCGCCGCCACGCAGGTCATTATTTTCGTCATGGAGTAGAGATTGAAGATCGCTCTATCACCGATTGGCGTCTGTTCCTCCAGGTTAGCATAGCCGCTACGGTAACGGAAAACGGTATCATTTTGATACATCACCAGTACCTCTGCCCACGGAACTCGCCAGGAAGTGATACGGTCAACAAATGAAACAAGCGGTTGAAAATCCATTTTTTTCCCCTTCCTTCTATGTAGAATCGTTTATCATTGCGTAATGTGGTCCATGTTCTCTCTCATAATCCACATACTAATAATATACGACCATTCGCATGTAATGACCACCATCAATCGTACATCTCATAGGTAACCTAGGAGATGATTCTCTATCATTTATCTGATTAGCATCCCTTTGTTAACATAATAATTGTTATTGAATCATAGTTACCCAAATCCATAGTCGACAATTGCATTAAAAAGGGTTAACCATTCGAAATGGCTAACCCTAACCTTTTTGCCCATCCCAATCAAATAGAACATCCGAACGTGCTCATTAACAGGCTCGCTGTACAATGCATGATGCTCCCTGTTTACGAACAACGCCCGGCAAAGCTGTGTAATTGGGAACCCTTCGCTCTACTACTTCAATAGCAGGCGGGCAATACGCTCAAGCTCTTCTTGGACCGAACGCCGATCCATGCGCAACGCACAGATGGCTGGAACAACTTCATGCTTGACGCAGGCTTAAGGGCGTCAGGTCGCTCCATACTTCCTTCACATAAGCTAGGCATTCTTCCTTCGTCCCACTCTTGCCGGCATTGCTCCAGCCTTCTGGATTGCTCAGATGCAATGGCCATATCGCATATTGCTCTTCGCCATTGACGACTACTTTGTAGCTGAATTCTAGTATTTCGTTCTCCATCAAAAGTAACCTCCCCTATTCCACAATTAAATTCTGACGCCCATCTGGCGGTCTGCTATTTGCTGCAACTGATCCTTATCTCGTATAATAACGGCATCCGGCACGGCATCCGGCAAAATTGTCTCCATATGACGCAGCTGCCGATAACGCATGCCAAGCAATCCCCAGATGAACAAGATGGCGCCAATCGAAGTGATCAAAAGCCCGATACCCATTCCGCCTCCCGATCCAAACAGCCCGGCAGCTTCTGTACCAGCTGGCAGCGCCGATGCAAGCGGAACGAAAACAGATGCAACAAGCGGTCCTGCAAGGAGGAAGCTAAGCGGACGCATGCTGAAGGCCATAACTTGGTTCGTTGCCAATACGCGGCCTTGCAGCTCAAGCCCTACCTTCGTCTGTATGAGTGCCAGCCAGTGCGTATTGATAAGCGCCAGCGCAAAGCCAAAGCCGAACAAGCCGATGGCTGCCGTTACAAGCGAAGGATAGATCCCGGCAACCGCTATCGATAAACCGGTCAGCATAACGAAACCGACCATTCCGTCCGCCCGGCGGTCGAACCCGCCCCATATCGTCATAAGGATCGAGCCGATAAATAGTCCTGCACCCTCAAACGCGATAACGATGCCTACTTTGTCAGCAGTCATGAACTGCAGCAGAAACGGCGTTGTCAGCACGTTATATAAGCTCATGAAAAAATTGACAACGATAAAAAACACGACCATGGCGACCATGCTCTTCCTTTGAATAATGTACTTCCACCCTCCGACGATTTCCCTGCTCATCGGTTCCTCACGTTTCTTGAACATCAGGTTAGGGAATCGGATCAGTGAAAGGATGACTATAGATAAACTCAGCAGCACTAGATCGATAACAACAATGGTTTGCAGACCGATCAATACAACCAAAGCTCCTCCTAGCGCTGGTGCCATAATCCCGTTCAAGGACATGACAAGCTGTCCTAATCCGTTTGCATGTCCTAAGTACCTTTTCGGCACGAGTTGCGCTGTTGCTGCCTGATAAGCTGGCATCGTGAAAGCGCCTGAGATTGATCCGATACCTGCAGCCACATAGATCGCCCATAGTGACAACGCATCCAGATAGAGCATAGTCGCGAGGAAAATTACCGAGCCTAACGCTAACATTTGTCCCGCCAGCATTACCTTTCGTCTATCATAGCGGTCCACAACCGCACCGGCCACCGGAAGCAGCAGCAGCGTGGGCAAAATCGCATAAAGCGAGATCGTCGCATAATCCGAAATCGACCCGGTATGCTGAAATACCCAGATGCCAAGCGCAAATCCGGTCAGTGACGTGCCAATTGTAGCGATGATTAAGCACAGCGTCACCGTGAGAAAAGATTTCACGCTCGGCTGAATATCCTTCTTCTTTTGCTTGTGCTCCATCGCAAGTTTTGGTACTTGCTGAGGAGCAGAAGCAGTCTGAGAAATAGGGCTCATTGTCGTTCGGCTTTCCCCGTTTTCACGCTCTTCCTCCCATGCACGAATCTGCTGCGACATGATTTTCGCGGCATGGTCCGATTGATGCTTGTGAAAATAATGCCCGGCATGCTCAACAACATGCAATCGCACATCCTCGCTGAAATCATACCACTCCATATAACGCTCCTCGTAGAACTCGGTCATTCGATCAGCGCCACCCACGATGCAAGCTACAGGTGCCTTCAGCTTCGGCTTATTCGGCAATGCGTAGAGCGCCGTGTAATAATCCTCCGCCTCCCGTGCATCATGCCGCAGGTTGCGCAGAACGAACTTCTGCTCCTCCGGAGAGATCTCGTCATCGAAGCCGCCAAAGGCGCGGAGCATGTCGCGTGCGAACTTATCAGACGTCCACTTCTCCCGCGGAAACAAGCGATGCCACCATTCCGTCAGCTTGAATGGCAATCTTGCTCCCGGGAAGGTGCCCGCCATAAAAATCCCGCTTACCTCTACATTTGCTTCCTGCAGCAGCAACCCGGTGCGGAGCACCATTGCCCCACCTAAGCAATGGCCGTAGAGATAAACCTCACCCTTGACCTTGCTTTTGATTTCTTGAGCAATCCGAGCCGCCGTTTCCTCATGCGAGGCCAGCAACTGGCTAGGTCGACTGTAATCATGCCCGGGCAGTTCGACCGCATACAGGGCGTAGTTGGGAGGCAATCCCTTCGCCATTGGCTGGAACGTAATTGCGCTGCCGCCGCCATACGGCACGCAGACTAGCGTAATCGCTTTGCCCCCGATATTCGATGCCTTTTTGAATTCGATCAGAAGATCGTCGCTCCGTGTAGCGCCGGATGCGAGATGCTCGGCCAGCTCACGCACCGTCGGATACTGGAAGAGGTCCATTACGCTAAAGGAATTGCCCATCTTGCGTACGACCTTAATCGCCTTGAATGAATCACCGCCAAGGTCGAAAAATTCATCGTTGATGCCGATCTGTTCGAGCCCCAATACATCCTGCCAAACAGCGGCGATTTCATGCTCTTCCTTGGTCTCCGGCGCAGCAAAGCCATTGTCTCCCGCTCGATTTGCAGCGCTTGGCGCAGGCAGCATTGCACGGTCCAGCTTGCCGTTCGCGTTAAGCGGCAGCCGCTCGATCTCGACAAAGGCCGAAGGCAGCATATAGTCGGGCAAAATGCTTTTTATGTGTTTTCGAATCGCGCTTACATCAAGCTGCGCTCCACGTACAGCCTGCTCCTGAGCGTCTGGTAACAAGCGCTGCTCCGGTACCAAATAGGCAACCAGCCGTTTGTCTCCCGGTTCATCTTCGCGAATAGTCACGACCGCATCGCGTAATCCTCCCATTTGCAGCAGAACATGCTCGATCTCGCCAGTCTCGATCCGATAGCCGCGGATTTTGACCTGTTGGTCCATTCGTCCAATAAACTGAATCATGCCGTTAGGCAAATGGCGAACCAGGTCGCCCGTGCGATACATCCGTTCTCCCGGTCGATCTGTGAACGGATTCGGCACGAATCGCTCGGCCGTCAGATCTGGCCTGCCGTAGTAGCCGCGCGTCACGGCGCTACCGCCGATGTACAACTCGCCGATGACGCCAGCTGGAACCGGCTGCAAATTAGCGTTAAGCACATAGACCGGCGCGTTCGGTATCGGACGTCCAAGCGGAAGCACTGCAAGATGATCTTGCTCGCTTCCACCTACTGGCACCTCATAGGTGAGTACGGAAACGGTTGTCTCCGTAGGACCATAATGATTTTGAATCCGACAGCCCGGACGAAGGCGCCGAATGTCTGCAATTGACCCCCAATGCGAGGCTTCGCCAGCAAGAATCAAGCATTCACGCGGTATGATGACGCTGGGATTTGCTACGCCGAGCAGCACCTCCATATGGCTTGGAACGATCTTCATAACATCGATCGGATGCGCTTCGCAATAAGCGGCGAAAGCATCGGGATCAGCAGCACGCTCATACGGTATGACATGCAGGGTGCCTCCTGTTCCGAATGCCCCCCAGATCATCGGCGTTCCAAGATCGGCAGCAAGCGTGCTGACGATGGCGAAATGGAGGCCTTCCCGCAGCGCCAAACGCTGCATAATGCCTTCCAAATAGTTGGCATAACTTCGGTGCTCCACCGCCACGCCCTTCGGTTTCCCCGTTGATCCGGACGTGAACAGCACATACATAAGATCGTCCAGCTTTGAGATTACTTCGGGATTATTCGCATCTTCTTGCGCTATCTTATCCCAATCCCGGTCGAGCGAAACCATGCGTATGGGCGCCGACGCTGCCTCCTCGTTTTGCGGCAGCAGATCGGCGAAGGCTTCCTCGGTCACGATGACCGATACCTCAGCCTCCTGCGCAATCATTCGCAAGCGCTCCACCGGCAGCTTAGGATCAAGCGGCACATAGGCACCACCTGCCTTCAAGATGCCGACCAAGCCGACGATGATATCGACAGTGCGCTCCATGTAAAGGCCGACGGTTGTATTAGGTCCGACCTGCATACCACGCAGATGGTGCGCCAAGCGGTTAGCCCGTTCATTCAGCTCAAGATAGGTAAGTGTACGCCCCTCTGAGCATACAGCTGCGGCCATAGGTGTAAGAGCCGATTGACGCTCCACGAGAAGATGCGGCAATTGGAGCTCTGTACCGGTAGACTCGCCAGCATTCCAGTCGACCAGAACCTTCTGCAGCTGTTCGCCCGAGAGAGCTGCAACTGCATATATCGGCATCGCGGAATTGTCTATTACGCGTTCCAAAATCATGCAGTAATGCTCCGCCATTTGCTGGATTGTCGACTCGCGGAATAGATCTAGGCGATACGTCAATGTAACTTCCATGCCTAACTTTTGATTTTCGAATACCGTCATCGTCAGATCCAGCATCCCGCCTCGCGTACGATCACCCACGAACGGTACAATCTCAAGGTCAGGCAGTTCTCTCAGCGCCTGCCCATGCCGTTCGAACAGAAACATGGTATCAAAAAATAGCGCATGGCCTATAACACGATCTGGATTCATCTCTTCGACGATTCTGTCAAATGGCAAATCCTGATGATCATTCGCCTCCAGCACCGTCTCGCGGACTGCCGAGATAAAGTCGCTGAAGCTGCTGCCCATATCAATCGCGGAGCGAAGCGCGACCGTATTCGCGAAGAAGCCAGCAAGCTTCTCGATTTCCTGCTTGCCTCGATTCGCCATGGGCGTGCCGACAACGATTTCTTGCTTGCCGTTGTAGCTTGCGAGTAGTACCTTGTAAGCGGCTAGCAGCAGGACAAAAGACGTGCAGCCGAGCTGCTTGCTCGCTTCGCGGATACGCTGCGAGAATGATGGATCGAGCGTCAGGCTGAAGAAACCGACTTTGCGCTCAACTTGAATCGAGGGGCGCGGGTAATCCGTCGGCAGATCCAGCGTCGCCGGTGCTGGCATCAGTTTATTTTTCCAGTAGCGCAGCTGTTCTTCGTATTCCGATCCTGTCATCCACTGCCTCTGCCAGACGGCAAAGTCCGGGTATTGAATCGGCAGCTCCGGAAGGGAAAGCGGCTCTTCCAGGGCAAAGGAACGATAAATCGCGGCGAGCTCTTCGTCGAACACGTCGGCTGACCAGCCATCATAGATTAAGTGATGCGTCATCCAGACGAGAACATGCTTTTCGGGATCCAAGCGGAAGAGCATTGCCTTCACAAGCGGCCCGTTCAGGAAATCATACGGTGCCGTGGCTTCCTTCTCCATAAGCTCATAGACCTTGTTTTCATCAGCCAACTCGATAATTGGGAGGTCGATCGTCAGCTCGGGGCGAATGATCTGCACGTAATCGTCGTTCTCATAAGCAACAACAGCGCGCATGATTTCATGACGCTTGATCATTTCGTTCAGCGTGCGATGCAGGGCAGAGACATTCAGCTTGCCGATGAGCTTGTAGCCGTTGGCAAAATTGTACCGCTCCGTCCCCGGCATATATTCTTCGAAAAACATAATTCGCTGTTGCGGAAATGATAGAGGAAACTTGTTAGCCCCTGCTTGCCTAGGCTGCTTTGGGATTACCGACGAAGCTGCGGCAGCCTTTGCCTTATTCTGTTTGGCTTTCAGGGCAAGGAGCGCCCGTCGTTCGGGCGAAAGCTGCTCGATGCGATCAATCGTTTTACTCATAGTGCGCCTCCTTCAAAGGCAGGGGATGACTTCCGAGCTGGCGCTGCACCAGCCACTGCGATAACAGTGAACGCTTGCCTGCTGATAGTGACTGATTGATCTCATCCAGGCGATGATCAGGCGCGGTCACTGCGCTTCGCAAGGACTGCTGGCGCTGCGCTGCAACGTAATCAGCAATAAGCTGATCCGAGGCAATGGCGCAGTCGGGCTTGCCGATTACCGATTCCATGGCCGTGCAGGCCGCTGCCATCGTATCATGCTCCGCAATAACCCTTGCCAACTGGCGGCAGCGCTCTTTCACTGTGCTTGTCTGAATGCCTTTTATGGCATTTGCGATCAGCGCGGGCTCCCACTGAAGCGGCGGCAAATAATCACCTATGCCCAGATGCTTGATCCGCATTCCGTTATCTGGACGATCCGTATCGGCTGCGAGCGCCAGCTGCGGCACAGCGGCGGTCATGGCTCCCGTAATCGTACCGATTCCGCCGTGATGGATGACGCTGCTGATTAGCGGATATACACTGGCGAGCGGCAAAATCTTGTACCAGCGAATATGATCCGGCAGCTCGCCTTGAATGAATTCTTCATGCCTCGTAACAAGTATGGTTCGCTGCCCCAGCAGCTTGACGCCCTCGATTGCCGCTTGGTAGAAATTCGGCTTAATCATTTTCCCTGTCCCGCCCGTAATCAAGAGAGGCGGTTCGCCGGCGCGGATAAAATCTAGCAGGTCGTTTGGCAAAGGCTCATATTCGATCGCATCGGCCAGCGGAAATCCGACGGTATCCACCTTCAGCGCCCATTCTGGTGCTTCCACAGCAGCATCAAAGCTCTCATGCCAGAAACCGATGTTTTTTTTCACGGCGCCCATCCATGATGTCCAGCTTGAGACTGGCGTAAGTCCAAGATCGCTGCGAAAAGTGTTAATAAGTGATATCGCAAAGTCCAGTCCAAGCTCTTCCCATATATGCAGCTGCGTCACATAGCTGGGCGCGAGTACGCCCGTGACGATTGGCACATGCATCATCTCAGATACGATCATGGCAACGAAGCCGTCACGCTCCTTGCAGATCAGCACGGAGTCCTCCGCTTGGCACAGCTCCGTCAGGATGTCATACTCCTGCTGGAATTTCTCTTTCGAATAATACTTGCGTTGGTAAGCTTCATAGAGGTCGGGCTTGTTCAGCGGATCCTCCATCATGTATAGATCCTTCATGATTTCGGTGTATTCCTCTGGTTTATCGATGCCGCGAAAAGCGATGCCGGACTTCTCGGCCAGCGGCGCAAATACGCCGTGAGTCACCAGGGTTGCCTGGTGTCCACGCCGGCGAAGTGCAGACGCTAACCGCAGAAACGGCAGTACATCTCCGTTCGTCATATGCGTGCTAAGAACGAAATTTGCCACGAATCGTCTCCTCCTGATCATCTACTGACTGTTACTTCAGCAGCGCCTCAATTTCCTCTTCCGACAGGTGCTCCATCTCGCTCAACAGCGCTTCGATCTCGGCATCGTCAGTCTCCGCAAGCAGATTGGCTTCAATAATTGACGCGAGGGCGCGAATCGTCGTTCCTTGTGTGAGCATATCCTTCAGCGATACCTTCACGCCGAAAACATGTCCACACCGGACAAGAATTTGAGTTGCGACGAGCGAATGGCCGCCCAAGTCGATGAAATCGTCGTCAAGCCCGAGCTGATCGAAACTGAAAAAACCTGACCAAATCACGGCAAGCTCCTTCTGGATATAGGTTTCCGGCGGAACATACGCCTGGCCAATCATCAGGCGTGACAGCGTCGGACTCGGCAGGAGCTTGCGGTCCGTCTTGCCGCTAGGGGTAAGTGGGAAGGCCTCCATCTCAACGAAATAAGAAGGGACCATATAGTCTGGCAAATGCTGCTGTAGATGGCTCCTCAGCTCGCTGATCGAGGGAGCGAACTCAGCATTTGGAATGAAATAGGCGGTAATGCGCTGGTCTCCGGGCTGATCCTCGCAGACAACCGTCACAGCTTGATTGACTCCTGGATGCTGTTCAAGCACCGTGCTAATTTCGCCCAGCTCGATACGGAAGCCCCGTACCTTCACCTGATCGTCGTTGCGGCCCAGACATTCCAGGTTTCCGTCCGTAAGCCAGCGCCCGAGATCTCCGGTATGGTACATCCGTGCCCCCGGTTCCTTGCTGTATGGATCGGGCACGAATCGCTCGGCCGTCAGGTCCGGTCTGCCGTAATAACCGCGCGCGAGCCCGATGCCACTGATGAAGAGCTCGCCAATCTCACCAGGTGCGACCGGTTCATAGCGGTCGTTTAATACGTACATAGCATTCTCAGGGATAGCCTTGCCAATTGGAATGACCGAACGGTTCAAGCTGCGATCGCTGGTCCAATTGGTAATGAATACCGCTGCCTCGGTCGGACCATACAAGTTGTGAAGCTGCGCGGACATCGTACGGCAGAACCGTTCGTTCAGCGCGGCAGACAACGGCTCCCCGCATAAGAAAACATGTTTCAGAAAGGGGAGGTCCTGAGCCTGCTCCGCACTCAAGAACGTCTGGAGCATCGTCGGAACGAATTGCACGAACGTAATACATTCGCGCTTGATGACCTCCCACATATATTCGTTGTCAAGGTGGCCTTTGGGCTTGGCCATGACAAGGCATGCTCCGCATATATGCGGCCAGAAAAATTCCCATACCGATACGTCGAAGCTGTAAGGAGATTTCTGAAGAAGCTTATCATTTTCCTCCATTTCGAAAGTGTGCTGCAGCCAGAGAACCCGATTGCGAATGGCTGCGTGGGTATTCATCGCCCCCTTTGGCCTCCCCGTCGATCCGGAGGTGTAGAACATGTAAGCCAGATGGCCCTCATGCAAGGCAATATTCGGGTTTTCCTCCTCTACATATCCGTCCAATGGCTCTGACTCGTCTAAAATCAGTACATCACCGTCGAACCCAGCGAACTGCTCCGCGAATTGACGCTGCGTAATGATTCGTCTTACCTTGCTGTCCTGAATCATGTAGGCTAGCCGATCCTTCGGATAATCTGGATCCAGCGGCACGTAAGCGCCCCCTGCCTTTAGGACGCCGTACAGCGCGACGACCAATTCAATCGAACGCTCCATGCAGATGCCTGCCAGCACGTCAGGCCCGATACCGATCGCACGCAAGCGATACGCTAGCCGATTCGCGCGGCGGTTCAACTCGGCGTACGTTACTGACTTCTCTTCAAATCTAACAGCTTCACGACTAGGCGTACGTTCCGCCTGCTGCTCGAATAACTGGTGAACCAAGCTTTTTGCTTGCATTCAATCACTCCTCATATGTAGTGACCATCACGATAATGCTAAAACATGTGCATAGAATATCCTACTTGAATATGGTAGAAAGCGCTAATGCTGGGATGACTTCTTTAACTCTACTTTAACGCTAGAATGACCCTTTCCGGCAATCTCTCAGACATTAGCAAATTCCAGCCACACAACAAGAAGCCTCCGTGGATGGGAAGGCTTTAGAGGGTTTGTTTTATTTGTAAATATTGCATCTATTTTACAGTTCAGTCATTCCACATCCTCACAAAAACAGATGAACTCCAGATTCAAGAGGTCATCCGTCGGCTTGTTGTGTTCTTATTCTTATTGCTTTAAGTTAAAGAAGAAAAAAGTTTCATATCAAGCAGCCGTTTTATATCTATTAGGTATCCCTTCACTTTATTCTTATTTTCTTTTTATTTTTTTCGATCTTATTTGTACAAATAAATATTTACTCCACCTTGCATTAGATGTTGACTCATAGAAAAAATACTGCTACTGTTTCAATGCAGACTTCCTCAGTCAGCACATTCCTCTCTTTTTTACTAGGATTAAGCGGATAACTCTCCACTTGTAAATAGGGGCTCAGATGAAGGATGGGAAGTGATAAACAGTGAATGAGACAAATGCAACCTACCGATCAGAGCGCCGTGATGCCGCCGAGAACCGCCAGCGTATTCTGGATGCGGCTAACAAGTTATTTCAGCTGCACGGCGTCGAGCAGGTCAGCATGAACCAGATCGCCGTCGAAGCGCAAATCGGAGCGGGAACCCTGTACCGGCGTTACCGCAACAAAAGTGATCTGTGCATGCATTTAATCAAAGACAACGTGACGGTGTTGTTTGAGGATATTGAGGAATACTTGCAGGAGAACGCCTACCACCCGCCTAATGACCGATTGCGTGGGCTGCTTGCTGTGTTTATTCAGTTCAGAGAGAAAAATGCGCAGCTGCTTGCCGGTGTCGAGAATTCAGCTAATAATGTGCCGGACCCCAGAACGAAAAGTCCCATCTATGACAAATTTCATAAGCTGCTTCTTGGGCTGATTGAAGAATGGATAGCAGAAACCAACCAACCACAGCCCCTCAGCTTATTCAAAACAGATATGCTTATGAACGCCCTCAGCAGCGATTCGTATCTGTTTCAAAAAAATGTGCGCGGCAACTCGCCCGACCGGATTTTGGAGCAGCTATGCCAGACATTTCTTTAATACATCACATTCATGAGAACAAGCCTAATTCATCGACGGCAATCTGCCGTTTGAATTAGGCTTGTTTTGAATGAAGCATGTTTTGTAGTCTTTTCCCTAAAAAACGACTGGCAGGGCAGCTAAACTCTGTGAGCTCAGCGCGAAATGCCAGGAGATGTCTGCCCGAGGAATGCTGAGCCGCAGGTTGGGCATCCGTCTCAGCAGCGTTTGAAATGCAATGTCTCCCTCTACACGAGCTAGTGGCGCGCCCAAGCAGGAATGGATGCCATGACCGAAAGCAAGATGGCGATTAATCGTACGAGTTATATCCAGTTCTTCTGCTTGTGCGAACGGGCATTCATCCCGGTTTGCAGATTTTAATAAAGGAATCAGCATATCTCCCTTTTTAATCAGCTGACCAGCAAGTACAATATCTTGCGTTGCAAAGCGAGGTCCCGACATGGTAGCTGGTCCATTGAAACGAAGCAGCTCTTCGAAGGCGGACGGAGCCAGACTAAGATCAGCTTTGAGCTTCTCCAGCTGCTCCGGATGATCTAACAGCATCAATGTTCCTGTGGCAATGAGATTTGAGGTCGTCTCATGGCCTGCAAAGATCAATAGGGTAATCATGGAGATCAACTCTGGCTGACTCAGCTTGTCCCCCTCTTCTTCGATGGCGATTAACTGGCTGATCAAGTCATCAGCTGGATGCTTGCGTTTGTCAGCAACAAGCTCCGCCGTGTATTCACCGAAAGCACGCAAATGTTCCTCTACTCCCGGTGCGCGCACACCAAGACCCAAACCATGTGAAATCGCTTTAGACCAGTCATGGATCTGCGAGCGGTCTGCTTCAGGTACCCCAAGCATATCGGATATTACGTGAATGGGTAAAGGATAGGCATAATCTTTGACAAGGTCCATCTCACCGCGAGCTTGCACCTTATCCAGCAATTCATCCGCAATCTTCTGCACACGCGGTCGAAGGCTTTCCATGTATTTGGGCGTGAAGGCTTTGGAGACCAGCCTGCGTAACCGCCGATGATCAGGATCATCGACAGATAGCATGGATTTTCCGGTGAAAAAGGTATCTGGAGCGGATGCATCTGCGTTTTCCATAAAGGCTTTTTTAAATTCGTTGCTGCCACCGATCGTTTCTGGGTCTACAGTGAAGTGGGCATGATCCTTAAGTACCTGAGACACTTCTTCCATTCGCGTGACCAACCATTGTTGGCGATCTGTGCCACCCATAGGCACAGTAATAGGAATAACAGCTCCCGTTTCACGCAGCTGCGCGAAAATCGGAAATGGGTTTTCAGGACTGTCACTACTAAACAGGCTAAGCGCTGCTTTTTCACATACACTATTATCGGAATCATTCATCTTAAACATCCTTTCGCTACTGCCTTTTATTTTAATGAAAATGGGTTATATAAATGGAGACTTACGTTATCCTGCTCCCCTCCTTTTATTGAGATTAAGTGGATAGTTTTCCACATAATCTCTTCTTAAGATTAAACGGAGAACTCTCCTCTTGTCAACTTTAACCAAATACAAGCGTTTTCCCCCTACCCCTTGCTGCTCCCATACGGCTAAACAAAATAAGCAGCCTGAATTCGATTGTTCGAATCCAGGCTGCCCTGCTGCGCACTGATTACTTTTCAACTTTTAATTGGACTGTAAAGGTTGTGCCCTCTCCAGGTTCGCTCTTAACCGAAATGACACCGCCTACCAATTCAATTACGCGGAGCGAAAGAGCAAGACCGAGGCCATTCCCCTCCGCATGATGGGAAGGATCGCCTTGATAAAATTTATCAAAAATATGCTTCATCGTTTCCTCGTCCATCCCACAGCCTGTGTCTGATACCATGACCGTGATCGCATGTTCATCCGAAATTTGCTTTAGGGTGATCGTTCCCCCGGGAGATGTGAATTTTAAAGCATTGGAGAAAAGATTATGCCACACGATCTCCAACATACTTTCTTCAGCGCGAATGATGGCACGATCCTCTATATCGACCATAAATGCGATCTTTTTTTCTTCCCATGCATTTTCAAAGTATAGCGCGCAATCGCATAGCTGCCTGCACAGATCGTAGGGCTCGGCCACAGGCACAATCTCCTGATTTTCCAATTTGTTCAGCTTAAGGATGTTAACGACGAGTGTTGCTAGCTTATTGGTGGAAGAAATGATGGTAGCCGTATAATCCTTCCGCAGCTCCGGCGGCAAATCGTCCTGCGTCAGTGCTGTAGCGTAACCGTGAATGACGGACAGTGGTGTCTTGATTTCATGGGATACATTGGAAATGAAGTCGTTTTTCAGCGTTTCAATGCTGTTCAGTTCCTCGACCATCTTGTTGAAATCCTCGAACATCACATCCACATAGTTCTTCTTATCCGCTCTGTGTATAGGCTCGAGATAGACCGAAAAGTCTCCTTCTGATACCTGCTTGGCCGCCTCGCTGAGTTTTCGCATGGGCTTGTCAAAGGATTTGTACTTCTGCCTTGCGGTAACCAGGCAAAAAATAAGGCTAACGATAATCCAATAGCCCGAGATTCCGAAAATGTATGGCCACGGCACGTGTTCTATTGGCCGATAAGCATCATAGATTAGCGCTTGTCCCGCAGTTAGCGTAGACAACACTAAATAAGTGACCACAAATTCTTTCCATGAAAAAAGAGGTGACTTCATTCTCGCATCTGGTTTCTGTTTCTTATTCATTGCAGCACTGCCTTGTAGCCTAGCCCATGCACGGTCATAATTTTGAAACCTTCACAGCAGGAAAACTTGTCCCGAAGCTTGACAATATATACGTCCACAGCGCGCAGGCTGGTTTGACTTTCAATGCCCCAGAACTCGTCCATAAGCTGGGCACGCGAAAAGGTATGTTTGGGATAGGAAAGCATTTTGTACAGGATGTTGAATTCTCGAACCGTCACGGGTACTTCCTTGCCATCTACTGTAGCGGTCATATCGTCTGCGTCCATCAGCAGGCTTCCTACCCTCAGTTTTTTTTCATGGGCAATATTCGCTCTTCGAAGCAGGGCACCCACCCGCAGAACCAGTTCATCCAAATCAATCGGTTTAACCATGTAATCGTCAATGCCGGCAAAAAAACCTTTTTGTTTGGAGGATATATCATCACGGGCAGTAACAAAAAGAATGGGAATGGTCTTATTGATCCCCCTTATTGTCTCTGCAAATTCAAAACCGTCGATCTCCGGCATCATAACATCGGAAATGAGAAGATCATAGATATGGTTATACATTAAATCATAAGCTTCACGTGGGTTCAGACAACCTTTAGCGTTGTAACCATTTTTGGACAAATAGGCGCAAAAAATTTGGTTAAGCTTTGTATCGTCCTCCACTACAAGTATATTGATCATAAAAACATCCTTTCTGACGCATTAGTATCATCATAATAGATAGTTGTTAAAAAATTGTTTAAGCTAAGCCGCGATATCAAGTAACATGAGGCCTGAATCGTTCTTATTTTCACGATTAATATCTCATAAACATTATTTTAACAACTTTGAAACATTATTATTGCATGATTAGGACATCCAATCGATCATTGGAATCTGTTGTAAGTATTTAGTCTATCCGATTACGACTTAACAGATGCGAAAAAGCGGTTGAGCGATTAACATTCATGAGGAGTGAAGTTACATGATGAAGGCAGCGATCTATTCTGGCAAAAATGACATTCGAGTTGAAGAAAAAGCGATTCCTGTTGTAGGCCCAAAGGATGTTCTCGTAAGAAATCTGCGTGGCGGCATATGCGGTACAGATATTAATATTGTCAAAGTCGGTGCAGGCAATATGGGGATTACTCTTGGTTCGGAATTTGGACATGAAATGGTCGGCGATGTTGTGGAAATAGGGTCCGAAGTTTCTTCCCAGATTGAAATGGGAATGCGTGTAGGCATTAATCCGATTACAGCCAAAAAAGTCGGGAGGCGCAAATCGCTGGAGTGTTCCGGATTTTCACAGTATGTCTTAATAGAAGAAGCTGAACTTAACTATAACTTATATGAAATAGATAAAAGTGTTCCAGTGGAGGTAGCTTCACTGATCGAGCCGATGAGCGTCGGACGACATGGTGCTTTCAGCGCAAACCCGCAGCCTGAAGATCGGATTGTCGTTATGGGTGGAGGTCCTATCGGTCTTCTCGCAGCTGCCAGCTTGATTGCTGAAGGTATGAAGCACGTGTGTGTGGCCGACATTGACGAATGGCGATTGTCCAAAGCCGCTGGATTAGGGGCATTGACCGTCAATACGGCTGAAACGACACTTGAGGAGGGATTGGCTGGACATTTTGGCACCGTGAACGTATATGGTGTTGAAGTACCCAACGTAGACGTATTTATAGATGCGGCGGGTGCTCCCGTTTTGTTTGAAGCCATCATGAAAATCGTGAAGCCTAAAGCCAGAATTTCAATTATTGCAGTTTATAAAACCGATGTGCCGATTAGCTTGCAGCAGGTCATGTCCAAAGAAGTACAGCTTAAAGGCTCCAGCGGGTATACACATGAGGATTTTTCCAAGGTAGCCCAGCATCTTTCTACATTCAAAAATGAGTTGTCCACCCTTATTACGCAGGTTTATAAGCTTGATGATATTCAGGAAGCCTTTACTAAAGCCATTGAAGCTAAAGGTACGGTTAAAGTGGTTGTCGATTTAACATAAAATCTATCATGTAATCACTGAAGCTTTTCCTTTGAGAAGCCAGTGTAAATACAAGACAAGCTCTTGTCCTTTATTGGGACAAGAGCTTGTCTTATTCAAGGAACGTATCTCACCCCCTGCTCCAGTTAGGAAAGTTCCAATCCTGCCATTTGAAACTGTGAGAACGATCGGATTTAAAAAAACGTTCGAATATACGCTTCTGATCCTGTAGAGAAATGCCAATGCACACGTCGGATATGCGAGCGATTACATTTTTGACATCTTGTTTGATTCTGACTTTACTAAAGCGCCATCCATCTCGAATACTCGACCTTTGTTCTACAGTTTTTTTACAAAAAGCAAAGTCGGCATTATAGATTCATTGACTGGATATGCTCTTTTGTCTCTGCCGTTCCTAGATGCCCTATTGTATTGTATATTTCTTTGAGATAGTAATCATATCCGTCATTCTCGAGATCGTGATGATATGGAATTCCTGGAATGGAGTTTCTTAACAAACTTTCGTTATCGAAATTTTCCATTTCTTCAAACAAATACAACAACTGTTGCAATTCCTCCGACGTTGCTTCGATTTCGAATTCGTATGAGGCATCTCCTTGCCTAGTCATTATAGTTTTGGATTGAACTGAAACATAATATTTTTGCTTCTCCATGCGCGTGCCCTCCTCTTATGACTCCTTCAGGAATATCCATATCATTGCAAGCACGATCGTTATCACAGGGGCGATTACATATATCATGAAGATTGGATTCGCGATGATCGGATGCTTGACCGTTGTTAAACTTACATCCTTGTCAAGGGTCGTATTTTTCACTTGCAGCTTTCGGGAAACCATGATTGATCCGAACACCCCGTAAACACAAGCCACTATTCCTAAAATCGCTAACAAAATATACAATTTGCTAGTCCCCTTTCCTAAAATCTTTGCCACCTTATTTTGTTTCCTTAGATATTTTTTATTCATTTTATGTTAGACAACAAAATTTTGATTTTTTGTCGGCTAAATCGAGTTATTGATACCGATGCTTTCCAAATGAGAGTCCTGCTTTTAAAAAAAGCCCTTGCCCCAGCTAGGGACAAGAGCTTAAGACATTGAGTGAATTCTCCTGCAACTGCGGCTTGGACAATCCGAATTATGTGTAGTGCGACGATGACCCCTCGGATTTACTTAAATCACTTCTCCGCTGAGCACTTTATTTACTTGTTCCATCGTTACAGAGGCAGGATTGTGCCCATTTAACATTCCGTAAGACTGGAATTAGTCTGCTTCATCATAAATTTGAAGATGGTAAGACTTGAGCTGATCATTCATAAACCTCAAGCCGGTAGCCAAGTCCGCGCACCGTCTCGATGCGAAATTCCGGTGTAGTCCCGAACCGTTCGCGCAGACGCTTAATATGTACGTCTATTGTTCGATCATCCCCAGCGTAATTGATCCCCCAAATTTGATCGATCAACTGCTCGCGCGTATACACTTGCCCGGGAGTTCCAGCAAGCTTATACAGCAATTCGAACTCCTTGAGCGGCAAAGTCAGCGACTCGCTCCCTCTCATCACCTTATAGGACTGCCGATCAAGGATGACGTTGCCAAACTGGATCGTCTGCGTGGAGCCAATCCGGTATCGTTTCAGCAATGCCCTAACCCGTACCGTCAACTCCAACGGATCGAATGGTTTCGTCAAATAATCGTCCGTCCCTAGCTCGAACCCCTTCACTTTCTCCCATGTTTCGCCTCGTGCAGTCAGCATAAGCAGCGGCAGATCAGGATTGGCTCTTCTGAGCTCCTTGCATAACGTCCAGCCATCCATTATCGGCATCATAATATCGAGTACAACAAGATCGACATGCGTCGAAGCGTAGACGTCCAGAGCTTCCTTGCCGTCCGCAGCTTCAACTGTTGCGAATCCGTCGTTGCGTAGAAATAAACAGACAAGTTCGCGAATGTTCGCATCGTCGTCAGCAACCAGTATTGTAAGCATTCGGTCCCTCTTTTCCTATTTTCCATCTCTTATTGAAGTAACCATTATACTACAACTAAATGGGGATTGTCCTATTCTTCCTGCATCATGATGCTAGGAAATTGACGATATTTTGAGGCATAGCTTGAGTAACAAGAAGGCTCGCGATACAGTACAAATGCCAAAAAGAAGATGGCCCGAACCAGGGCGATCTCCTTTATTTGTCTAGCGCTTAGCCAAAGCCAATATTTCTTCTGCAACAAGCTCCGGCTGGTATTGATGAATGTAGTGCTCGGTGTCTTTAACAACGATTTGCTTCGGCTGCAAGGACCAGGATGTAAACGCTGCTTGGGTTTTGGTCCACAGCTCTTCGCTCGCCCCTAAATAATCAGCCGTCAATATTGTAAGCGGAAAAGGAAACGGCTGTTTCGCATCCAATACGACCTTTGCATTAGCCTGTGAACGCAGCAGTTCGTCCTCTATATTGGCATTTTCAAGCTTAAGCAACGATGCTGTATGATCAATCTTCTTTAAGTCATCGGACACAAACTTCAATCCGTTGCGAGCAGCAAGCGAGCTTTCGATAACGCTGTCGGATTGAAATAGTAATCGAATCACACCCGTTTTGATCAGGAGCTTACTGAGGGTGCTACTTACTGGCTTTTCAGAATCGTTGTAATAATATTCCGGACTTCCGCCATCCAGCATCACAATTCCTTGAACTTCGTCTGGGTATTTCTGTGCATATCGAATGGTTTCCAGCGATCCCAACGAATGTGCCACAAGCAGATAAGGCGGCTTTTGACCAGATGTCTCCAGCAATTCGTGAATTTCATCCGTTATCGTATCGATATCACGCTTCTTATCTGTTGTATCACTATAGCCATAGCCAAATCTGTCGTAAACGGCGAATTTCACATGAGGTGCGAGCCTCTCATATAGCGGAGAAAAATCCACATAGGGATTGGCGGTGCCCCAACCGGAGGCAAACACAACGGTTACATCCCCTTGGCCGCCCGTATATACATGCATATTTTCCCCATGCACCTTGTAAAGCTTACCGCTAGGTGTGTAAGATTTCAAATCATTTCGGATGCTTGCTTGTTCATATACGGCTCCTGCTCCCAATAGCACAACGATAGCAAGCAAACCAAAAGCTACTGTCTTCCCTAACCGTCTAACCCATTTTCTCGTCTGTCCCACTCCCCTTGTCATAGTCACATTATAGCGGTTCAATCTTATGTAAGAGAAAACTCTATCTTAATTCCAGCTTAATTGTTTATTCTGCTAACCTGCCATACGATCCAACTAGCTATTCTTATTCAAAAAATAAGCTGTGGCCGCCGCAGAATCATGCTCTGCAGCGGCCACAGCCTGTTTACCTACATTTACTGTTTAGTGATACACCGTTGTTTCCCCATGTCGCTGACTGTCATCTGGCTGCAGCGACATAGCAGCAGCATTTTCTTTGTCTCTAAACTTATGTTTATACTGTTCAAAATCCCATTTTTCTAAAAACTTCTCCGCCGCCACTTGGCCTGACAATAATAACGATTGCCTATCGTTTTGCGTTAAATCAAACTTTGTCGTCGTTACCGTTCCGGTTGGTATAAAAATCGATCGCTCTTCCGAATGTTCATCCACATGCCGCTGATCATGAGCCTGCAGCATCGTTTTAAATATAGCTTTGAGCATCGACACTGGACCATTAATGTTCTGGGATTGCGCATAAGTGCGTTTTTCCGATAAACGAAAACCAAAAGTTGGCCACCGCGGAATTCCTTGCACATCAAACAGCCAAATTGGATAGTTACTGAGCATGCCGCCATCAAGCATGTAATAGGGCTTCTTATTAATTGCGGTTTGCCACAAGTAAGGCTGAAAAAAGAAAGGAAGCGTAGTACTCATTCTTACAGCCGCCGCTATCGGAAAAGCAGCAGCTGATAAACCATAGTGGGGCAAATCATTAGGAAACACAACGATTTTTCCATTGCTTATGTTTGATGCAAGGATGGACAGCTTCCCTTCGGGAAGATCTCCGAACGTTTCAATTCCCTTTCTCTTTAACCACTCCGTCATAATCTGCTCCAAAATATGGTTGCTATAAATACCGGACTTCACCATCAAAGGAATCGTCTTGTTCAAAATGGGCAAGTTGTTCATTCCTGTGCGCCCGAGTAATTTTACGTAATCTAGAGACTGCATCAGTTGTTTAATTTCGGAACTCGTGTAATCACAGGCTAATAAAGCCGCGACTATCGCTCCAGCTGAAGTTCCCGCCAGCTTGTTCCACGTATAGCCCTTAGCCTCCATAGCTTCAATTGCGCCTACAAAAGCGATGCCCTTCACACCACCGCCTTCAAAAACAGCATCGGCCTTCATTTTCAGCAATCTCCTCCTGTGCATATTTCTGCTTATAGGAGTATTTTGCTTCTTCGCATTTTGTTTTATGCCTGAAATTATGAATCCTTATGATGGTCCAAAATAAGCTGGCCAACCCGGTTCAGCAGCTCCAGTCGGCCTATGGCCGTATAGGAATAGTTATAGTTATCGACATTCGAAATTTTATAGATGTTGCCTTTTTGGACCGCTGTTATATTGTTCCATACGTTGCTGTCCTCCATTTTATTTTCA
The DNA here is from genome assembly GCF_059609455.1 of Paenibacillus liaoningensis. Lineage (NCBI taxonomy): Bacteria > Bacillati > Bacillota > Bacilli > Caryophanales > Paenibacillaceae > Paenibacillus > Paenibacillus liaoningensis. Next base: position 268,516 of record NZ_JCAALU010000007.1, read on the forward strand.
TCATTTTCCATTAAAAGCATATGATCTGGATTGATCGCGGACAAGCCCTCCAAGCTGATTTGCTTGCCGCCCCAATCCTCGGGATCAGGTATGCCCTTCGTACGTTTCAAGCCTAGATCTTTGTAGATAAGCTCCGCCGATCCCGTAGTAGAGTAAACAACGATGTTGTTCGGATACGTTTCAACCATCCCGAAGGATTCATCCTTGATGACCGGCGCTAGCTTTTCTTTCCATTCCGTTGCTGCTGCATCATAACCGGCTATCCATTGCTTCATTTTTTCCTCTTCATTAAATAGCTCGGCCAAGAAGCTGAACCGCTCTCTCCATTCATAATAGGCATGCGGAATAATAATGGTAGGAGCAATCTGGCTAAGCTGCTCATACATTTCCGTATTAAACGTGGCTCCCAAAATAATCAAATCCGGATCTGCGGCTGTGACCAGCTCAATATTGATAGGCTCTGCATACCAGTCCAGATTAATCGTATCCTTGCTCATCCGGTCTTTAATGGTCGGCGACAGCTCGCTTTGATTTCCATAATCTGCATTTGCAGTAGCAATAGGTTCATTGCCGAGCAGCAGCAGCTCCTCGGTTGCTCCAGAAAGATCAGCAATGCGCTGAGGCTTGAGCGGAATAACAACCTCTTCTCCATTCGGGTTTTTCACCGTTTTCGTTGTTTTTGCCGCTTCGTTGCTTGCCGTCGTTTCAGGCTGGCTAGTCGCCCCCGTCCCATTCGCTGGCTGGCTGCCACAGCCCGCCAATATGATCATACAACTTAACACCAACATCACAACTGCCTTTTTCATCGTTGTTTCTCCTCTCAAAATGTATAAGCTAGATTTTTAGCCAGCTGTCTTAGCTCAGGTTTTAACCTGCCAGCCCTCGACCTGCTGCTGCAAATGCCATAAACGGGAGTAAATACCCTGTCCGCCCAGCAGTTGGTCATGTGTTCCTTCCTCGACCAAACGCCCTTGATCGAGCACGATAATGTTATCTGCGTTTTGAATCGTCTTTAAGCGATGGGCGATCAATATCACCGTTTTATCCGCTACCAGCGCATTAATCGCTAGCTGGACAGCCGCCTCATTTTCAGGATCAAGAGAAGCGGTAGCCTCATCGAGTAAAATAATAGAAGCGTTCTTCAGCAGCGCGCGTGCAATCGATATCCGCTGTTTTTCACCGCCTGACAGCGTTGATCCGCCTTCCCCAACTGGCGTGTTGTAGCCTTGCGGCAGTCTGGAAATAAAATCATGACAGCATGCACGCTTCGCCGCTGCTTCAATTTCCGCTTGACTGGCATTCATTTTTCCAATCCGAATATTGTTTCCGATCGTATCTTGAAACAAATAAACATCCTGAAAGACGATAGAAATGTGCTGCAGCAGTTTTTCAGGAGCAATCGAGCGGATTGATTGCTCGCCGATGCGAATCGTCCCCGCCTGAATGTCCCAAAATCTCGCGATTAGACGAGTAATGGTGCTTTTCCCGCTCCCCGATGCCCCAACAAGCGCCGTAATCGTCTTTGGCTTAATCGTAAAGGATACGCCGCTGAGCACAGGCGTCTTCGCCTCATACCCGAAGGTCACCTGGTCAAAAATAATGCTGGGATGAGCCTCCGCAATATTTGCGCTCCCCTCCAGCGTCTGCTCCTGCTGCACATCCATAATGCGCTGGGCACTGTAGGCGGAATAACGCATTTCTCCGTAATTCATCAGCACAATCGTCAAGGGCTCAAAGATTTTCGTTCCGACGAGCAGAAACAGCAGAAAGACAGGCAAAGACAAGCTGCCGCCGACAAGCAAATAGCTGCCGGTCCAAATCATTAGCGTCATTCCCGATCGGGCAAGCAGCATCGCCCCCATAATCATCGGTCCCATAATCGCTTCCAGCCGGATTGATGCTTGTTTTAGTCGGTCAAACGAAAGGCGCAGCCGCTCAAAGCGTTCGCCGCCCAAATGATGAGCTTTAATTTCACGAATGCCCGTCAAATATTCCTGAAGACGGCTGGCCGCCTCATTTTTAGCTTGCACGTGGTTTTCGCTCAGCCGTGCTTGAAGCCTATCCGTCAGCCACAATAACAGCACGCCAAGCGGAACGGCGATAAACATCGCCAGCGCCATTCGATAGTCCAGCCATATAAGACCGGTTAGCGCCATAATGGGCAGCACGACAGCGCTGATGAGCTGCGGCACATTGTGAGAAATCGTATGCTCCACCTGTCCATAATCACTCAAAATAAGATTCGTCAAGTCCCCAGGATCTCGTTTGCCGAAAAAACCGAGCGATAGATGGCGAATATGCTCAGCCAGCTTTAATCGCCCTGATGCAGCGAGGCTGTAGGCCGCCCGGTACGTTTTATCGTAAAGGGAAGCGTAAGCTGCATATTCCACAAGCAGCCAAGCGAACAGTACTATGCACACGACCCACATGCGGTTCGTATTCAGGCCAAGCTCTGGCTGCGCAAACGACATGTAAATCGTATTAAAAAGATCTACAAGCAGCGCGGCAGGAATGATTTTCGCGATGCCATCCAAAATAGCAGCAATAGCAGACGGCCATAAGCTTTTAGGCGAACCGCCGGAAATGTTATAAAAGTAGTTTCTCACAGCTGAGGCTCCCCTCCTCTAACGCCCAGTTTCCATGAAGCCGCGCTTTGATGGGCCAGCCACATTTGCTCATACAGCCCCTGTTTCTTGAGCAGCTGTTCATGGGTGCCTTGTTCGACAATTTTGCCTTGCTGGACGACTAGAATCTGCTGAGCCGAACGGATGGTGGAGAGGCGATGGGCGATAATGATGACCGTTTTGCCTTTCACCAGCTGGGCGATGCCCTGCTGAATGTTGTATTCATTTTCAGCATCGGCATAGGCTGTTGCTTCATCGAGTACGAGTATCGGGGCGCGCTTAAGCAAGGCTCGGGCAATCGCAATGCGCTGAGCCTCACCGCCGGATAAATACGTACCGCCTTGTCCAATTTTGGTAGCGTAGCCTTGATCCAGCTTCTCGATAAATTCATGGCAGCAGGCCGTTTTTGCAGCTGCTTGCACTTCATCCCTGGTGGCCGCCTTGTTGCCCATCCGAATATTTTTCTCAATCGTATCGTAAAAGAGGTGTACATCCTGAAAAACGAAGGGTACGAGCTCCATCAGCTTGTCTGTTCCAATATCGCGAATGGGAATACCGCCAATCGAAATGGTGCCCTCCTGCACCTCCCAAAATCGCAGCAGCAAGCTCGCAATGGTTGATTTCCCTCCGCCTGATGGACCCACTAGGGCAGTGAGCTCGCCAGCATGCGCTACAAAATTTACATTTTGCAGGACTGGCTTAAAATCTTTGCTTTCCGTCTGCTCATAAGCGAAGGACACGTCTTGAAAGGCAATATCGTAATGATGAGGCATTTGGGGCGACGCCGGCTCTAGAGCGAGCTTCTCGGCAAATACAGCCTCAATCCGCTTATGTCCCTCGACAATTTCACGCAGCCCGCTTCCTAGATGCATTAGCTTCAGCAGCGGTGCCGATAGGCTTGGCGTAACGATGAGGAACAAAATAAACGTAATGGCGAAGGACTGGCTGCCTGCTTGACCGCTGAACAGCAATAGGCCGATCGGCACGACGAATGTAAACAGCGAAATAATGATGACAAAAAAGAGGCTGTACGACGTCTTGCAGATATCTGTAATTTTCAAAGAAACATCGCGGTATTTCATAAAGGCTTGCTTGAACGTCAGAAATGAATTTGCGGTGATGCCGAACAATCTGGTTTGCAGCCACACGCCTGCGGCAATTGGGAGCAGTAATACGAGTGCCATTCGGTAATCCAGCCAAAACAAATAACCGATTAACACGATTGGAATGACGATTGCGCTAATGAGATCGGGCAGCTGATGGGCAATAAACTTTTCAATCTTTTCCACGCTAACCTCAATAATCTTCTTGAGCTCTCCCGTTGCCGTTTTCGTATGGTATCCCATCGGCACTTTCGCCACATGCTCTGCAAGCCGCACCCGAAGCTCATAAAGAATGTTGAAAGCGGCAATATGCGAGCACAATCCCCCTACATACATCGCTGCAAGCATGGCAAGCAAGGAGACAAAAGCAACGATTCCCCAATGGATGAGCAGCTCTTTGTTCATATTGGCCGGCTGCTGCGCATGAATGAGCAGCTCCTGGACGATTTTATATACCGCAATAAACGGTACAATTTGCAGCAGGCTCGAAAGGGTCGAGAATATGCTGGCTGTTACTAACAGCCCTTTCCGCTCGCCGGCAATTTGAACTAAACCGGATATTTCAGATTTCGTCTTCATTTCACTCCGTCCCAACATAATTGATATTAAAAATCATTCTCATACATAAAGCGCGATGTATAAGCTAATATCGCATATATTGGGTTTGGGCTGATACCCAAATCGGGAGTAAAAGGTTCTTTAAGCGGATTTTTAGCGGCGGTTTCCTTTTAGCGGATAGAATTTGAAATATTCAGAGGGGTTGATCCCGTATTTTCGTTTGAATTGTTCTGAAAAATGACTTGCTTTGCTAAAGCCGACGGCTGCCGCCGCCGCGGTATTATCAGCTTCCCTTCCTCAAGCAAGCGATAGGCTTCGTCTAATCTTCGATTAATAATATAAGCATGAACAGGCAGGCCGAACAGCAGCTTGAAGCCTTTTTTGAGCTTAAATTCATTCAAGCAAACGAGCTTGCTCAATGCTTCCAAGCTAGGAGGCGTTACTAATTGCGCATCGACGATTTGTTTGGCACGGTGCAGGCTGTCAATATCAGTGCGGGATAATCCTGACAAGCGTGGCTGTGGTTGCTCTTGCAAAATCGCTTCATTGAAATAAACGGCAAGCAGCTCAAGCACCTTCCCGCTTAAATAAAGCTGTTTAATCGCTCCCTGATAATTGCAGTGAAAAATATGTTGCGTAATTCGCTTCATCTCCGGCGTCATCGAGGAATGATGAAAAGGCTCGCGATTTTCTGTCAATATGGATGAAATTTTATGCAGCGGCAGCTGCTGTAAAGCGCCAATCTCCGTTAGGCGATCCAGCTTGAGAGTTACCCCACGAATATGCTGATTGACGTTAAACTGGCAGCTGCTGCTTGTGGGAAGATGTCCGAAGGCTGAAACCTCCCCGTGCTCCAGCTGATATTCTTTTCCAAGCTCTTCTTCATTCCATTGAAGCCTTTCCCCAAGACAAAAGCTTAGTTTTAAGCTGTTGTTCCGCTCCAGGCTTTGCAAGGAAGTAGCCTTATGGAATGAGGCGTCACATATGACAAGCTCCATGGACGAATGGATCTGATTGAGCTGCCAGTAACCGCGTCCAAGCTGTTCCGGCATATGTATCCTCTGTTCTGAGGAGCTGGAACGATACAGCTGATTCAAATTATCCGCTAAAGTGCAGTTTCGATTTACCGTATTGGCAATTTCATACCATCTTTCTGCTGCTGATTCCATTCATTGGGCCCCTCTCCCACGGCTGGTGTCGAAATTTTATAGTTGTTCTTTAATCTAAAGCAGGGATATGATCGATCCAATGCACAAACTTTTGCAAATAAGCCTGCAAATATTCCTTCGTCTTCTCATCCGTTAGGCGATGCTGCTCCGCATCTACTTTCGTGTGAACTTGTGAAATAAGCAGCTTCTGAAAAGGAAGCACCTGCGCCTGGACGGACTCTAGGATATGCCGGGTTTGTAGCTGGGCATGAACGGTACCCATGCCGCCCGGCGTTGCGCCAATGAGGCCAAATGGTTTTCTGCGCAGCACGGAGCCGCGAGATGGCCTGGACGCCCAGTCAATTGCATTTTTGAGCACGCCCGGAATGCCGGAATTGTACTCTGGCGATACAATTATAACGCCATCCACTGCTTGAATAGCCGCCTTAAACGCCTGTACCGCCTCTGGTCCGTCTCCCGCCTCCAAATCTTCATTAAACAAAGGAAGCTCCTGTAGCTCAATCCACTTAAATGCAATAGAAGCATCCAGTTCGCTCAGCGTCTGCGCCACCATTCGATTATATGAATTTTTTCGCAAGCTTCCTACGATTAGTCCAATTGTTTTTGTCATTTTAATTAGCCCCTTTCTCCGCAACACTTGATTCGATCTTTAACTTAAATACCATTTTACTTGCTTTCCAAAATATTGACTAGCTTTCCATTCAAATTACGCTCTGCGTTCATCGAATAATATAGCCAATTTTAGCCACAATAACTATGTGATCCGTACGAAAATGACAAGCTTTAGCAAAAGGAGCTGCAGAAAAATGCCCAAGAGCAAGGTAAACACGACGCGCGACCTTTATAATGAGCTAGTGACCGAGCTTGGCAACAGCTCAGATTTATCAACGAGAAACTGCTTAATCGGCGAGGAGCGTATTTCTGCCTCCGTCATTTGGATTGATGGACTCGTTAGCAAGCAAAATTTAAATGCCGATGTCATTTCGCCACTTATTTCAGGAACCCAGCAGCTTAAGCTTCTTCATCAAAGCGAGCCTCCTCATGAGCTCCTTTGCAGCTATATACTGACAGCAAATCATGTGAAAATGGTCAATACCTCTGATGAATGCGTGCCTTTGCTTGTTAGCGGCTGGACGATTATTTTAGTAGAGGACAGCGAAGGAGCCATTGCTGTCAATACGCAAGGCCTTGAAACCCGCAGCATTGATGAACCAGCTTCGTCCAGTGTCATCCGCGGGCCGCGAGATGGCTTCGTGGAATCTTTAAGCGTTAACATTTCGCTCATTCGCAGGCGTATTCGCGACAAGGCTTTTCGTGTGGAGACGCTGACGGTTGGCAATCTGTCGCATACCAAAATAGCGATGGTCTATATCCATGACCGGGCAGACAAGGAAACCGTTGACGAAATACGCAAACGGCTGCAGTCGATCGATATCGATGCGGTATTGGAGTCCCACTATATTGAAGAAATTATTAAAGACAGCCCGACCTCCTTTTTCCCGACGGTATACAGTACCGAGCGGCCTGATGATGTGGCTGGCATTATATTGGATGGGCGTGTAGCTATTGTGGTCGACGGCACTCCATTTGTGCTCGCCCTGCCTTGTACGCTGTTTCATTTGCTCAAGACGACCGAGGATTTATATTTGGCTTACCCTGTGGCTACTTTCATTCGGTGGATTCGTTATGCCGGTTTTTTCATTACGCTGCTGCTGCCCTCTACCTATGTCGGCATTTTGACTTACCACCCGGAAATGGTTCCCCCACAGCTGCTAAGCAGCATATTGTCTGCACGAGATGGTGTTCCTTTCCCCGTCTTGATGGAGGCGCTGATTATGGAAGTCATTTTTGAGGGGCTGCGCGAGGCCAGCATTCGAATGCCGCGGTCTATCGGATCTGCCATCAGTATTGTAGGAGCGCTCGTTATTGGCGAATCCGCAGTACAAGCAGGTATAATCTCTTCCCCATCGGTCATGATTGTTGCCGGCACAGCGATTGCCTCGTTCACGATACCTTCGATTTCTCTGTCGGGAACGATTCGGATGCTGCGGTTTTTCATGCTGCTGCTCGCTTCGCTATTAGGGCTTTACGGCATTATTATTGGGCTATTTATGCTGGGAGTTCAGCTTGCCTCCATTCAATCGGTGGGTTTGCCCTATTTATCGCCATTCGCTCCGTTTAAGAAAAAAGAAGCCGAGAAAGCTATATTTCGTGTTCCTTGGTTTACACTTCGCAATAAACGTTAAAATTGAAGTCCAAGGTGAAACGGCTGCCCTCCGTCCTTTGGCGGCGCCGCGCGTTTCAATCCGAGAAATAGAGAGAAAGGATGGAAAAATCATATCCTTTCCTATATTTTAAAAAAGGGGGACTACTATGTGTTTCTCCACCTTAGTAAATATGCCTGTTTCCTTAGTATGCTGCTGCTGCTTAGCGGCTGCTGGAGCCAAATCAATTTTGATCAATTGACCGTTGTTTCAGCCATTGGTTTGGATGTAAATAAACAGGGGCAGCTCCAGGTTACCGTCCAGCTCGTGAATCCGACACTTCCCGTTGCCGCTGGTGGAGGCGGACAGCAGCGCAGAGCGATTGCCACATATTCGGCAAGCGGGTTAACAGTTGAAGATGCACTTGAGACGATTCGCAAGCAGGCGAAGAAAAGCCTCTTTTTCTCCCAGACGAAGGTTCTTCTCATTGGAGAACGTTTAGCCAGACAAGGCCTGGATCATAAGATGGATTTCTTCTGGCGGGAGCCGAATCAGAATTTCAACTGCTGGGTGATGGTTTCACGGCGTCCTGTCAAGGAAGTGCTGACTGATTCCAAAGAGCTGCAAGCTGTAGCCGCCGACGAATGGAAAGCTTATTTTAAAAATAAAACCTACAAGCCGACAAGCGGCGGCATCCAGCTTTATCAATTTTTGCCTAGACTGGAGCAGTCAAGCTTTCAAGTAGCAGTGCCTGGATTGCTTAAGGTTGACAATTCAGGCTCTAAGGATATCGTGATGGAAATTACGGACCTTGCTGTCTTTCGCAATAATCTGATGGTAGGCTGGCTGAACAGCGAGGAAACGCAGGTTGTAAGCTGGTTGACCCAGCTATCCGCGCAGGGCTTATTCCAAATGACTACCGAGGATAAGAAATCAATCATTTTTGATTTGAAAAACATCCATATTGCTATGAAGCCAACATTTGAAAACGGACAGTTGCAAATGAACGTACGTATGAAGTCCAATGCTTCCATTAAGACGTCCACCGATACGCTGGATTTGACGGATAAGAAGACGACAGACTTAATCAAATCAGAGCTGAGCAACGCGATTACGGCATCCATAGAGAAAACCCTGTATAAGCTCTTTCGCTCCTACAAGAGCGACGCTGTCGGTTTTGGAGAAACGATCCATCGCAAAGCCCCAAAAAGCTGGGAAACGCTGAAAGATGGCTGGAACGAGGAGCTTGCTAATATTAAGGTACAGAGCAGCATTTCGATTGAGATTGTAAAATCCGGATTGCTAATTGACAGCAATATAAAAAAGGATGATGCACAGTGAAAAAGAGTCTAATTTCATCGGGTGAATTCTTTTTCATCATTTTTGTATCGATTACCTCGCTCACATTTTTCTCGGTTCCGAGCCTGCTGATCGCTAAGGTTAAGCAGGATTTGTGGCTGTCGATGGCTTTGGGCGCTTTAATCGATATTTATGTTGCTATTCTGCTTTATCGGCTGGGCAGATTGTACGCTGGCCAATCGTTAATTCAATATACACGCTCCATTTTAGGAAAAGCGGGCAAGGTTGTCGGCCTCATTTTCCTGCTGTTTTTTCTCGGAGTGATGGTTACGGCGATGTGGATTTATTGTGATTTTTTGTCTCGGACGCTTATGCCTGAGACGCCTCGCCTGGTCTTCTCGATCTCGATGACGATATGTGCCGGGCTGGCTGCCATAAAAGGTGTGGAGGCGATTGCAAGACTGAGCCAAATTATTGGCGTCATTATTTTGTTAACCTCCATTGTTTTATTTACCAGCTCCATTCCTTATATCCAGCTGCACTATCTGCTCCCGCCCTTTGAGTACGGCATTTTTCCCGCCATAAAAGGTGCCATCTATCCCGGCAGCTGGTTTGGCATTTGCATAATGATGGGGATGCTGATGCCGCATATCAAACAACAAAAGAGCATTTTAAAAATGAAGGTTTACGCCGTTGTGCTTGGCACTTCGATCATGACAATTTATTTATTGTACAGCATAGTGGTGATGGGACCCGTGATGGCAGCGCATTTTGAAAATCCAATCTATATCCTGTCGAGAATTACTCAGTTTATTATTTTCGAGAGGATCGAGGTGCTGCTGCTGCTCATCTTCATTTCCGGATCGTTCATTACCATCTCAACCTTGTATTACGCGATTACGGAAGGAACTGCGCAGTGGCTTGGGTTGAAGTCACATAAACCATGGGTATATGTATTCGGTGCCGTACTTGTGTTGAGCCCTATGTTTCCGTACAGCAATGAAGGCAGCATGGTTGATCGTTATTTAAGCTATTGGTTTCCGCTCGTATCGCTCATTATTGAAGGAGGCTTAATGACGTTCATTTTTATTTGGGCTATGATTAAAAATAGGGCGAGCCGCTCCTCTTCTTGAGCGATTCACCCTTAAGACAAACATGATCCAATGTTATACATGAATGGAGCTTGTAGAGTGCCTAATGATCAGCTCGGGCTCCAAAACAATGCGCTCTGCTTTTGCGGCAGCTGATTTGTCCTGCAACGTTTCTACCAGCAAATCAACAACCTTTTTCCCCATCGCTTCAATAGGCTGGGCAATCGTCGTCAGCGGCGGATCACTTACCGAGGCCAAAATCGTATTATCAAAGCCGATAACCGATACATCACGTGGAATACGAAGCTTAAGCTCCTTCGCTGCTTGCAGCGCGCCGATGGCGAGCAGCTCATTACAACAGAACAATGCGGTTGGCCGCTCCGTGAGCTTCAGCAGCTCCAGCGCTTTGCGCTTGCCGTCCTCCAGCGTATAGTCGCAAAACTTGACGGAGGCGTCGGACCAAGGCAGCCCCGCTGCATCGACGACACTTCTAAATCCGCTAACCCGCTCGCGGCTGCTGCTGACCTTCATATGCTCGGCAAGCACCGCGACCCGGTGATGCCCTTCCTCAAGCAAATGCCGGGCGCCAAGCGCTCCTCCTTTAAAATCCTCCACGATGACCGTATGCACGGCCAGGGCAGGCATGTCCCGCGCAATGAGCGCTACAGCGATGGACTGTGTCAGCAGCGGCTTAATAATATCTTCGTTATCGATTCCGGTACCGATAATGATGCCGTCCACGCTTTTTTGCCGCAGCAGCGACAAATAACGCTCTACCCGCTCGTCTTTATTGTCCGTGCTGCATATGACGAGGCTGTAGCCTAATCGGCGGCTCTGATCCTCAACGGCGCGGGCAATTTCAGCGAAAAAGGGGTTGGATATGTCTGGAACGAGCAGGCCAAGTGTATACGTCCGCTTCCCGGTAAGCGCGGAAGCGATTACACTAGGCTGGTAGTTAAGCCGCTCCATAATGCGCATCACTTCATTTCGCCGCTCTTCGCTGATTTTCCCTTTGCCGTTAATGACTTGGGAGACCGTCGCAATGGAGACGCCCGCTTCTCTGGCGATATCATAAATAGTAGCTTTCATAAACGACCTCCGTTACTTTTGAACTGGTAGACTTATTATGTATCACAGCATGTTATCTTGCAATGAAATTGGTGTAATTGGCTTAAAATGATAGAAACCAGCCTCCGCAAAACGAAAGCTGGTTTCTACTATTAGTTGTTGCCCTTGTAAAACGGCGCTGCTTTCTAGGCTTTAGCCGTATCTTCAGCAGGCGTCGTCATAATCCAGGCATGGTCCGGATCATTATGAAATTTCCAAATGCGGGTAGGTCCAGCCATCACGTTTAAATAATACACCTCATAGCCAGGAGGCGCACTTACAGGGTGGTAGCCGCGCGGCACGAGAACCGCTTCCCCATTGCGAATGACAAGCGTCTCGTCAAGCGAGCGGTCGTCCGTATACACACGTTGAATGGCGAAGCCCTGCTCAGGCTCTACGCGAAAATAATACGTTTCCTCCAGCAGCGATTCTTCCGGCAGCGCATCCCGGTCATGCTTATGCGGCGGGTAGCTGGACCAGTGTCCGCTTGGCGTAAACACTTCAACGACGAGCAGGCTGTCCGCTGGCGCTGTTTCTGGCAAAATATTATGGATTTGCCGCTCCAAATTGCCATATCCGCGCTGCTCTACACCTACAGCATCCGGGGCAATCAGTCTCGCTTGATGCTGGCCTTGGCCAGGAGCAGAGCAAATGGCGATATCCAGCGCAGTTACGGCTTCAATTTCATAAAAATCATCATTGGGCACGTAAACCGAATATGGCGGAATTTTCTCAAATACGCTCATCCGCTGGCCGATGTTGCTCCACTCTTCTTTCTGAGTGCGCACATCCGCGCGTCCGCTCAGCAGCACGAGGCATACTTCATTTTCAGCCGTATTCTGCTTAAGCTGCTCGCCCGGCTCCAGATGGACGATGCGAAAACCAACATACTCCCATCCTGCGCTTTGCGGCGTTATGTTCATGAGCTCGCCCTGCTCGCCCGGAGCAGCGCTTGGTTTTACGATTAAATCAGACACTTGCGCACACAACCTTTCTTGTATCCGTCTACTTACGTAAGCTCGTGCAGCTCGCTTAGCTTCACTGGCCGTCTAAGCTTTACTGACAGCTTCGCCGCTCTTGCAATCCGCTCGGCTTGCAGCGCATCGTGACCATCGACCTTTACCTTCTTATCCAGCAGCAGCGCTTCGATAAACAACTGGGTTTCCTCTACATAAGCAGCATTGTAACGTTCAAGGAAGAAGTGCAGCGGCTTATCCCGCACAATGCCCTCGGCTGTGCTAATTTCCGCTGTATTCGGGTGATCATTCGTTGCGGCGGCACTGCCCTTGGAGCCGAATACCTCGACACGCTGATCGTAGCCATATACGGCTTGACGGCTGTTGTCGATTACGCCAAGCGCCCCGTTTTGAAAGCGCAGCGTCACAATCGCAGTATCGAGATCATCGCATTCCGCGAATACAGGATCAATGAGAACATTGCCTTGCGCAAAAACTTCCTCAACCTCGCTGCCTGCCAAAAATCTGGCCATATCAAAATCATGAATCATCATATCCATGAAAATACCGCCGGACACCTTGATGTAATCTTTATGAGGCGGGTTCGGATCGCGCGACGTAATTTTTATAATATGCGTCTCGCCAATCGTTCCCTGTTCCACATGCTCGCGAATCCGTTTAAAGTTGTGGTCAAAGCGGCGGTTAAAGCCGATTTGCAGCTTTACGCCCGCTTTCTGTACCGCTTCGACTGCTTCCTCTGTTTGTGAAAGCGTCATGCTGACCGGTTTCTCGCAAAAAATATGCTTGCCTGCTTCCGCAGCTTGTTTAATAAGCGGCACATGTGTATCTGTTGAAGAGCAAATGAAAATGGCGTCAATTGCTGGGTCTGCGATAAGCGCAGCGCTGTCTTTCGTAACGGTAGCGATGCCGCGTTCAGCAGCCCATGCTTCCAGCTCCGCGTTTGCGAACAAATCGCTGATTGCGGCAATTTCCACCTGCGGGAGCCGCAGCAAGTTGTCGGCATGGATTTTTCCGATGCGGCCTGCGCCGATAATGCCGATTTTAATTTTTTGTACCATTTTGATTGGTCTCCTTTATGCGATTATCCGTTTTTCAATAAGCTACCTATCAGGCTACCAACGAGCGGTCACCATTTTTTTGCGCGTATAAAATTCGACGCCATCTGTGCCGTTGGCATGCAGATCGCCGTAGAATGATTTTTTCCATCCAGAGAAAGGGAAGAACGCCATTGGCGCTGGTACGCCAAGGTTGACGCCGAGCATGCCCGCTTCAATCGTTTCGCGGAATGTACGGACGTTGCTGCCATCCTTCGTGAATAGGCAGGCGCCATTTGCAAACTCCGACGCATTGGCAAGCTCAATCGCTTCTTCCAGCGTCGCAACCCGTGCAATCGCCAGTACCGGAGCGAAAATCTCATCTTTCCAGATCGTCATTTCCTTCTGTACGCCGTCAAACAAGGTCGGGCCGACAAAATAGCCCTTCGCATCTGCCGCAGCCGCAGCATCTTTGCGTCCGTCGCGCAGCAGCTGTGCGCCTTCCTGCTCGCCGATTTCAATATAGCGAAGCGTCCGCTCTTTATGTGGTCCACGAATGACCGGACCGAGGAAAATACCTTCCTCCAAACCGTTGCCAATCGTTAGCGAATCCGCTGTTTGCAGAAGCTTGGCTACGAGTTTGTCAGCCACGTCACCGACAGCGACGACAACCGCACAAGCCATGCAGCGCTCGCCTGCCGAGCCGAAGGCAGCGTTCGTAATTTCTTTAACCGTCAGATCAAGGTCGGCATCCGGCATAACGATAGAATGGTTTTTCGCGCCAGCGAGCGCTTGAACGCGTTTGCCTTCCGCCGTTCCTGTGCGATAGACATACTCCGCTACCGGCTGCGAGCCAACGAAGGAAATGCCTTTTACATCGGGATGCTTCAGCAAGCCGTTAACGACATCATGCGCACCGTGAACGATGTTCAGCACGCCATCCGGAAGACCCGCTTCCTGAAAAAGCTCAGCAAGACGATTCGCGAGCAGCGGCGTCCGCTCCGATGGCTTGAGCACAAACGTATTGCCGCAGGCGATCGCAAGCGGGAACATCCAGCACGGCACCATCATAGGGAAGTTAAACGGTGTAATACCGCCGATTACGCCAATCGGATAGCGGTACATGCCAGATTCTAGTCCAGTCGCAATGTCAGGAAGCTGCTTGCCCATCATCAGATTAGGCGCACCCGCCGCAAATTCAACGCATTCAATGCCGCGCAGCACTTCGCCATAAGCTTCGGCGTAGCTTTTGCCGTTTTCTTTCGTTACAAGCTGTGCCAGCTCTTCCCAGTGATCAACGAGCAACTGCTGGTATTTGAACAATACGCGTGCCCGTTTCGGTACAGGTGTGCGGCTCCATGAAGTGAATGCTTCCTTCGAATTGGCTACAGCCTGCTCCACATCTTCATTCGAAGATAGCGGCACATAAGCCAGCACCTCTTCCGTTGCCGGATTGTAAACGGCTTCTGTCTGCTGTGATACGGAGGCTACCCATTTTCCACCAATCCAATTGCTTAATGTTGCTGTCATATCCACTCAATCCTCTCTGTTTTAAAATTAAATGATGATTTCGCCGCGGTTGCAGCGGTCAATATAGTCTTGAACCTGCTCGGCGGACGGCATAGCGTCAGAGCAGCTGTGGCTGGAAATGACGATACAAGCAGCGGCGCTGCCGAACTCCATGCTTTTCTCAATCGACCAGCCCTGCATGCTGCCGTACAAAAAGCCTGCCGCATACGAATCGCCTGCTCCGAACGTTTTAATGACTTTGGCAGGGAAGCTTTTGGCCCGGTGCGAAGCGCCATCCTTCGTGTAAGCAATGGAGCCGTCCTTGCCATGCTTGATAATGACAATTTGTGCGGCATAATTAAACCATTTCGCTGCGGTCACATGGTCATCACGCTCCGGATTAGGCTCGAATGTTTCCATATTGTCAAATTCTTCTCTAGTACCCATAATAATATCGCATTTTTCAGCAGCCAGGTTGTAATAGATCGCCGTTTCCTCCGGCGAGTTCCACGTATATGGACGGTAGTCAAGATCAAAGGCAATAACGACGCCATGCTTGCGGGCATAATCGATGGCCAGGAACACCGCTTCGCGTGAAGGGTTTTGCGCCAGCGCCGTACCCGAGATAAGGAGCATTTTAGACTGGGCAATCAGCTCTTCGCTAACCTCCTGCGGCTTAAGCAACAGGTCAGCGACGTTGTCGCGGTACATTAAGATGCTGCATTCCGACGGACTTTTAATTTCGGTAAAAGCAAGCCCTGTCACTGCACCGCTGTCATCCGTAACGACGCCCGAGGTGGCAATTTGATTATTTTCCAAATACGTCGTAATAAAACGGCCCATTTGGTCATCGGCAACCTTGCCGATAAACGATGTTTTCATCCCGAGACGGGACATGCCAATCGCAATATTCGCCGGAGAGCCTCCAACGTATTTGGTAAACGTCATGGTCTCTTCCATCGGGCGATTAACTTCATTCGCGTTCAGATCGATGCACAAGCGGCCAATGGCCGTAAAATCCAGGGGCTTCGCTGCGTCATAAGTGATATAAGCCATTCGAGGGCCCACCTCCTAAAGTTATTTAATGTTATGAAATACTTAATTAGATTTATTTAAAATATAAGCATGTATAAGTTTCACACGTATCATCTGCTTATATTTCACCTTCGAAACGGTAGCTTAGCCGCCAAAGGACGGTGACAGCCGTTTCACCTTAACGAAGTTAAGTAACGAATCGCTTTCTTCGCATATTCATATGGATTATGAGTCGCAGGGTCCTGTTCGCCTTCAAGCATCGCCCAGCCGTTATAGCCGCGAGCCGTGAGCTCCTGAATAACTGGCGCAAAATCAAGGCAGCCGTCACCCGGCACCGTAAATACGCCTTTGCGAATACAAGTGACGAAATCGGCCTGCTCTGAGCGGGCTTCATCGAGTACTGACTGGCGAATATCTTTCAAATGAATATATGCGATGCGGTCATAATGTTTATTCAGCACATCCAGCGGCTTCGCTCCGCCATAATAAGCATGACCTGTATCAAACAACAGGTGCACATAGGCCGGGTCCGTCAGCTCCATCAGCTTGTCGATTTCCTCCGGCTGCTCAACTACGGTTCCGCCATGATGATGGTAAGCCAGCTTTAAGCCGTATTCAGCCGCTATTTTTCCGGCAGCGTTAAGGCCTGTCGCCAGCGACTGCCAGCCCGCTTCATCCAGCCGCAGCACTTCCGTCTCATTCGGCGTACGCCGCGGATCAAAATGCAGCGAGCCGCCAACCTCAGCCGTGCTAATGACCTTGCTCCCCATGCTTTGCAAAAACTCGGCATGCTTTCGGTAGCCCTCAAGCTCAGCCTCGCGGTAAGCGGGATCAGAGAACAGCACCGATTTCCACTGGGACACGAGCTGAATGCCTCGCTTGCCCAATTCCTCGCGCAATACGGCAGTGTCGGCCGGATATTTGCGCCCCATTTCCGTTCCGGTCAGCCCCAGCCGCTGAATATCATCCAAAATCTGCTCATAGGTCGTATCCGCCCCATGCTCCCGTACATCCTCGCCAACCCAGTTAATCGGGTGAATGCCGAGTGAAAATGTAAATGGCTTCATCGCTTACCCCAGCTCCTTATTCAAAAATAGGATCAACCTGTTACAGCTGCTTTGCCTTGCTGAGCTTTGCCTGCATCGCTTCATGCGCCTTGAGAACTTTGTCGCTCTCTGATACAGCAGGAACGCCAACATGCCACCAGGATTCATAGCCGCCGGAGTTCGTGCCCGGCAATACGCTAATTTCGATCAGCGTCGTGCGCTCTTCCTGTTTCGCCAGAAGCAAAGCCTCACGCAGCTCCTCCGCATTGGTTGCTTTGTATGCACTGGCCCCAAGACTGCGGGCATGGGCAGCAAAATCAATCGGCAGCGGCTGTCCGGTATATCTGCCTGTGCTCGCTTCGCGGTAGCGGAACTCATTGCCGAAGCCATCACTGCCATGCTCGCGCTGCAAGTTATGAATACACTGGAACCCATGATTGTCAAAAAGCAATATCGTAAACTTGCGCTGTTCCTGCAAGCTCGTCACCAGCTCGGAATGCAGCATCAAGTAGCTGCCATCGCCAACCATCGCATACACCTCGCGCTGCGGCTCGGCGAGTGCTGCTCCGAAAGCGCCGCTAACTTCGTAGCCCATGCAGGAAAAACCATATTCCATATGATATGTTTTCGGCTCGGTCGAACGCCATAAGCGGTGCAAATCGCCGGGCAGGCTTCCGGCAGCGCCAACGACGACGGAAGACGAATCAATCGTTTCATTAATAACGCCGAGCGCGCGGGTTTGGGAGAAGCCGCCTTCATGCTCTTCCTTATAAAGACGATCAACCTCTGCATCCCAAGCCGCTTTGCGCTGCGCCACTTCCGCATCGGTGTAGCTGCTCTTGTAATTCGCTGCTTGCAGCGCACTTTGCAGCGCTTGCAAACCAGTTCGGGCATCGGCAATTACCGCTTCACCGCCCAGCTTCGCTGCGTCAGCGCCATTTAAGTTAATGTTGATAAACTGCACATCCGGGTTCGCGTATGCGGACTTGGAGGCGGTTGTAAAATCCGAGTAGCGCGTGCCGACGCCAATAACCAGATCAGCCTGTTTGGCCCATTCATTCGCTGCCAGCGCGCCGGTGACGCCAATGGCTCCTGCATACAGCGGATGGCGCCAATCGAATGCGCTTTTTCCGGCCTGCGTTTCCGTAACCGGAATGCCGAAAGCTTCGGCGAAGGCTTGCAGCTCGGAGGTCGCAGACGCATACAAGACGCCGCCTCCTGCTACGATAAGCGGATGCTTGCTCGCTGCAATGCGCTCTGCTGCACGGGCTACCGCATCTTTCGTCGGTTCGCGGCGGTCAACATAATGCACGCGTTTTGCAAAGAAGCTTTCTGGATAGTCATAAGCCTCCGCCTGCACATCCTGCGGCAGCGCGAGCGTAACCGCTCCAGTCTCTGCCGGATCTGTGAGCACGCGCATCGCTTGCAGCGCTGCGGTAATCAGCTGCTCTGGACGAACGATGCGGTCCCAGTAACGGCTGACGGCCTTGAAGGAATCCGTAGCCGAAAGGGTATAGTCGCTGCTTACCTCAAGCTGTTGCAGCACCGGGTCCGGCTGGCGCGAAGCGAAGTTATCGCCGGGCAGCAGCAGCACCGGAATGCGATTAACGGTCGCTGTTGCCGCAGCCGTTACCATGTTCAGGGCACCTGGGCCAATCGAGGTCGTGCAGGCATAAATCTGCTTGCGGTTACGCTGCTTGGCGAAGGCTGCTGCTGTATGCACCATGCCCTGCTCGTTTTTGCCTTGAATAAAGGTTAAGCGGCCTGCGCTTCTTTCCAGCGCCTCTCCCATGCCGGTCACATTGCCATGACCGAAGATGCCGAATACCCCTTCAACGAACTTCGTTTCCTCGCCATCTACCGAAATGTATTGCTGATCCAGAAACCGCAGCAGCGCTTGCGCCATCGTCAGTCGAATCGTCGTCATGCCCATTTCCTCCTATCGCAAATGTATGATTTTATCCTTTTCACCACAGTTATAATAAGTTGCCTTCTGCTCGTTTTACGCTTTGGATTAAGCGCTTAACTCACCAGAGGAATGGCGCCTAATGTTTTAGATTAAGCGCTTCACCCATAGGCTACTACAACATAGAGCCGCTGACAAGTTTTTTCTTTTGGCCTTGCTTTTACCACATCTTATTTTGCGTTATCGTCGTTTGTTTGCGTTTGCAAATGCCGCTTCAGCTTGGCAACTTCTGTGCCGGCAAGCATCATAATGCCGATACCGTGATTGTCGTTGACAACCGTCCGCAAATCCTGATCATAATAATCCGCTGTGAAAGCGTAGCGCGAGCCGCTGCATACGCCATGCACATTGCCCTGCCGGTCAATGGCGTAACGCGTCAAGCCGTCCCAGGCGCGGAACGCAGCATTCGTGATAGCGGCTGGCTGCTTCACCCAGCCGAAGCGAACGCCCCGAGCGAAGCCATAAGCAAACATTGCCGTGCAGGACGCCTCCAAATAAGTATCTGGACGATTGACTACCTGATGCCATAAGCCGCGATCTGATTGACGAGCGGCATAGCCTTCGCATAGCTCATTAAAGAAGTCCAGCAGTTCATCGCGCAGCTCATGAGCCGCAGGCAAAGCTTCCAGCACTTCTGTCAGTGAAAAAATCGTCCAGCCATTGCCCCGCCCCCAAGGGATGCCTGTCGCCCTGTCATATTTAAAATCATACACATGGGACATTAGCTTCTCACCGGGCATAAACAAATAGTTTTTGAAGCGCAAAAATTGCTTCGCCGCTTCATCCAGCGCCTCCCGATTGCCCGTTAAGCGAGCATAGCGGCACAGAAATGGCGTACTCATGTACAAATCATCGGCCCACATCGTATTGGCAGCATACTCGCCCTCGCAGGTGCGATAAAATGCGCCATCGGGCTTGCGCTCCAGCTTATTTAGCATAAAATCAGCGATGCGCTCGGCAATTGGCTCTACGCTTGCAGTAGCGAGCCCTTGTCTAGACTCCAGCATAGCCGAGCCGAATGAGCCGCAATTATCGAGCATTTTCATCATGACGAGCTGCTGATTAATGGCTGGGAACCCATATTGCTCACGATCCCAGAAGGAATAGTCGTACATTTCCGTACATGCCTCAACATGCTGAGTCGCATAGCTGACGATATCTGGACGATCCAGAAAACGACCGGTTTGCAGCAAGCCGTATATCGTGACGCCAAGCGGATAATCCCACCGCGCATAATTGGATACCGTACCGACTGTCCATTTATTGCTTAGCATGGCATTTTCGTAATAAGGACGTACCCAAGTGTTCGGTTGGTCGAGCTGCCAGTAGGTGTGCAACATCTGTCCCTGCTGAACAGGCTGCGATGCCTTGTTTAGAGCATATAGGCAATCCGTGCGAACAAGCTGCTCCCATGTAGGGTTAGCCGCCCCAGCTTCAAACGGCCCGACATATAGCCATTGTCCTGCTCCCGAACCATGCACTTGCTGCGGCAGGCTCATTGTGACAGCGCTGCCATCATTGGCGTTAGCCGCCGTCAGCTCAAAGCCCCAAGACTGCTGGCCGCACACGCTGCGAGCTACGAAATGATGCTTGCCAGCTTCCAGCAAAAGCTCAATGCGAAACGATCCTGCCGCTGTGCTTTCACCTACCTGTTTTCCTTCAAGCCACAAGGTAAGCTCGCCAGAGGACTCGCCTTCAAGCACGACTGCTTGTTTCCCAGGCTGCGGCTGATACAATGTCGTCCACGCATAGGCAGCTTTGCCATGCTGCTCTCCGAAAATCCGCTCCAGCTGGCCAAGGCTGCGCTCCTCCTCTGTCCAATCGATAACCGGCAGCCAGTCCAGACCCGGCTCCTGCTGCTGTGATCCCATTAAATCCGGCTGCGCCACTTCTACCCGCTTGCCGGCCTCAAGGGCTGAATCAACCGGCTGCGAGAAAATCCATCCCGACTGCCCATAACGCTCCTCGAATGGTGCACGAACATTCATGATCCTTACTTTGGCCTCGTCGGAGCCGATTTGACAGCCGAAGCCCGCTGGCGTGCAAGTCATCGACAGCCATAAGCTGTTCCAGCCCTTTGCAAATACTAGACTCAGCTTAACCGTTGCATCCGGGCTAATTTCCTCTATTACATTCGAACGAAAAACTAGCTCGCCATTGAAATACAGTCTCACAGGACCAAGGCAGCGTACATTAATATCCAAGCTGCGCTCCTCATCGCTCCATACGAGCCCTGCTCCATAGCTCAGCTGCCCAGGTTTTGCCTCAGGAAACCGTGAAGCAAGATCCAGCTCATACAGTCCCTCTGCATTTTGCAAAACGCCATTTTTGTTGAAAGCGCGGAAAATAAATCCTGCCTGCGGATTCGCACCCACATAACGGTCGGCCAGCAGCTTCAAAATAGCGGTATCTTTGTCGCCAAAACGATGCTGTGCACTTTCCTCTGCTTGAAAATAAATCGACATCGAATGATCACAAATCCTTTCCATGGCGTAGCTTGCTATCCGTTAATCTATTTTATGAAAAAGCGATTAGGTATAGCGCTTAACTTGGTGAAAATGAACCGCGCTTGCAATCGCCAATGAACGGGCAATTTACATGACGCGGTATTGAAATTTAAACCTTATGCAGCCATTATAGCTGAAAGCGCTTCATTCTGTCATCTCTTTTTTTAAAAAAAACGCCGCTATTTTTTTGCTCAGGCTATTTATTCATTCGCTTGAACAATAAAATCGACCATTGAACGGGCCGTCACGCGGCTATCCTGCTCTGTTCCGCCCGTGCTTGCACCTGCGTTGAAATCTCCCAGTTCATGCGGTATAAACGTGACCGTTTTCACCGTGCCTGGCAGCAAATCAAAGAAATTATCACTGAAGCGGCCTTCACGCTCACATGTCAGCCAGACGCCTTTGGCCAGCGTATTCGTCTCCAGCGTCCACTGTGCAACGCCGTTGTGCTCGGACTCTGTTATTTTGAGCTCGGCCTGTGCCAGCGTAATGTCCTTCATTGCCTCAAAATAATGCAGCTCGCTTGCCAGAGTGTGGCCATCTGCTTCATCCAGCAGCTCTGCCAGCAATACGCTTGCCGCGGTGTCGGCAGCTCCAAGCAGCTCGGAGCGCTGAAGCGTCAGCACATTAGCCGCAGTATTTGCTGTTACGCGGACAGGAGTACTTTGCTCGCCCAGCAGCTCACCGCTAAAGCTGTACAGGCGCAGGCGCAGCTGGCCTCGTACGGGAACAAGCTGATCTGATACGATGTGGAAGCTGATTTCCCCTGCTTCCTTGCGATCGTCTACCGACAGCAGGCAGTCTGCGAAGCTTCGTGCTGCATAATATTGCAGCGCCTTCCAGCGACCGTAATAATCCATGCCCGCCCAGGAGGCTACAGGCCAGCAATCATTCATCTGCCAATACAAGGAGCCCATGCAATACGGCTTGCGGCGGCGATGTGCTTCAATAGCCGTTTTCATCGCCTCTGCCTGCAATATTTGGCTCATATACAAAAACGAAGGGAAATCCTTCGGCTCGGACATATACATCTCCATATATTGCTTAATGAGTCGGTTGCCGGCGCCATTTTTCTGATGGGCGAGCATGACTGTGGATTCCAGCTCCATATCCGCCTCTTCCGCATAGCTGCGCACCGATTTGTATTCCGGGAACGACTGGAAGCCATATTCGCTCATGAAGCGCCCGACGTAGCGATTATAGTTTTCGAATGGCTCTACATTATGCCAGACGCCCCAATAATGAATATCTCCGCTAATCGAGGAAGAATCCGAGTGCTGCGTAAGGTCGCCGGTCAAATCAACCATTGGCGAGGAAGGCCAATAATCGATTCCTACCGTCAAGGACGCTACAGCTTCTGGCAAAATGCGATGGAAAATCGCCTCATAGTCTGCCCATAGTTTCGTTTGCTGCTCCTGCGTGTACGATTTTTTCCAGCCCCAGCCGCCATCTGGAATATAATGCGACCATGCGGTATCGATTTCATTATTGCCGCACCATAGGGCGATCGACGGATGATTGCGCAGACGCCTAATGTTATCTTCAGCTTCCAGCTGCACGCTGCGCAGAAACGCTTCGTCACCCGGATACATGCTGCATGCAAACATGAAATCCTGCCACACGAGGAGGCCATATTGATCACACAACTCATAGAAGGCTTTTTCCTCGTAAAAGCCCCCGCCCCAGACACGAAGCATGTTCATATTTGATTGTACGGCGCTTACGATTTCATGTTTATAACGGTCGTAGCCGACTCTCGTCGTAAAGCTGTCATTTGGAATATGATTCGCGCCTTTGGCGAAAACCTGAACCCCATTCAGCTCCATATAAAAGGAAGTGCCGACATCGCCCTGCTGCCTAACGAGCCGGATTGTGCGAAGTCCCGTCGTTACCTTTTGCGAATCATATCGAACTTCGTTATTGCTATGCCAGCATTCGATCTGGAACGTGTACAGTTCCGGCTCGCCCAGACCTCTGCACCACCATAGGCGCGGATTTTCAACTTCAAACGGAATTTCAATCATCTGTTTGCCTGCGGCTAAAGAAGCAGAATGCCCGCTGAACATGCCATTATCGGATGCTGCCAGCTTCAGCAGGACATCGCATTCGCGCTCAGCCTCCAGTTCAATGACGGCTGTAAGCTTCGCTAGCTCTGCCCGCACCTCATCCTGACGGATGTATACATCGGTAATCCGGACATAGGACCAGCCCTCCAAATATACGGGACGCCAAATACCGCTCGTTACGAAACGCGGGCCCCAGTCCCAGCCGTAGTGGTAGGGGGCTTTACGGGCAAATACGCTAATCTTCTTATCGTCAAGTCCGCCTACTTCGGATTGATCATTTGGTGCCGGCAGCGCATAACCAAGCTGAGCCAGCTTCGGCAAATCTTCTTTAATCGGCGAGCGGAACAAAATACGCAGCTCATTGTCGCCAGCTGTCAACCTGTCCGTAACATCAACTCTCCACGTACGAAACATATTATCTGCCGCCAGTACATGTGAACCATTCAAATACACATCCGCATATGTATCGAGGCCCTCGAACACGAGATCCTGCTTCGCCCCAGCAAGCTGCTCCGGTGAAGGCTGAAAGCTCGATACGTATTCCCAGTCTTTTTTGTCCACCCACTGCGCGTCCTTCTCATTCGTTCCGTAAAAAGGATTTGTCAGCCGGCCATTTTGAATTAAATCCGTATGTACATAGCCTGGCACGGCAGCAGGCAGCCATTCTCCCTGCTCTTGTTCCTTAAATCTCCAATTCCCAATCGTCCATTGCTCTTTCATCGTATCCTCCTGAAAATGAAAAAAGTCAGCTAAACACATGAAACCTTACTCCGGGGACTGAGCCGCCGAAGCAAGGTTGCCATGCATTTTACCGCTAATTTAACACTAATAAATATATTGTTTATGACTTGTGTTGCTCTATTAAGATAAATCAGCTAGTGGAAGCTGCTATACTTAGTAGCCCAAAGCTGTTTTAGCTTCTTTCCATTTCGCATTCAGCTTGTCGAAAGCTGCTTGCAGATCGTCAGCAACCAGATACTCTTGTACATAGTTGCCAGTACCGATGCCGATTTGCGCTTTATTGGCAATTTCATTGAATTTTGGATCTGTAGCTTCGCTTTCCAGCAGTGTTGGGTTAGTTGCTTGGAACTCAGCCAATTGAGCAATTGTCGACTGTGCCGACTTGTCGATTGGCATGAATCCGGATTGCTCTACATAACCGGACTCTTTCACGAAGAAGTTGACCCAAGCTGTCGCAAGCTCTTTGTTTTTGCTGTCTTTGCTTACGCCAACCAAATAATCCGAACCAAGCGGTGCATTGTATTTGCCGCTATTGTCGTATGGAAGCGGGAAGAAGCCAATGTCGTCTGACGATGCGCCAGCGCCTACGATTTGTGGAATGACCCAGTTGCCAAGGAAGTACATAGCCGCTTTACCCGATGCAACCTCGCCTTTCGACATTTCCCAGTTGTTTGTCGACAGATCTTTTTCAACCCAGCCTTTTTCAATGAAAGTACGGCCGATATTGGCAAGAATACCCCAAGCGTTGTCCACTTTGAATGGTGCTTCATCTGTTACGAGCTTGGATACAAACTGCGGATCGCCCGCAACGTACCATGCAGAGCCGTCACCCCAGTTGCCCATTGGCCATTGTGCGCCATAGTTCATATAAAGTGGAATGATGCCTGCAGCTTTCAGCTTTTCCGCATCCGCATACAGCTCATCAAGCGTAGCTGGAACTTTATCGATGCCTGCTGCTGCAAAAGCTTTTTTGTTATACACGATCCCTTGCGTATTTACGCCGGTCGACAATCCATAACGTTTGCCATCGAACAGCGACAGGTCAGCGAAAAAAGTATTGGTGAAAAAATCATCCGGCAGCGGTTCAAAATATTTCGGATATTCCGAAACGGCAAGTCCAGCCGGAAGCATCAATACGTCGCCTGCTTCGCCCGTTGTTAGGCGAACTTGGATGTCTGTCGCATAGTTCGTCAAGCCTTCAAACTCAATTTCAGCTTTCGGATATTTTTCTTTAAAAGCTGCTGCGTATTTATCTAGCGTCCCATCGTTGAGAAAATCGGTACGATGCGTCAAAACTTTAATTTTGCCGCTCAGCTCGCTAGCTGCGCTTGCTTCCGGGCTTGCCGCGGAATCGCTAGGGCTTGCCGAAGCAGAGGCTGCTGGAGCGCTTTCGGCCGGCGTATTATTGCCGCCGCAGGCAGCGAGAATGGAAGTCATCAATAAAATTGCGGAAGATAAAGCCAAGCTTTTTTTCATTTTGTTTCCCCCTGAGTCATATTTGGTATCGCTTACATCGTAATCATATACGCTATGAAAGCAAAATAATATGACGCTGTTTTGTTTTTATTGTCATGAATTATGCTAACAGCGTCAACGTTTGTTAGTTTGCTTAGCTGCGGCGCAGAAAAGCGTATTCCGCCTGCTCCATCAATTGGAGATTGCGGCTGATCAGCTCCGTGCGCTGCTCGACGCTTGCCCGGGAACGCAGATGATCCGGCGGCGTTTGCTTCACATAATCGACAAGCTGGCCGATACTCGTTGCAGCAACATGTACTCTTGTATCGGAGGAAGCATAATAAATGTACACTTCGCCGCCCGGAAGCTGGACAGCGCCATTACAAAATACGACATTGGATACATCGCCTATCCGTTCAATTCCCTCCGGGGCAAGCAAATGACCACCTGGTGCGTACGTAACTTTGCTCGGATCATTCAAATCCGTCATGAACGCATACAGGACGTAACGAAGTCCTGCCGCTGTATTGCGCACACCGTGAGCAATATGGAGCCAACCTTCAGCCGTTTTTAGCGGCGCTGGACCCTGTCCATTTTTCACTTCTTTAATCGTGTGGTAAAGCTTGCTGTCGACGATTGTTTCTTCGGCGATGACAGCTGGGTTCATGCTCTCTGACAAGCCCCAGCCGATGCCGCCACCTGCGCCTGTATTAATAAAGCCGTCCTGAGGACGCGTATAAAAGGCATATTTACCATCGACAAATTCAGGGTGCAGCACGACATTTCGCTGCTGTGGCGACGGAGAAGCAAGATCCGGCAGACGCTCCCAGGTGCGCAAATCCTTCGTGCGGGCAATGCCGCCTTGGGCAACCGCGCTTGACGTATCGCCAGCTGGCGCTTCCGGATCTTTGCGCTCGGTGCAGAACAACCCGTAAATCCAGCCATCCTCATGCTTCACAAGCCGCATATCATACACGTTTATATCCGGATCTTCCGTTTCCGGCAGCAGTACGGGATAATCCCAGAAGCGGAAGCCTTCTGCGGGAGAGTCGCTTTCAGCAACTGCGAAAAAGGACTTGCGGTCAGCACCCTCTACCCGAACCATCAAATAAAACTTCCCACCCAGCTCAATGGCTCCCGGATTGAAAGCGGCATTAACACCAATTCGCTCCATTAAATACGGATTAGTCTCCGGGTCCAAATCATAACGCCAGTACAGAGGCGTGTGCTCATTCGTAATAACGGGATGCTCGAATCTTGCAAATACACCATTGGACTGCTGAACTTGTTTATTAGGCGCATGAAGCAGCTGCTCATGCCGATCCGATATTGCTTTAAGCTGTTCCAACCATTGATTCATAAGGGCCTCCTTATTATTCATGTCTTATTTATGTCTGCTTTATTTTTGCGCATTAATTATTAATGCCATTAATCTTAATTCGTTCCAAGCGTTCGATAGCTTCAAAGCAAGCCCGGCTGTTATGGTACGGACATTTCCATGGATCGATTTTTGGATAGCTTGTGTCTGCCACACCTTCACGGGATACTTGCCAGTGCCATTCGCCTGTTTCCTTATCGGATACGCAAGCTGCAATGAACTGCCAGCTGCCCCAAGCGGCATTCAAATACCGCTCCTCCTGCGTCAGCTCATAAGCATTCAGAAACCCAACCATCGCTTCCGCCTGCGGCCACCAATCCTTCGCTGCATCCAGATGTCCGTCTCCGTCGGCTTCATTATAAACGCCGCCATCCGCATCTACGCCCTCGGCAAGCGTCACGTGCGCCATTTGAATAGCTGCCTCCCGCACGCGTTCCTCAAGCGCTTTATCGCCCAGCACTTCAGCCGCCTCCCACAGCAGCCAGCTTCCTTCAATATCGTGGCCATACGAGACATGGCGGGATTTGGAGTTCCATGCATCATCAAAAAACAGCTTGAAGTGATGACTTTGCGGATCAATGATGTAATCCAAATGCAGCTCAATGAGCGTCTTCAGCTTGTCGCGAAGCCCTTGCGGCTTCCATACCCGATACAAATTCGTATAAGCTTCCAGCACATGCAAATGCGTATTCATTGATTTACGCTCATTGAGATCCTTGCCGCTGAGGCTCAAATCATCCGTTTCCTGCCAGTTTTGCGCCAGCGCTTCAATATAGCCCAGATGAACCGGATCAAAGGCATGCTTCTCCAGCAATCTGTAAATCTCCTCTGCCCACGGCAGCACATCCTGCTTGCCAGTAGCCCGTACATATTCCGCTAGCGCATAAATAACGAAGGCCTGCCCATATACTTGCTTTTTCGTCTGAACCGGCTGCCCGTCCTTATCGACCATCCAATACAAACCGCCATACTCCTGATCGTGAAAATGTTCCCGCAGCGCACCAAGTGCCCGCTCTGCCAATTCCAAATAAGGCGCTTCCTTATAAAGGCGGTACGCCGACGAGAAAGACCATAAAATCCGTGCATTGAGCACGAGGCCCTTATCTGCATTTTCCGAAATGGACCCGTCGCTTGCCATATGGCCAATAAATCCGCCGTTCTTCTCATCTACCGCATGCTTCATCCAGAAGCCAAGAATTTGCTCGCGCACTTCCTCCGTCAGCGATTTTTGCCACTGGACGAAATCCAGCATGTATTGCGTTCCTGTTACGTTGCTCATTTTTCTTTCGCCTCCCTAGCCTACTGGCTGTCCTTGTCCCTTGGCATAGTAAGCGCGGATGACCGCTGCCGAACGTTTGCCATACATGCAATAATCATCGTTGCGGGCAGCATCTTTCGCATCGTAAAGCTGAGCTGGCCAATCCCACAGCATGTAGCCGAGCATCCAATCGCGCTGGGCACAAGCAGCAAACATCGCTTCATAATAACGCTCCTGCTCGATTTCAGACGGCGCGCCTGGCAGCGACCAGTCATTCGGCTTTGCAGCCGAGCCATCACGGCTCGGACAGCCCGCTTCCATGAAGAAAAACGGCTTATTCCACTTCGCAATGCCCGCCTCTATACGATCAAGCTGCTCCTCGAATTGATCAATCGGATAATAGCCGCTGGACGAAATAATATCGACGGCATCCCACCAGCCCACTCGCTCTTCCTGATATTTATCGCAGTTATAAGTAATAGGTCCGCTGTATAGCGTCCGTACCAAAGCAATTAAATCGCGCCATTCCTGCTCGCGTTTGTCCGTCTGGACCATTTCACAGCCGATGCAAAACATTTCGCAGCCCTCTTCCTCGGCTATCGCTGCATAATAGGCAATGAATTTTCCGTAGGAAGCGAACCATTCCCCCCAGCTCGGCTCCCCTGGCGTGTCCTGGTCGAAGAAGCCGATATGTGCCCGCCAAGTGCCATTTCCAACATTGACTACTGGCTTGAGGCATACTTTAATGCCGTGCCTTTTCGCCTCGCGAATCGCCCAGCGTATTTCCTCATCACTAACCGTCGGCTCGCTCCAATAGGGAATTTCCGTCGATTGCGGCGTATCTTGAACTGCTGCGAACGCAATCGCCGTCCAGTTAACGTTCAGCTTGGCCATTTCAGCGATGGAAGCCGCCGCCGCAGGCCCCGCCCACGTACCACGAACTCCCGTCCAGCCCCACGTCATTCCAAAAACCTGCTCATTCCACTGCTGCAAATGTGCTTCCCCCTTCAATTCGCTAACCTTGTATTGGATCGCCCTGTTATTTGACCGCACCGCTCGTTACCCCGGCGAAAATAAACTTTTGCATCGAGAGGAAAATCGCTACCGTCGGAATGAAAATTATTAAAATGCCCGCGGATATCACGTTCAGTTGAGCGGCATTCGGCCCGACAAAGGCATAAATAGCCGTCGATACAACCTTTAGCTTCTGGCTTGGCATATACAGATAAGGCGTGTAAAAGTCATTGTAAATCGAGATCGTCTTCAAAATAACGAGCGTCGCTGTTGCTGGCCCGAGCAGCGGGAAAATAATCGAGCGATAAATTTTAAACAGCGATGCGCCTTCCATCATTGCGCTTTCGTCCAAATCTTTCGGAATACTGTTGACGAATTGCAAATAGATGACGATTTGCAGCACGTCGGCTCCCAAATAAAGAATGATTGGCGCCCCCATCGTGTTGTAAAGCGAGAAATACTTAATGACGCTAAATGTAGCAACCTGCGTCGTAACCATAGGAATGACTTGGGCCACGAGGTACATGCCCATAATTCCCTTTTTCAGCTTAAAATCAAATCTTCCCAGCGCGTACGCCACCATCGTGCCGAACATAATGTTGCCCGCTACAGCGATGACCAAAATGATCGCAATATTGCGGAAGCCAAGCCCGAGCTTGCCGATGTCGAACACCTTTTGAAAATTATCAAAATTCAAGAAGTTTGCTGGCAAAGCAAGGCCGGATTGATAATACTCGACCTGTGTCTTAAACGCCCCGGTTACAATGGAGTACAGTGGGAATAAGACGACGAACAGCGCAAGAACCAGCGTTACATATTTGAAAATTGTAAATAATGGTGAACCTTCTCTACTCTGCCCCATCCTCTATTCCCCTCCTTTGAACAAAAATTTGCGCTGGATAACGATAAAGAGCAGAACCATCAATAGCAGCACAACCGCCATCGCCGAGGCAAGGCCGAAGTTTTGATATTTGAATGCCGTATCCACCGTCTTGATGACGAAGGTTGACGTATCGTTCGCACCTAGCAGCATGACATAAGGAATATCGAATGCTTCAAGCGCTCCTGTCAGCGTTAAAATAAGCATGAGCTCCAGCACTTTGCGAATGCTTGGCAGCGTGATGAATCTGAACTTCTGCCAGCCCGATGCGCCATCGATCGAACCCGCTTCATACAAATCGTCTGGAATCGACTGCAAGGCGCCGATGAAAATAACCATGTTCAGCCCCATATACTTCCACATGGAGATGAAGGCAAGCGAGAAGTTGACCAAATGCTTATCGCCCAGCCAGCTTTGCTGCCATGATTCAAGTCCAATGGCCCCAAGGAGCGTGTTTAGCGAGCCGTATTCCACATGGTAAACGTTTTTGAACATAATGACCGTTGCTACGCTGTGCAGCACATAGGGCAGAAACAAAATGACCCGAAACCCATTGCGTCCCCGCAGCTTGCCAGTCAATATGACGGCAAAATACAAGGAAAAGACGACTTGTATTAAACCACCGATGAAATAATAAGCATTGTTTTTAAGTGCTCCGAATACTTCGGGCTTGGTGAAAATCTCCTTGTAGTTGTCGAGGCCAATAAAATTCATATCCCAGCCAAGACCGCTCCAATCCGTCAAGCTGTAATACAGCAAAGATACGGCCGGGTAATACGAGAAGGTCAGCGACAGTAGGACGGGAATTGTCAAAAACCCGAACAAAATTAAATATCGCTGCGTTTTGTAAGAGAACTGATGCATAAGGCCACCCTCGCTTTCTTTTAATGAACACCGTTGTTAGCGTTTTCATCATTATAGGAGATGCCGGGCCCGATTATAATGGTCTTTGTTATGTTTTATTGTCTTCAATTTGGATAACGGGAACCTAACTTTCTTCACCTAACTTTATCGCGATATTCCTTCGGTGTTAGGCCGGTCATTTTTTTGAACACTTTAGTGAAATATGCCGGATCGGCATACCCTACCCGCTCACCGACCATATACGTTTTCAGCCCCTGCTCCTGCCGCAGCAGCTGCTTTGCTGCCTCAATCCGTACAGAAATCATGTAGTCGGTAATCGTCTCGCCCGTCTCCGTCTTGAACAGCTTGCTTAAATAGCTTGGCGTCAAATATACAATATCCGCAAGGCGCTGCAGCTCAAGCTCCTCGGTAAAATGCTGCTGGATATACGATTTAACTTTATCTATAGCTCTATTATCCGATCGCGCGCTGCTTAGCAAGGCGCTAATTTCCTCCATGCCCGTCCGCATACTTTGGGCGAAAGCTTCCCAATTTTCGCTAGCTTCCGGGTCGATCGGCATATTCACCTGCCCATATGCAAGCTGAACGCTGCGTTTTTTCAGCTCCTCGGCAATGAGTGCTCTAATGCCAAAGCATGCCTCCTGCAGCTCCTTCCAGCAAATGCGCTGGGCGGCAGCCTCCTGCAGCCAGCTGTCAAATGCAGTCTGCGCCAAGGCGAAATCATTCATTTGCAGTGCCGGCAGCAGCTCCTTGCCCACAATATGCGTCAAACGCAGCAAATGATCAACAGGTGCAACACGGCTAACAGCGCCGGAGCACCAGCGCGGCTCCGTATTATACCAAGCATGCTGATAGGCGGAAAAAGCTTCGCTATAAGCATTTGTCAGCCAGCTGCTGCCGCGAAAAATGCTGCTAAAGCCTACTTTTGCACGCGTAAAGGCTGGCATTCGCTGAAGCAGTATAACAGCGAGCTCCCTGACGGTCTCGGCATGGTCGGAATCGTGAATGGCGATGAGGATAATCCGTCTGCCGCCTTCACCAGTAATAATCATTCGCTCACGCAGCCAGTCAGCCATAAACCGCTCCAACCGAACTTCGTCCAGCTCAGGGGAAGTCGTTAATAGCAGCACCGCGTAGTGATGGAGAAACAAGGGCAGCTGATCAAGCGTTCCGCACACATCCTCCACGACATAGGAAGGGAGCTGCTTCTCATCCGCGTAAAGCAGCAGGCTGATTAAATCGCCCGACTCCAGGCGGCTGCGGCTGCGCTCCTGCTTCACCTTGCTGTTCACCTTGGCGAGCAGGCGAATGAGCTCATCCAGGTTTACTGGCTTCAACAAATAATCCTCTGCTCCCTGCCGCAGCGATTCTCTGGCAAATTCGAAATCATTAAATCCGCTCAGCACAGCAAATTTAATATTTTTACCTAGCTTCTTTACTTTGGCAATGAGCTGGAGCCCTGTCATCTGCGGCATTTTTATATCCGTCAGCACAAAATCGGGATTAAGATGATCCAGTTGGTCAAGCAGCTCCTGCCCGCTGCCAAATGCGCCAATAATTCGGTATTCCTCGCCTGCCTGCTCAATGAGCTTGCATAATCCCAGCCTAATTCGTTCCTCGTCGTCTACAACAACTATATTCATCGTTGCCACTCCTTCCTTTTCGCTGCGCTTTTCATTCCTGTTCCAGCGGCATCCGAATCGTTACCCGTGTTCCCTTCCCCTGCTCGCTGTCGATCGTTAAGCCATAGCTGACGCCAAAACGCAGCTTCAGGCGCTCATGCACATTGCGCAGTCCAATGCCTCTTCCGTTTGGCTCTAGCGGCTCGGCAGCAGACAAGGCATTGCGTACCCGAAGCAGCTGTGCTTCCTCCATCCCGCAGCCATCATCGGCAACGGTAAACCACTGCTCTCTGCCGACGATTCCCCAGTCAATGCGAATGAGCATCGTTTCCCGTGAATCCTCATACGCATGGTTGACGGCATTTTCCACAATGGGCTGGAACAGCAGCTTCATAACCCTTATGCCCCAGGCTGCTTCTCCCTCCGGAAGCTCCAGTTGAAACCGATCGCCGAAGCGGTCGTTAATCAGCCGCATATACATGCGCAAATGCTCAAATTCCTGGCTGGCCGTCACCGTTTCATCTCCTGCATGAATGCTGTACCTGAGCTGCTGTCCAAGAAGCTGGACCATCTCAGCTGCCTCAGGATCATCGTTCAGCACAGCGGTCATCCGAATCGACTCCAGCGTATTGTATATAAAATGAGGATTAATCTGGCGCTGCAAGCTCTCCAGCTCGATCTGGTTTTTACGCTGCTCCATGCGGTAAATGTTTTCAATCAGCAGCTGGATTCTCACCATCATGCGGTTAAAGGCATTGCCAAGCATGCCGACTTCATCGCGGCGGCGCACCGGAAAGGCGACATCGAGATTGCCCGCCTGTACCTGCTTCATCAGCTTCACCATTTCGCGCATCGGCTTCGTCAGCGCAAAAATCAGCACAATCGAAATGAGCAGAGCCAGCGTCATAATGGCGATTGCTGCCGCTGCCGTGTAATTACGCGTCTGAATCGCTTCGGCCTCCACCTGCTCCTTCGGAATGAGAATAAGAGTGAGCCAGCCGGATTCCTCGGATTTACGATAAATGACGAGCTGCTCCTTGCCATTTTTATCGACGATGTAGCTGCCGTTTTGTCCTTCTGCCTGCTGGAGCAGCGCATCGCCGGATAAATTTTCAGCAAGAAAGGCTTGCTCGCTGTCATAAATAACGGTACCCGCCTCATCCAATATGAGCGTTGTGCCTTTCGTCGTCTCATCCAGATCATTCACAACGTTCTCAATGACTTCAATGCTGGCATCGACCGCAATTATGCCGACGGAGTGGTAGGTGCTGTCAATAATATTGCGTACGATCGTGAATACATACCGCTTGCGATTCGTATCGCCGCTTACCTCCTGCGTGCTGATCAGCACAGGCTTGCCATTTGCAGCAGCAGCGGTTTCATGCCAGCGATTATAAAACTCAGGCAGATTGGCGCGGGCGCCCCCGCTCTTCATGACATAATAGGGATTGCCGTACGCATCAAATAAATAGACGCTGCTGGCGCCTTCCTTAATATTGTTCATAAAATAAATGCTGCTTTCGATTTTGCGCTGGATTTGCAGCTTCATTTGTATATTTTTTCCGTCATGCAGATTAGGGTTGCCTCCTGTTTCGGCTTCCACCTGCGAATAATAATGATTAGAGAGCTTAAGCCCCTCCTGAATTTCGCCGAGATAGGAAGGTATAATCGAAATTTTTTTCATATCCTTCGTATAGTCGTCGAGCTTGCTGACCATTTTGTCGGAAATTTCCGCTGCATAGGTAACTGTATTTTTCTCAATCGTATTCGTATAACGCAGCGAAGAAATATAAGTAAGCCCGCCAACCGGAATAATGATCAGCAGTACGAACACGATAAACAGCTTTGCTTCCATGCGGGTTGCCGGAAAGAAAGTCCAGCGCCGCAGCCCAAATTTCGAGTCTCCCATCGCATTCGCCCCTTAGCTTTGCGTCATGGAGCTGGAAGTCGATTCACGCATGACGAAATCGCCCGACAGCAAAATTTTCTCTTGCGGGCTGCTCGGGTGCTTCAGCCGGCGCAGCAGCATTTCCACAGCACGGCGGCCGAAAGCCTCCTTCTGCACATCGACGGTGCTGAGCGTAGGCTTTGACCAAGCCGCATCCTCAATATTGTCAAAGCCGACAACGGAGCATTCGCCAGGAACGGCAACATGTAGCTTAGCCAGCACCGTCATGATGCAGATGGCAATGGAATCATTGGCGCAAATGAAGGCGGTCGGCAGCGCTGCTTCCTGGACCATTTTTTTCACAATCAGCTCCAGTGCCTCTGTCATTTCTGATCGGTTATTTCCCTCGAACGTCAACAGCTCAGACTCCTGCTCTTGCACAAGCCCATGCTCCTCCAGCATGGAGCTATACCCGAGAAAACGGTCAAGAAAGCTGCGCGAATAGTGAGTGTTGCCGACAAATTGCAGCTTGCGGTGACCGCAGCCGATTAAATAATTGGTCACTCTGCGCATGCACTCCATATTGTTCATAAAGAGCGTATCCGACGGAATCAGCGGGTCTTCATGATCCACCAGCACGAAAGGAATGCCCAGACTTCTAATTTCAAGCAGCATTTGCGAGGTGATTTGGCCAACGCCAATAATGCCGCAAATGCTGCTCGGGTTAATGAACTGCGAGAAATGATTTTTGAACTGCTCCGTAATCATCATCGTGCCAATTTCCCGCTCCTCCAGCTCCATCGTAATGCCATCCAAAATTTTGCCCCAGAAAAAAGAGTCCCGCGTCTGGTATCTCACGTTAGGCACAAGCAAAATGACTGTATCGCGTGTTTGACGCTCGCTTGCTTTGTCGCCGCTTAAGCTGGCGGAAGGAGCTTTGAGCTTCTGTCCGGAAAAATAGCCGAGCTGCGTGGCAACGCTGACTATTTTCTCGCGCGTCTCCGCACTAACGCCCGGCTTTCCTGAAAGCGCTTTAGAAACAGCGAATTTTGAAACATTTAAATAGTCAGCAATTTGCTGCATCGTCACCTTGTTAGCCATAGCTGCACATCCTTTAGTTAAAATAGAGATATCGGTTAGTTTTGTTAGGTTTCGTTAATCATTTATAAGCTAACATTAGCATACGAACGACTTCCTGAAAAGCTTGTTTGCAAAATAAAAAAGACCCGCTTCAGCAGCGGATCTTTCAGCAGATCAAAATGATAAATTAGGCCTCTCTAACAGCACTCTATTATATATAGAAGAAACACGTCGCACACTGTTCAAATGGCAAGCCTAAATGCTAGCAGCATTTAACGCCGTCCATTCTGTGCTATCCCCATTTATTAAAACATCGCGCGGTTGCTGCTGTTCAGCTTTTGCTCAATCGACTGCTTGCTTTGTTGGGTAAACAGCAATCGCCCTTTTTTTACGACGAATAGCTTCTCTTCTTTCAGCATTTTCATAATTCGATTGACACTGCGCACCGCTACGCCAAGCTGCCGCGCCATTTCCTCACGAGTGGCAAAGAGCTCAAACACGGGCTTTTTCTGAAAATCAGCATGGCCCAATGCCTCGTAAAAATAGGCCAGCAGCTTATGCTCCATTGAATAAAAGCTGTTTTCAAGCGTCTTTCTCCCCTGCTGGAAAAGCTTATTCGCTAGCTGATCGTTCAATCGGTGCAGAAAAGCGGGACTGTTGATGACCCACTTTTTGAAGCGCTGCTTATCGAGGGCAAGCAGCGTAGACTCGCGTGTCGTCTCGACCTGATTAATAAACGGCATATCTAGGCTAATCTCAATATCGCCAATAACGTCACCTGGCATCAGCATGGCGAGCCGGAACATTTTTCCGTCAGATAGCTTTCGTTCTACGGCAAGCTCGCCGGAAATCAAAATATACACATAGACCATGTCGCTGGCTTGATCACATACTGTCTCGCCCGGATGAAAGCGGCGCACTTCCCAGCAGTTCTGCACCTGCTTCGGAAGCTCCTCAAACATCTCCTTCAGCCAGCCATGTCCCTGAATGATCCGTTCAATGGAATCTGTATCTGTACGCAATTCTGTACGCAATATGGCACCTTCTCTGCTGTCGCTCATCCTCAGTTTCTTAAATGTAAACCTATTTTACCCTTTTAAAAAGGACATATGTCCTTTTTGGCAAAGTTTTTTCAGCCGTCACTTGCTCTCATACTGAATGCTGAGGCCTGCATGGCAAAAAGACAGCAAAAAAGCCGCGAATCATCGCGGCAATCAAGGCTTTTTCAAACTTTTAGACGGAGCTGGAAGCGTTCATGCTGGTGATCCTCGCAGATTTACAGTGATTAATACTAGTTCAGTGCGTTCAAAATGCGGCCACATAAATCCATTGTGCCAATGTTGTCCCGACCACTCGAATTCGGCGTCAAATTTTGCTTGCAGCAGGCGATGAAATGGGCCATTTCACCGACAAAGCCGCGCGTATATAGGTCGCCAAAGCAGCCGGACATCGTGGAAATCGACGGCGTCAGCACCGTTGTTTCCTCGGACAGCGTCTGGTACGACGAGGAGCCAGACATAAGCGACTTGTGAATCGACAGCTTTTTGGAATCTTCGGCTACGACATGGCCGTTGTCGAAGGTAACCAGCACGCTTTCACTTTCGCTCGACCAAGCGGTCATGCCTGCAAAATAAACGCTGCCGGAAATACCGTTGTCGAATTTCAAAGAAAACGACTGGGATATATTTTCGCCCAAATTGTTGTTAAACCCTGCAACTTGCGCCACTTCGCCAAACAAGCCGCGCATGAGATCAACGAGATGGATGGCAGCAAGCTTCAGGAATTGCTCCTCGTTTTTGCTAAAGCCTGTACTATCGCAGGCAAAACGAATTTGGAACGAGCGCGCTGCTCCGAGCTCGCCAGACTCAATCAGCTCTTGAAGCTTCAG
Source organism: Paenibacillus liaoningensis (assembly GCF_059609455.1). Lineage (NCBI taxonomy): Bacteria > Bacillati > Bacillota > Bacilli > Caryophanales > Paenibacillaceae > Paenibacillus > Paenibacillus liaoningensis. The sequence goes on from NZ_JCAALU010000007.1 coordinate 305,879, forward strand.
ATAGATCGGGGCATAACGTTTCATAAAGCCGACCATCAGCACGACGCCAGCCTTCTCAGCTGCTTCCGCAATGGCTGCCGCTTCTTCGGCAGTCCAGCCTAGCGGCTTGTCGACGAATACATGTTTACCCGCTCTAATGCAGTCCATAACGATTTCCGTTTGATCGCCAGGCTGGGCTACAACAATAACGCCATCGCACTCTTCATTTTGCAGCATTTGCTTGTAGTCATCATACGGTGTCCCGCTGCTGCCGAAGCGTGTAAGCGCGGCTTGCGAACGCTCAAGGCTTCGGGTGGATACTGCTGCAATTTCAGCTCCTGCTTCTACTGCGGATGGAAAAATATTCGTCGAGGCATGAAAGCCTGCACCGATAAAACAAAGTTTTGCTTGGCTCATCATTTATCTCTCCTGTTCATCATATCGACAACGACATTAGCACATTTCCATACTCTGATACAAGCAAGCGGAAAAAATAAATTATTTTCTGCACGATATTGACTTAAAAATGAGATTTCAGTATGATTGCTCCTTAGAACGAGTGTAATGGCGTATGTATACGAGGAAGGATGATTTATAAATGTTAGATTTAGGGTTATTAATAATCCGTTTAGTTATTGGACTCCTTATGATTGGCCATGGCTGCAAGAAGCTGTTCGGCTGGTTCGGCGGCGAAGGGATTCAAGGAGCAGCTGGTTTTTTTGAGGCGATTGGCCTCCGTCCTGGCGCAATGATGGTCGTATGCGCTGGACTTGCCGAGCTGATCGGCGGAGTATTATTTGCTTCCGGTCTATCGGTTGTGGCGGGTGCAGTGCTGCTGATTTTGACGATGATTGTTGCCATCGTCAAAGTACATGGCAGCAAAGGACTCTGGTCGGTTAACGGCGGGTTTGAGTACAATTTAGTGATGATGGCATCGCTGCTTGGTGTCGCCCTTGCTGGCGGAGGCGCCTATTCATTTATGTAAAGATGAAAATCGACATTAAAATTTAACATTGTCGTTTAATAAAGTGAATTAATAGGGATTTTGTCGTTAAAGATATAAAAGAGGGACAAGTGGACACATAAAAGTCACAGCCGCCTGTTACATTATTAACCTGCAAGTAAAAAAAGGATTTCATTCATCAAGGGGCTGATTGACATGAATAAAAACTGGCTGCCCTCCCTCTGTACATTATTGAATTTGGGAGCCGGGACTTTGTCTTTACTTTTTACGATAAAAGCCGAGTATAAGCTTGCTTTCGCCATGGTTATGACGGCAGCTTTATGGGATGTACTTGATGGACTGCTTGCCAGATGGCTTCATTGTGCAAGCGACTTCGGCAAACAGCTGGATTCGCTGGCTGATCTGGTCTCCTTTGGAATCGCGCCTGTATTTCTGGTCCTGCTGTACAAGCTCGACGGTTCATTGTGGCTAGGGCCGATTGCCGCTGTATTATTTCTAGCTTGCGGCGCGCTGCGTCTGGCAAGATTCAATATAAAAGGCCAAGTGAAAGGTTTTGTTGGTTTGCCGATTACAGCCGCCGGGGTTATTTTGGCGCTTGCTCCTTTTTTAAATAGTCAAATGAAGCCTGCTGCTGCTCTCGCCTTAATGGGTCTGCTTTCTGTCTTAATGGTCAGCCGAATTCCATTTCCCGCCTTCAAAAAAGACTACGCAAGGAAGTGAGCCGGTTATGACTTTTGCCATAGAAATGATTTCTCAGTACGGGTATTACGCCGTCTTCGGGCTGCTTGCTCTCGGCATTATCGGGCTTCCGGTTCCAGACGAATTATTAATGTTATTTATCGGATATTTATGTTCGATTATGGTGTTAAATTATTCCATTTCCTTGCTGGTTAGTTTCACGGGAGCTATAACGGGCATGCTTTTAAGCTACACGCTGGGCAAAACATTTGGACAGCCTTTAATCGACAAGCATGGCAAGTGGGTCGGACTCACAACCAAACGTTTTGAAAAGGTAAAGGGCTGGTTTGCCCGCTTTGGCATATGGACGCTGTTTTTCGGCTATTTCATTCCGGGTGTTAGGAGCATGACCAGCTACATTTCCGGCATTACTTCAATGCCTTTCCGCAAGTATTTGCTCATTACGAGTCTCGGCTCACTTACATGGGTGCTTATTTTTGTTACGATCGGCTACTTTCTAGGCGCCAGCATTAAATTTTAAATCAAAACATAAATGTAAAATCAAAACGATTAAGCCCCATCAGAAGAACACTCTCTTCTGACGGGGCTTTTGGTTGTATTTCAGGCCAAGTAAATCTTCCCATTACCTCTTCATTATAGCGGATTCAGATGCTTTTTAAGTGTCCTTCTCCATCAGGGAAAAATAACGGTTGACCTTCACGCGCCGTCAACGTGTACGATAAATTTGTCAGGAGGTGAGCATATGGAATACACCATTCAGAAGCTAGGCTATTTGGCTGGCGTTAGTACGAGAACGCTGCGTTATTATGATGAAATCGGCCTATTGAAGCCGGCACGCATCAACTCTTCAGGGTATCGGATTTATGGACTGAGCGAGGTAGAGCTGCTCCAGCAAATTTTATTTTACAAGGAGCTTGGCGTCACCTTGGAGGAAATTAAAGCGATTATTACGTCGCCTAATTTCGACGTTCATGCGGCACTGCTGGAGCATCGCAGCAAGCTGCTTGAGCGCAGGCAGCAGCTCGATCAGCTCATTGCCAATCTCGACCAAACATTATTGCAGAAGGAAGGGAAACAAACGATGAACGATAAAGAAAAGTTCGCAGGCTTCAAGCAGCAGCTGCTGGATGACAATGAGGCCAAGTATGGCGAAGAAATCAGGGCCAAATATGGGGAAGCAGCCGTCAACCGCTCAAACGATGCTATTAAAAATATGACAGAAGCGCAGCACGCTGAAGTGGAAAAGCTCGGCGAGGATGTGCTGACGACGCTGGCGGCAGCCTTCCTGACAGGTGATCCTGCGGGCGAGCTGGCACAGAAAGCAGCTGACTTGCACAAGCAATGGCTGAGCTTCTACTGGGGCAGCTATTCGAAGGAAGCGCATGCTGGCGTTGCCCAAATGTACGTTGACGATGAGCGCTTCACTGCCTATTATGATGAGAAGCAGCCCGGTTCTGCTGCATTTTTACGCGATGCGGTGCTCGTTTACACAAGGCAGCCCTCTTAATCCAATGAAAAAGGACGGCACACCAAGCTTTATAGCCTGGATGCCGTCCTTTAGCTCTTTCCTGCTTTTTAGCTTATCGCCAGTAGAAAGTCCGGCAGCACAAGTCCGCTATACGCTCTCGTTAGCGTTCAGCTCTTTAGCTGCAACTTGCCGGGAAAGCTGCTCCACTAGCTGCGCAATAGACATCCCCTGCTGCTCATTCACGCCGCGCCTGCGAACCGAAACCGTCCCTTCGCTCGCCTCCTGGTCCCCGATTACGAGCGTATAAGGCACCTTCGCCAGCTGCGCCTCCCGAATTTTGTAGCCAAGCTTTTCGCTGCGAGCATCGACTTGCACACGAAGGCCTGCTTTCAGAAGCTGTTGCTTGACTTGCAGGGCATAATCCAAATGTACGATTGAAACAGGAAGCAGCTTCACCTGTACGGGTGTGAGCCACAGCGGGAATGCGCCGCTGAAATGCTCTGTCAATATGCCCATAAACCGATCAATGGAGCCATATACGGCACGATGGATGACGACAGGTCGGTGCTTTCCTCCATCCTCGCCGATATAAGTCAAATCAAACTTTTCAGGCATTTGAAAATCAAGCTGGATTGTTCCACATTGCCAGCTGCGGCCAAGCGCATCGCGAATATGGAAGTCGATTTTCGGCCCATAAAAGGCGCCGTCTCCTGCATTGAGCATATAAGGGACATTTTGCTGGACCAGCACATTTTTGAGCGCTTCCTCCGCTTGATCCCATAATTGTGCCGAGCCCATGGAATCGGCTGGCCTAGTGGACAGCTCCACCCGATAAGTAAAGCCAAAGATCGAATAAATATCGTCAATGAGCGCCATTACTTTAGCGATTTCCTCCTCGATCTGATCGGGCCGGACGAATAAATGCGCATCATCCTGACAAAACGTCCGCACCCGCATCATCCCATTGAGCGCCCCTGAAAACTCATGGCGATGCACCTGTCCATACTCGGCAAGGCGGATCGGCAAATCTCGGTAAGAACGGAGCTCATTTTTAAATATAAGCATATGTCCCGGACAATTCATCGGTTTGAGGGCAAAAACCGCGTCATCAACATGTGTAAAATACATATTGTCTTTGTAATGCTCCCAATGACCGGACTGCTCCCATAGCCGATTGTTCAGCATCAGCGGTGTACGAACCTCATCATAGGCCCGTTCGCGATGAATGCCGCGCTCCAGTTCCTCCAGCTCATTACGTATAATCATGCCATTCGGCAAATAAAACGGCATGCCAGGCGCTTCCTCCGAAAACATGAATAGCCCTAGCTCCTTGCCCAGCTTGCGGTGATCGCGCTTTTTCGCTTCTTCGAGCATATGGAGATGCTCCTCCAGCTGCTTGTTTTTCCGAAACGCTGTGCCATAAATGCGCTGCAGCACTTGGTTATTGGAATCACCACGCCAGTAGGCTCCCGCTGTGTGCAGCAGCTTGAACGCCTTAATCCAGCCAGTTGCTGGCAAATGCGGCCCGCGGCATAAATCGATAAATTCGCCCTGTTCATAAAGCGAAATAACAGCATTTTCCGGCAAAGCTTGAATCAGCTCGACTTTTAGCGGCTCCTCTAGCTGCTCAAATAGCTGCAGCGCTTCCTCCCGGCTGACAACACGGCGAATGATCGGCAGATTTTGCTCTGCAATTCGGGCCATCTCCTGCTCAATGACGGCGAGCTGTTCATTCGGCAGCGGGCTTGCAATGGCAATATCATAATAAAAACCGTCGCTGATGACAGGCCCAATTCCGAGCTGAACCTCTTGCTTGCCATACAGCCGCTTCAATGCCTGCGCCAAAAGATGCGCTGTGCTGTGCCGATAAATTTCCAGCCCCTCCGGACTGTCCAAAATAATGATTTCCACGTCGCTGTCTGCCTCTATGGAATAGCTTAAATCAACAGCTTCCCCATTGATTTTGCCAGCGACGGCTTTTTTTCGCAGCCCAGGACTGATTGATTCAGCGAGCTGTTCCATTGTTGTCCCAACTGGGCACCTTCTAATTGCGCCATCCGGCAGCTTGATTTGTATGTGATTTTGATTTTCGCTTTGATTTTTCATCGCTTGAGCCTCCACTTCTGCCTATTTATGAACGCAAAAAAAAACGCCTCTATCCCGGAAAGGGACGAGTGCGTTCGGCTCGTGGTTCCACCCTTATTCGACCTTATCGCCAGCTTGCCACAGCCCTTGCTGCAGCGCCCCGGATAAAAGGCCCTTATTGGTATCCGTTATCGCAGATAAAGCGGTGAAGCTTACTTTCGCACAAGGGAGCGGGTTCAGCAGCACGGCTGCAAAGGGGTAAAACCATATCCGGTATCCGAAGAAGCTTGCAGCAATCGCTTCTCTCTCTGGGCGGCCCGAAATTGGAATCATGTCTTTGGTCAATGCCAGTTATGAAGATGTAGGTATTATATTACGACTGCTGGTTTAAAAAAGTCAAGTAGAAAAATGTTTTTCGGAGGCTGGCTGGCCTGCAGCCGCTTTATTTTTCACGGAAAGCAGTGTAATTCCCATAATGAGCACAATCGCGGCAACCGCGATAAAAGGCAGATGTTTATCCACCTGATATAAGGTCGTGCTTAGTATCGGCGCGATCACAGCGGACACTCCTTGAACCGATGCAACCATGCCTGCGACGCCGCCTTGCTGCTCTGGTGAAACGGAAAGCGAAGCGCCCGCCATAAAGCCCGGCATCATCAATCCCGCACCAATTCCGAATATAAAGAAAGCCGTATAAAAACCAATTAAGCTCATAGCAAAAAGAAAAATAGCCATGCTGACGAGCAAAAGCAAAGCGCCAGCAAGAATGAGCGGCTTTGGCTGCCATTTTGTATTTTTCATTTGCAGCCCTTGGGTAATAATCATCGCGACTCCGCTAAATATGAGGCCAAGCGATACCACGCGTGCGGTTTCCTGCGTCGTCAAAGCGAGCTGATCCTGAAAATAAAAGCCGCCAATGACTTGCAAAGTGACGATGCTCAGCATCGTGGCAAGTCCAGCAAACAAATACAGACGAAGCCCTTTGGCGAACGGATTAACTTTGGGCGGCTTCTCTCGAATGACCGGTTTTTGAGCGGGAATTAACAAGAGGACGACAACAAAGGCAATAAGCGGCAGCGCAGCACCGATATATAACGGCCATAGCAGCCCAATCAGGACAAAAACACCCGCAATTGCCGGTCCGAGCACCAGTCCCAGCCCATTGGCAGCCCCGATTAAGGCCATGCCGGCCGAACGCCCCTTTTCATCGGTCACATCCGCCATATAAGCTTGTGCCGACGAAGGTACGGCTGGAATGAATAGTCCAACCATCGCACGCGCTGCGATCAGCAGCACAACCAGCAGCGTTCCATTTATCATTTTCGACAGCCCAGCATACATGATGACCGTGAACAAAATGTAGCTGACAAACATGCCTATAAAACCGATTAAAATGACCGGCTTCCGCCCTAACGAATCGCTTCTTCGCCCCCATACCGGAGCCATCACGGCCATGGCAATGGAACCTAAGGAAATAATTAAGCCCGAGTGTGTTTCGCTTAGTCCCAATTCGCGGATAAGCGGCGGCATGACAGGAGCTATAATCATCAATCCAACCATGGCAACAAAAACGCTAAAAAATATACTGAGTCTAATTCGTACCATTTTCACCACTTCTCCTTTCGCAGCTGTTGTTTTGGCGCTGCTCTGCTTAAAGCGTAATCCAATGCGAAAATAGCGGCTACCTTAAAACGGATTCTAAATACCGCTAAACGGATTATTATTTAATCGTGCAATCCATTTACATTATGATATATATGGAAATTAATTTATGAAAAGAAATAAAAAAAGACGTTTGCAGCGTTGGCAGTCTGAGCATAAACAATCTCAGTCCAACGGTTGCAATCGCCTTTTTGGGTGGAAATTATAGTTTATCAACCTGCAATAAAGAGATTTTTTTCGTTGTAAAGGTATCCTGCAGACTGGTTTCACTAATGACGTTTAGCTGCAGCAGGCTGGATACCTTTGCTGGGTCCACTTTGGAAACGAGGCGCCAGGCATCGGGCTCGGGAAGTGCTGCAAGCAGTTTCGCCTCATCGTATTCCCGCCTCTCCTGTGCGACAATTTTTACTTTATAGCGCCCTACAGTCAGCTCCCCTGCTTCCTGCTCTGCACAATAAGCTAAAATTTCCGTTCGCAGGCCAGCCAGCTCCTGCTCCAGTTCCTTTTGCTTCTGCTTAAGCTGGTAATATTTCTTCACCTTCTCGTTCAATTCATCACGCTCCTTCTACTCCCTATTTATATGCATTAGACACGCCGCTCCATGTCTTGCATAATCTGCTTTTAAACAGCTTTGCCTCATGATTCTGGAGCTAATTGGCAAAGATAGGTTTGACAGATGCTGTCATCGAGGCATATTATTTATATATGAGCACTTATTCATACATTGATAGGAAAGAGGGCTGAATCATGGTTGAGTATCGTGTTAAAGGTCTGACCTGCGGCCATTGCGCCCATACGATGGAGACGGAAATTCAAAAATTGACGTTTGGCGAAGATGCCAAGCTCAGCTATAATTCGGGCAAGCTGCTTGTCAATGCGCAAATTTCGATGCAGAAGGTTGAACAAATTTTGAAGTCGGAAGGCGCTTATTTAGAGAAGCTTTCTGCTCCCGCTGCCGTTAAAGGATCGGGATCGGCCCATAGCGCTGATTCTCATGCTCATTCGGCTCATGACCACGCTTGCCATGACGGTCATTGCCATGAGGAAGCTGCTCATTCGCATGGCGACAGCCATGCTCACGACGACCATGGACATGATCATAGCCATGGAGGCGGAAACTCCCATATGCTGAAGCTGCTGCTTGCTTCCGGCGTACTCTATGGCGGAGCGCTGCTGCTGGAGCAGGCGCTAAGCGCACCACTGTTAATCGCTTTATACTTGGCAGCCATTGCCATCAGCGGTTATACGACCTTTTGGCGCGGACTGCGCAATTTGTTCAAGTTAAAATTCAACATTGATACGCTAATGACCATTGCGCTTGTTGGCGCCATCGCCATCGGCGAGTGGAAGGAAGCGACGCTCGTCGCCGTATTGTTCGGCGTCAATGAATGGCTGGAAGGCTACGGCATGGAGAAGGCGCGGCGTTCAATGGAGACGCTGCTGCAGGTAGCGCCAAAGGAAGCGACCAAGCTGATAGATGGAAAGGAATTGGTTATTCCCATTACCTCGCTGAAGGCGCAAGACATCGTCCGCGTCAAGCCGGGCGAGAAAATCCCATCGGACGGTGCTGTTACGGAGGGGAAAAGCTCGGTCAACGAAGCTGCCCTTACTGGCGAGTCGCTTCCGGTCGACAAAGCAGCTGGGGATACCGTATTTGGCGGCAGCATTAACAATGAAGGCGTACTGATCATTCGAATTGATAAAGCCTATGAGGATTCCTCGCTAGCGAAGATTTTGCATTTGGTTGAGGAAGCCCAGGAAACAAAGACGCCAACCGAGCTGTTTATTAATAAATTCGCCAAATATTATACGCCGCTTATTATGGCCATTGCTTTGCTTGTGGCTCTGCTTCCTCCTCTGCTGCTGCAAGGGGATTGGACAAAATGGCTTTATCAAGGCCTTTCTGTGCTGATTGTTGGCTGCCCATGCGCCCTTATTCTCTCTTCGCCCATTGCCATCGTTTCGGGTATTACGCGCAATGCCCGAAACGGCATTTTAATTAAAGGCGGCGTATATTTGGAGCAGCTTGGTAAAATCGATACGATTGCCTTTGATAAAACAGGCACCTTAACCAAAGGTGAGCCGCATGTCGTACAGGTGGAAGTTTATGAGGATGCACTTTTCTATAAGGTTGCCGGCGCGATGGAGCGCTCCTCCTCCCATCCGCTCGCTAAAGCGGTTATGAAGACTGTGCAAGAGAGCGGAGTCAGCTTGCCAGAGCCAGAGGAAATGATCAATGTAGCCGGCCGTGGAATGGAAGCTGTCATTGATGGAGAGCGCTACTGGCTCGGCAATGAGAAAAGCATCGCGCATTTAAGTTTTCCTGATCAGGTGCGCCACACGATCGAGCAGATGAAAGCGTCTGGACTCACGCTCGTCATTGTTGCAAATGCCAATCGAGTGCTTGGCGTGTTCGGAATCGCTGACGAAATTCGCGAGGAAAGCCGTGCGGTCATTGCTGCGCTTCATCAGCAGGGCATTAAACGTACGGTCATGCTGACGGGCGATCACCAAAAAACGGCCGATAAGGTAGCTTCGGCTGTCGGGGTATCTACTTTCTACGCAGGGTTGCTCCCTGAGGATAAAGTAGCGCGCATTAAAGAGCTTGGGGAAAGCGGCAAAGTCGCTATGATCGGTGACGGCATCAATGATGCTCCCGCTCTTGCCTCTGCCCAGCTTGGCATTGCCATGGGCAAGGGCACAGACAGCGCTATTGAAACAGCGGACATTGTGCTCATGCAGGATCATTTGGGCAAGCTGCCCGAGGCTATATCCGTTGCCAAGCAGGTAAACCGGGTGATTCGCTTCAACATTGCGGTTTCACTCGGGCTTAAGGTGCTTGCGCTGCTGCTGACCATACCAGGCTGGCTCACGCTGTGGATTGCCATTTTATCCGATATGGGCGCCACTATTTTCGTCACCTTGGTCAGCTTGACTATTCTCATCCCGCTGCGCAAAGCTCATGCGGTAAAATTAAGCAGCAGCAAGCCGCTGAAATAGAGACAAATTTTCGTTGTTGATTGGCTGGCCATTTTTAAAAAGGCAGAGGAACGGGCGCGCAAGGCCCTCTCCTCTGCCTTTTCTCTTTTTTCTCTCCTATTTCGTTATGAATATAGAAAAACAACGAAATTATCCAACGCAAAACATAACTTATAGATAACATATTGAGTTAACTAATTGGTTATTCTCTTAAATAAATTTAATATTTCATAAAAACTCTTGTCAAAATCAACTTTTAAATGTTAGTATACATTACATTAACTGAATAACGGTTTTACAGTTTACTAGGGTTCCGCCAATTTGGGTCAGGTCCGAGAGTAAACCGCTGCCGCTACCTTAATGCGTCAGTGACACGGAGGGATAAAAACCCGGGAGATTATTTCATAAATAATCTCCCGGGTTTTTATTTTTATTAGGGAGGTGCCTGTGCTTCAGTCTTTTAGAACGATTGGATAAGCAAGCCGATAACGAACACTTGGAGGAATCACCCATGACAAAAAAGCATATGTTTACAACGCTGTCACTTCTCTTCTCCGTAATGCTCCTCATTGCTGGATGCGGAAGCAATAACACACCTAGCCAATCCCCCGCTCTTACAGCTTCCCCATCCGGCGCACAAACCGCGGGTAACAACAGCGAAGGCGGCTCCAAAACGATTCGTTTCGGCTATAGTCCCTGGATCGGCTCTGCAGGGGCGATCATCGCCCAAGCCAAAAACCTTTTTGCGGAGAAAGGCGTTAACGTCGAATTTGTAAAAATGGAAGGCAGCACAAAGGATGCCTTTATGTCAGGCAAACTGGATGTAGTCGTGCAGTCGCTCGATGCTGTCGTGCAGATGAAATCGAAGGAAAAGGCTGATGACCCGATCCAAATTATTGCGGTCGTCGACAAATCCAAAGGTGCAGACGGCATTATTGCCAGTCAGTCCGTTATTTCTTTGGCCGAGCTTAAAGGCAAAAGCGTAGCCGTATCCATTGGCTCTCTCGCCCACTTTCTGCTGCTCCACGCCTTGGATACGGTTGGATTGCAAGAATCGGATGTCAAAATTGTAAATATGGACAACAACCTTGCCGGCTCGACCTTCATGTCCGGACAAGTTGACGCAGCGGTAACATGGGAGCCCTACCTATCTCAGGCGGTAGAAAAAAATGGACATCTGCTCTACTCCACAGCTGATGCACCTGATCTCATTGTCGATACTCTCGTAACCAAGAAAAGCATCATTGACCAATATCCAAATGAGCTGAGAAAAATGGCGGAAGCCTTTGATGAAGGCCTTGCGTTGTTCAACAATGGAGACGAAGGCAAGCAGCTTGTTGGCGATGAGCTTGGTATGGACCTCGAGGCTGTTAAAAGTACAGCAGCAACGCTTGATTTAGCTACACTTGCGGATTCCCAAAAAATGCTCATGGAGGATCAGACAGCTTGGGAGAAGCAAATGTCTGAATTCGTACAATTTTTTATCGAACAAAAAATATTGACCGAGTCGCTTGACACAAGCGGTGCCATTAATCCTTTCCTGTTTAAATAAACAGCTAGCTATGTAAAATATCGATGCGAATGGACAGCAGTCGGACGAATCCGCCTGCCGCCTGTTCGCATAAGCAGGAGGAATAACGTTGATGGACACCTTATCCAACCTTTTTAAAATCCGTGGGGAGATGAGCCGTAAAGCTTATTTGGCTACTGTTGTCGGTACCTTCGCCGCCGTGTTTGTGGTGTGGAGTTTATTAAGCTACTCTCAGCTGGTCGATCCGACCTTTCTGCCAACGCCTGGCACAGTCGGCAAAACCTTTTGGAGCAGCGTCCAGAGCGCTGATTTCTGGAGCTACGTCGGCATTAGCTCCTACCGGGTGCTCATGGGGTATTTGTTCACCTGCCTTCTTGCTATTCCACTCGGCATTTTGGCAGGTACGTTTAAATTTGCTGAAGCTGTGCTTGTACCGCTTACCGAATTCATTCGTTATATGCCCGCCACTGCCTTTATTCCACTCATTATTGTTTGGATTGGGCTTGGGGAGCCCGCAAAAATTATGGTCATTTTCGTAGGCTGCTTCTTTCAAATGCTGCTGATGGTTGCCGACAATGCCCGCGCAGTATCCAATGATTTGCTGCAGGCCTCCTATACGCTTGGCGCCAATAAGCTACAGGTGCTTCGCAAGGTGCTCCTCCCTGCACTGCTGCCGGAGCTTATGAATACGATGCGCCTTATAATGGGATGGGCATGGTCTTACCTCATCGCATCCGAACTATTTGCCGCCAGCTCCGGGCTAGGATTCATGATTATTAGAGCGCAGCGCTATTTGCAGACGGATATGATTTTCATGGGCATACTCGTTATCGGCATGCTCGGACTCATCATTGATCGTTTGTTTGCTTTACTCAACAAGAAGCTATTTCCATGGGCAGAAGGAGGTCGCTAAGATGAATACTTTCCCCTTGCAAACGGAGCCGCATACAGCCAGCGCAAGCCAAGCAGCCAGATCCAGCAAAATTATCATCGACAGCCTGTCCAAAACCTACACAACCAAATCCGGCAGCTTTACTGCGCTGGATCAAGTTTCGGCACATATTTTAGAAAATGAATTCGTGACGCTCGTTGGCCCGTCCGGCTGTGGCAAATCAACGATGCTCCGGGTGCTTGCGGGCCTTGAGGAAGCAAGCTCCGGCAGCGCCTCCATAGCGGGCAGGCGAATAACCGGGCCTGGCGCAGACCGCGGCGTTGTTTTCCAATCCTATACGCTGTTTCCTTGGCTCACCGTACGCGACAATATTGAATTTGGCTTGGAGCTGAAAGGAACTCCCAAGCTGCAGCGGCGCGAAGTGTCGGATAAATATTTGGAGCTGGTCGGCTTGACGAAATTTGCTGATGCTTATCCGAAGCAGCTGTCGGGCGGAATGAAGCAGCGCGTCGCCATCGCCAGAGCATTAGCCAATTCTCCGGAAATGCTGCTAATGGATGAGCCTTTTGCCGCTCTGGACGCCCAGACACGCAGCGATATGCAGGAGCTGCTCATGAACATTCAGAAGCATGAGCACGCCACTATTTTGTTTATTACGCATGATATTGATGAGGCCATCTTTCTATCTGAGCGTCTATATGTGATGAAAAGCCGCCCGGGGCGCATCGTCCGCGAAATTGAAATTCCGGCTGCTATGCGCCAAAATAAAGCGCTCCGAGATTCAGAGCCCTTCATTCAATTAAAACGGGAAATTGTAGATTTGCTTCATGCCTGACCGATGAAAAAGGAGGATCTTTAATGACATCAATTAAACGCTTCTATGTCCTGCTAGTAGGATATGAAATGGTGCCCAAGTCGTTGTCGCTGCGAGGCGGCGATAGCCGCATTATGATTGCAGAGCCGATATGCTGTTATTTGGTTGATACCGATACAGGATGGATTTTAATGGATACAGGCTTAGATGAATCGAGGCTCCGCGATCCCGAGCTCGCGAAGCAATTTTATACGAGCCGCGGCTGGAGCGCCCTTCCTGTCGTCCGTCCCGCCCACTCGCTTCTGGATCAGTTGAACGCCATTGGTGTTCAGCCAGCCGATGTTACCCGCGTGTTTCTTTCTCATATGGAAGCCGATCATACTGGTTATTTGAAGCTTTTCCGGCATGCCAAAGTGTACGTTCAACGCGCAGAGTATATTTTCGCCACGGAGACGCCGCCCTTCTTGGGCAATATTACGGAGGATTATGACTTTCCAGATATCGATTGGCAGCTTTTCGATGGCGACGCCGAGCTGGTGCCTGGCCTGCAAATCATTTCAACACCCGGACATACGCCGGGCCATCAATCTGCTGTCGCAACGCTTCCAAGCGGGACAAGGCTCGTGCTCACGTTCGATGCTGGCGATTTCCTCGAAAACTTTGAGCAGGAACAGCTGCCGGGCTCAGCAAGCGGTGGCGACGAGGCGGCGCTCGCCTCCATCCGCAGGCTGAATGAGCTGGCCAAACAGCCTGGGAGCATGCTTTTTCCCTTTCATGATCCCGTCTTTATTCAAGGTGTTAAGCTCGCCCCACTCTATTATGAATAGAGGAATATAGCTCATTCGTGTTAATAAAAATGATTAGCCCGCTTTACTTCCTCCACAATAGCCGTTATGCCCTCATCGATTTGCCCTTCACTGGCCCGGGAGATGCTGATTCGCAAAAACTTCTCCCGCTCCAGATACCCTGGCAAATAAAAGCCTTTCCCGTCGACAGTCCGAATATGCTTTGCTGATAGCCGTTCCATGAGTTGTTCCATATTGACGGTAATAGGCAGTTTATATTGGGTGTAGATGCCCGAACTCACTCCAGAAGCTTGAATAAGCCCTGCTCCATTATGCCGATCGAGCGCTTCGTTCAGCAACAGCATTCGCGAGGTGTACAGGCTGCTTATGGCGCGCTTATGGCGTTCATACATCCCATTTTTAATATAAATGTCCAATGCCGCTTGGGAGAGGAATGACGTATCTCCGTATTTTTTATGGCGGTAAAACGTTTCAATGAGCTGTTCCGGCAATACAGCAGCCCCAAGGCGCAAGCCGGGAAAAATGATTTTCGAGAAGCTTTTTAAATAAACGACATGCTCCGTCAAATCATAGCTATAAATCGGATCAAACCCCCGTTCCACCCCTAGATCTGCCATATAGTCGTCCTCGACAATGTAGACATCGTATTTTTTCGCCAAGGCAGCAATTGCTTTCCGTTCCTCGGTTGTGTAGGAGGTGCCCAGCGGATTATGATAACGCGACATCGTGTAAAAAAATTTAATATCCTCGTTGCGAAATAACCGCTCCAGCTCCTGCAAGCTGATCCCAGCCGTGGTGCGGGCAATGACCGCTGTCGGCAGCTGCTCGATTTCCAGAAATCGCAAATACAGATTATAAGTCGGCTGTTCGACGAGAATGGTATGCTTGCCGTTTGGGAAAGGCATTTTCGCCAATATTTCCAGCGCCTGCTGAGCGCCTGACGTCACGAAAATCCGCTCGGTTTTCGCAAACACCTGATCATTAGCCAAATGGCGAACGAGCGTTTCGCGAAGCTCAGCCATTCCTTGAGGATCGCCATACGTAAACAAATGATATTTGTACGTATCAATGGCTTTATTCAAGCAATGCTGAAAATCCAAATACGGAAACACAAACAAATCCGGCGATGCCGATGAAAAATCGATGCCCTCTCTTTGAATGTCGACTTCATTTTTCCCGCTTCCGCCGCCATCCTTGTCCACCACATAATAGCCGCTCTGCGGGATAGAATAAATCGCATGGCGCTTCTCCAGCTCTGCATACGCACGGGTAATCGTATTTGTGCTGCATCCGTACTGCTCCGCAGCTTTGCGAACAGACAGCAGCTTGCTGCCTGGACGGTAATGCCCGTCGCGAATTTTCCCTTCCATGTCGGACAAAATCGCAAAATACTTTTTCATGCTGTCCCTCCCTGCTCCTGTTACTGCTCTAGCTGTCTTCCTTCTCCCATGATTATACCGTATATCTCCCAACTGTATTGATACAGTTCGCAAAATCAGCTATCGTGCGGCACTGCCGAATGGTTTATCTTTAAATTAACAGATGAGCCGTTCGCGAACACGACCTCGCTTAACCTTAGGAAGGAAGTCATACCTATGAAAGATAAAAGTATTAAGCTCGCCTATATATTCGCTGTATTAAATGCCGTCATTATCGGATTCTCCTTTTTATTCGCCAAGCTGTCGCTCGGAAGCGCCCAGCCGCTAGACACGCTCACGTTCCGGTTTGCATTTTCGTTTCTCATCATGACAATCCCTGTAGCACTGGGCATGATTAAGCTGAATTATCGCGGCAAGCCCCTTTTTAAAGCGCTGCTGCTCGCAGCGATGTATCCGCTCGGCTTTTTCACCCTTCAGGCTTTTGGCCTGCTGCATGCAAGTTCCGCTGAAGGCGGCATTTTATATGCCTTTACGCCCGTTGTGACGATGATCATCGCCTCCATCTTTCTGAAAGAAAGGACGTCCTTGCTGCAAAAGCTATCGATTTTCCTCTCGGTATTTGGCGTTGTGTTCATTTTCATGATGAAGGGCAGCAGCATCGACTTATCCAATATGCTTGGCATTTCCCTGCTGTTTCTGACCTGCTTCGCGTTTGCCGGCTATAGCGTGCTTGCACGCTCGCTTTCCAAGCATTTTAGCCCAGCTGAACTTACGTATTTAATGCTTGGAATTGGTTTTGGCGTGTTTCTCTCTATATCATTGGTGCAGCACACGACTGCAGGGACGATGGACAGCTTCCTTACGCCGCTGCGCAGCGGATCATTCCTGCTATCCATCTTCTATTTGGGCGTTATTTCCTCGCTCATCACTTCTCTGACGTCCAATTACATTTTGGGACGGATCGAAGCTTCGAAAATGAGTGTGTTTACCAATTTATCGACGATCGTTTCTATGGCGGGCGGTGCCCTTTTCCTCGGGGAAGAGCTGACGATGTATCATGTCATCGGTTCGCTGTTCATTATTGCGGGGGTTGTCGGCACTAATCTGCTGGGCAGCAAGCGTAAACGGCTGTCGCCGCCAGAGGGCGGCGAAGCGACCGTTTCGAGGGTGTAATATAAGGCGATTATAAGGGTGAAACTTATACATTCTTATATTAAAAAATCCGCCAGAGCGGCTGTGCTAGTGCCTCAAGCCTAAATAAGGCAAAAACAAGCTGCTTGGCGAATCTGTATAAATAATTCATGGCATTAACTAATTAGTTTATAACGTTAAATAATAATGCTTATACTCTGCATCTTGTGTATAGCCATTGCGTTCATACAGCCGCTGAGCCTGCACATTCATAACAGCGGTAGACAGCTCAATGCCTTTCGCTTGCAGCAGGCTGGCATAGCTTCTTGCCTGGTCCAGCAGCAATTGGGCTACGCCTTGCTTTCTGTGGGATTCCAAAACGTATAGATCGTTTAAAATATAGGAACGCTGCATTGATATCGAGGAGAATACAGGATACAACTGGGTAAAGCCGGCTGCCTCCCCACTCCCGGAATGCTTGGCCATAAAGATGACCGAATCCCGCTGCTCAAAGCGATTGAATAAAAAGCGGCGCGCTCCCTGCACATCCGGGGCTTGTCCATAAAACATACGGTACAAATCAAATAACATAGCCGCTTCATCCAACTGCTCTATCCCTGCTTGCTCAACAACATAAGTATTTTCCATTTTTCAGCCTCCTGTCTGAGTAGTATATCAAATCTCTATGCAGGAGAAAACAAGCGTAAACGGCTTTCGCCGACCTTTGGCGGCAAAGCTACCGTTTCGAGGGTGGAATATAGAGAAAGAATAGAAAAATTATATACTTTCCTTTATTTTAAATGAAAAATAGCCGGCATGCCGCGAATTTCTCGCTGCACACCGGCTATTTTCTTAAAAACCGCTCAAGCCTTGGCTGCTTAGATTGTTTTTCACAAGCTGGGCGAGCTTCTGGGCACCTGCGTAGTTTGGATGCAGCGAATCGCCACTCATGTATAGGTTCAAAGTCGCTGCAGGGCCAATGGAGGTGAAATAGGCCGAGCTCAGCACATTGAGATCAACGAGCGTCACATTTTCCTCGGCAGCCAGCGCCATTGTCGCGGCTCTGTACCATCTTCCCGTTGAGCTGTGAACATTGCTCGCATTAAAATCAGTAGCGCGGCCTTGCGGCGTGGAAAGGACAACGGTCGCTCCCTTCGCCTTGACCTGAGTAACCATATCGCGCATAATTTCCTTGAACTGAGCTTCGGTCGTTTCATTTTTCGCATTCGTATCGTTTATGCCGAACTGGAGAATGAAATAATCGCCCGGTTTAATATATTTTAAAATCGCTTCCAGCTGTCCATCATCCCGGAACCCTCGCGCGAATTGCCCGCCTGTCGCCATATTCCGCACCTTGAACGTGCTGCCGTTTACATATTGCTCCAGCATTTGCCCCCAGCCGCCCTGTACGCTGCTTGCCAGTGGATAGTAATTCGCGACCGTGGAGTCGCCGCCAATATAAATCGTCCGGTTCGTTACCGGATTGTTCGAGATTTTCGTAATTTCCAGCGAGCTAAGCGTAAAAACAGTACCCGCCTTGCCTTCCGTTACCAAAATATTAAGCTGACCATCGGTAATTGGAATTTGAAAAGAGTCCGTCGCATTATTGCCTGTCATATTCATAATTTGATAAACGCCTTCTGCGGCCACACTCGCTCTCGACGTATTGCCGAGCATAACCTTCACTTCGTACAGGCCGTTCGACAAATCTACATTAAATGTATTTGTACTCTTCGTACCGAATGTCAGGAAGCGTACTGCATCACTGCCTATACCCGTACCGGAAGCGCTTACATTTTGCATATTGGCTGGTGTGTTGAAGCCATAACCGGTCGAAGCCGAATAGCCGAGCGTAGCGGAGACGCCAATGTAGCCAGAGGCCACACCGCCATTGCCGAAATCAAATTTATAATTGTCCGCTGCGCTAGCCTGCTCCCCCTGCCCCAAGCTTATCCCCCCAAGCAGCAAAGTAAATGCCAAGCACATTAAAAAAGCTTTTGACCAGCGTTTCTTTGTCACTTCAATTCCTCCTTTTTAATAGGTTGTCCTATACAGATGCGACGATATGGAAGCGTATTCAAAAAGGACCTTATAGGAACTTTACCATAAATACCCTTCATTTTCTACATGGTTACAAAAAATATAATATTTTCTTATCTCCATATGACAAAAAGCCCCCGCTATTACGAGTCTAGTTTTTTTCCCAGACCTAAGCCCTGTAAAATTGACATCTTGTAGAACTGGAATGGCAACTAACTTGGCAAGTTCTGCGTTTTGCTGGTGATCCTATATTTAAACGCAAAATAAAATAGAGCATCCGGAAGAGCTTCCGAATGCTCCATCCAACCTAATAAATGGGTTGCGTGTTTATTAGCTTTTGGGCAAGTATTTACCCATTTTCTTGTTCTAATTCCTTAATCGCCGTATATACAGCCTGCTTAATCTCTTCGGGTTCATTGTACAAATCTTCTGGAAACTGCACAGAGGCAATGCTTCCTGGCTTAACGACAATGTCCTGAAGCTTCACTTCAAATTTAAAGCCATCAACGAAATCTATAGCGTCACGATCACGATAACAATACATTCCGGAAACATCTTCTTCGTCAACGATCAGTACCGCATTTTCAGTCAGCTTCAATGCTTTTCCCCCATTCCATTCGCTTTACACATTAGTATAAAAGAATTTGGAGAACAATGACAACTCAGCAAGCCTCATTTCAGTAGGCCTTATGCCTTATGACTTTAGCGTCGTATCAATCGGTTTCAACCGTGCTTCGATTGCTTCGCGGCGCGGTTCCAGAAACGGAGGAAGCGCAAGCGATTCACCAAGCGTCTCGAAAGGCTCGTCGGTTACAAAGCCTGGACCGTCTGTAGCCAATTCGAACAAAATGCCATTCGGTTCGCGGAAATATAACGAACGGAAGTAGTAGCGCTCCACAAAGCCGGAGTTTTGCAAGCCCGCCTTATTCAGCACGTCGATCCACGCCATTAGTTCTTCCTTATCCTCTATGCGGAAGGCAACATGGTGAACACCGCCTTTGCCAAGGCCAGCAACGGATAAATCGCTGCGCGGCTCTACCTGTATTTCAGAGCCAGAGCCACCCTCATGAGCCTGCATAATAATAATATCGTCCTGTCCTTCGACGAGAGCAGGAACGCGGCCTGTTTCTTCAAAGCCCAGCAGCTTAAGTGCGTCAACAGTTGAATCAGGCTTGCGGACGGTCAGTTTTACAGGACCAAGACCGGTAATTCCGTATTCTACCGGCACAGGGCTTCGATCCCAAGGTGTTCCGGCTGCAACCCCGCTGTTCGTTTCATCCGAGACAAGAGCAAGCTGCTGCCCTTCTGGATCTTCAAAAAAGATGACGCTGCGACCGGCAAATGGCGTAATTTCCGAATGTTTAACCTCGTGCTGGTCAAAACGCTCAAGCCAATATTCCAGCGCCTTGTCGCTTGCTACACGCAGCGATGTACCGGAGATGCTGCTAACGCCTGGACGATTGCTGCCAATGCCGGGGAAATCAAAAAACGTCAATTCCGTACCCGGATTGCCTCTCTCATCGCCATAAAAGAGATGGTAAGCCGAGGTATCGTCCTGATTTACCGTCTTCTTAATCAGTCTCATGCCAAGCACTTGCGTGTAGAAGCTATAGTTTAAGGATACGCTGCCTGTCATGGCAGATAGATGGTGGATTCCTTTTACGTTCATTATAAACACCCTTTCGAGTTATATTGTAACTTTATAATTGTAAGTATATAACCTTTCGGTTAGAAAAGCAAGTCTTCCCCGCTGCCCATGCCCGCTTGCTAATAAACACGTCAAAAAGCCGGAGCAGCACGTTCGCATGCTCCGGCTTTCCGTCCTCCTTATGCATTTTGCATTCAGGACTTTCCCGATTTGTTCGCCAGCCCGATGATCATGATGACAAGCACGAGTAATTGAATGAGTAGCTCAGCGCTCATTTTCATACCTCCATTGCTGTTCAAAATGCTCCTTCGTTCCGGCTTCTCCTCTGCAAGTGACTTGAAACTTCGCTCCCACTTTATATGTATGCGGCAGCTGTGGTCAATATGACCCTGCTTTCAGAAAGTGGTTACCTTAAGTATTCCAATAATGGATCAAGCATCCTATTACACGGATTTTTCATTAGATTTTTAATGAAAATTTATTTTATTGCAAAATTAGTATTAATATTATTGCATGCTTTGACGATATAGTCCTTAAGTAACAAATTCACAAATTTACCAATTCAATAGAGGTGACTGAATGAAACTCAAAATGAAATTAATGTTAATGTTTGCGATAACAGTCCTTTTTGCTGCCACCCCATTAGTTGCGGTGGGGCTTTATCAAATTGAGAAGCAGGCTGCCCGCGGGGTAGATGCCAAGCTCGATGGAGCAATGGCTTCCGCTGCCAACCAACTTGACAGCTGGCTGAGCAGCAATGCAAAAGTAGTAGAAACGCTCGGTTTTGCAATTCAGGAAGGCATTCCCGAAGGCGAACTCACTGAAAATTATTTTTCAATTATGAATCTCGGTACGAACAAAGAAAACATGTCTGACTTTTACTTTGGCAGCGAATCGGACGGAACATTCATGAATGGCGCTGTTTGGTCGCCGAATACTGGCTACGACTCTCGCCAGCGTCCATGGTATATAGAGGCCAAACAAGCGAACAAGCTCATCTTTACTGATCCGTATCAGGATACGATGACCAAACAATTCGCCGTATCGATTGCTATGCCGGTAAGCGGCAAAAATGGCGGCATCCAAGGCATCGTTGCAGGCGACCTGCTGCTTTCGACTATTACGGAAACGGTAGAAAAAATTAATTTGGATGATCTTGGCTATGCTTTTCTGCTGGATAAGAAGGGCATGATTTTAGCACATCCTGATGAACAGCAGGTCAATACATCTGCTGCGGAAAATGCGGAGCTGAAGCCGTTTCTTGCAGGCATGCAAGCTAATGAAATGGGCCAGCAGACCTTCAGCTTTGAAGGTGAAACCTATTTGCTTTACTACAACCAAATACCTAGTACCGGCTGGATTGTAGGCTCCGTCATTTCAGAAAAGGTTGCTTTTGCCGATTATTACAAGCTTCGTAATCAATATATTGTCATTATTTTTGCTACATTGCTTATCGTCTTGGCGGCATCTTACTTTATAGCCACGCGCTTCGTCAAACCGCTGCAAAGGCTGCGGGCAACGTCCCAGCAAATGTCGGAAGGCGATTTTACCGGGAGGGTGACTTTAAAAGGCAAGGATGAATTTGCTGAGCTGGGCACAGCCTTTAACCACATGTCAGATAAATTAGGTGTCCTGCTCAAGCAGGTTGCCGAGTCTGCGAGCCAAGTTCACAGCGTCTCCATTGAAATGGACGAGCATACGAATAATACGCGCAGGATATCTGAGCAAATTGCCTTGGCAACGGAAGAGCTGGCGAAAGGCTCAAGCTCGCAGGCCGATTCCGTCTATGCAGGCTCCGAGCGGCTGTCTGAAATGAGCGAATCTGCCCGCGGCATCAGCCACAGTGTGGAACAATCCGTCGCGATGATAAATGAAGCAGGAAGCGCAATGAATGCAGGCCTGCAGGCCGTGGATCATCAGGTGAAGCTTGCAGCAGACAACCGCCAGTCGATTGATCGCGTTGGCAAGTCTATCGCCCTGCTTGTAGATAAATCGCAAAAAATTGAAGTTATTGTCGGTATTATTCGCGGCATCGCCTCCCAAACGAATTTACTTGCCTTAAATGCGGCTATTGAAGCAGAGCGGGCTGGCGAGAACGGACGAGGGTTTGCAGTCGTGGCAGACGAGGTCAGGAAGCTTGCTGAGCAGTCTACTGGCTCCGCTGGCGACATCATTGTGCTGCTGGATGAAATTCAGGCGGCTAGCCGTCAGAGTGTAAGCGAGGTGTCGCATGCGGAAGGTTTTGTGGAGCAACAAGTAGCAGCGGTAAATGAGACGCGGGATTCGTTCGAGCGAATTCAACAATCCATTGACGGTATTGGCAGCCAAATTCGAGCCGTCTCTGTCTCGACGATGGAGCTGGACGATAATGCCGGCAAAATTTCGGAGGTCATAGCCAGTGTAGCAGCCATGTCGCAGCAAAGCGCAGCTTCGACGGAAGAAGTTGCTTCCTCGACGCAGGAGCAGTTTGAATTTATTTCGAGCATTTCTGAGCGATCAAATGAGTTGACCCAGCATGCCAATGCACTCTTTGAAGAAGTGAAAAAGTTTAAAATTTAGCTAGGGCGTGTATGCAAACGTAAGCAAGCCAGATCGTGATCAAATTTAGCGTCAAACGTTTGGCCTCTGCTAGTGAATATACCCTGAACAAAGATAGATTTGGCGGACACAGCAGCCGCTATTTCAACAGAATCATGGGTTAAGGCACAGGCTGCGGACTCAGGAGCCGCTATTGCGCTGTACATGACCATTTTGACGGGATAATGAGAGGGATTAAGGCTTTCCTGTCCGCTTAAAGCCTGAAACCGGGCCAAAATCCAGAATAGCGGAACCTCAGTCCGCCAAAAAAGGGGGAGCGGCCCCAAGTAGCTGTGTGGTCTAAGCAATCGTGTTTTCAGTAACAATCGCATGTTTTGGTTCTCAAGTCTAATTTTTGAGTCACCAGATGAGTTTGGCATCGGTTCTCCAGCAGCGAATAAGCTTAGAGCAAGGAGTTGCAGGCTGACTCCGGTTTGAATACACACCCTAGTCCACAATAAAAAACGCTAAGCCCTCATCGTCCGATGGCTTAGCGTTTTTATTTTCAGATTGACCATTTCCTGTTTGAGCCTTAATACGTCGCGCCTTGCAAAAACTTCACTCGCTCGCCCATTGGCGGAATTTCATTGCCATCCACGATAATTTCTACGACGATAGGTCCACTTTTGCCTTCAGCAAACCACTGCTGCACGTGCTCGGCTTGAAGCTGCTCCGTGGATTCAACTTGCACATGGCGGATGCCAAGCGACTGTGCGACTGCTGCAATGCTGACGCGCTGCTGCGAGAAATCGCTGAGACAACGCTCGTATTGCAGCATATGACCATGGTATACCATGCCCAGTCGAGCATTGTTAATGACTACGAAAACGATTGGCAAACCGTATTCTTTCGCCGTCATTACTTCAAGGCCATGCATGAAAAAGCAGCCGTCCCCCG
The DNA here is from genome assembly GCF_059609455.1 of Paenibacillus liaoningensis. Taxonomy (NCBI): domain Bacteria; kingdom Bacillati; phylum Bacillota; class Bacilli; order Caryophanales; family Paenibacillaceae; genus Paenibacillus; species Paenibacillus liaoningensis. The sequence goes on from NZ_JCAALU010000007.1 coordinate 329,430, forward strand.
TTATGCAAAGCACGGGACGATCAGGCTCTGCAAGCTTCGCACCTAGCGAGCCCGCTATGCCTGAACCCATACCGCCAAAATTAATATTAATATCGAATTGCTGCTGCTCACGAATAAGCAAATTTTGAATCGAATAGGTCATGAATTCGCCGATATCGATGTAAAAGCGGGTTTGCTCCGGAGCGTTTGCCCCAAGCAGATGGATCGCTGTACGTGTATTCCACGTCTCCATCGCCGAAGCATCCGCCGCCGCCTCTAACCGTGCAAGATGCAGCTGCTCCAGCAGCATTTTTCTCTCTGCGGTCAAACCGCTTCCGGCGTGGGCAAGCCCTGCGCTCAGTTCGCGCAATACATCTGCAATTTCACCATGCAGCGCAATGTCCGCTTCATAGCAGCGTCCAAGCTCCCGCTCATCATAATCAACATGAATAAGCTGCTTGCCTGCGGCCAGCCGTGCTTCCCAATTGCAGGTTGCAAGCTCGCCGAGGCTTGACCCCAGCACCAGAAGAAGCTTATGGCCATCGCTGTTTAGAAATTCAACCGCTTTATCATTGCCGGCCAGTCCGTACACACCAAGCGATTGCGGATGGTTCTCAGGGAACGCTCCTTTGCCCCGCGGCGTCGTGGCGACCATCCAGCCTGCCCGCTCCGCAAATTCGAGCACTTCCGCCGGGGCGCTTTTCGCTCCATGTCCGAGCAAGATTGCTCCCCGCTCGCCAACTTGCAGCACGGCTTGCAAGGCCGCGTTGATGAGCACTTTATTTACCGGTTCCATCTGCTCTTGTATTAATGGCAGCTGAGGCAGTACCATTTCGCCTATATCAGCCATTTGCAGGTCGATAGGGATTGACAGGTGCACGGGTCCCGGAACCCCGCTAATCGCCGTCCAATACGCCTCGGCAATAGCCGCTGGCAGCTCCTCCGCATTCGTTACCATTCGGCTGAGCTTTGTGACAGGCGCAAAAATCGGATCAGCTCCGAGCTCCTGTGCGCCTCCTTTGCCCAGCTTCGTCGATGGTACCGAGCCAGTGAGGAAGATGACGGGCAGCTTCTCTTTCCATGCGCTCGCTGCTGGTGTCACCAAATTAGTCGCTCCCGGGCCGCTGGAGCCCACGCAAACTGCCGGGATGCCGGTGATTCGCGTATAAGCTGCCGCCATATAGCCCGAGCTTGTCTCATGCTTGGCGACTACCGCCTGCAGCTCTGGCAAATCATATAAACAATCGTAAAGGGCATTAATCGAACCCGCAGGAATGCCAAATATATATTTAACCCCCTGCTTGATCAAAAAGCGCAGACCCGCTTCGATAGCACGCATTATCTCCGCCCCCTTTTTGGCAGCATAAACGTAAATATGGAGCCTGCTCCTTCATTACTTTCAAACCAGATTTGACCGCCATGCAGTTCGATCAGCTGCTTGGAGATAGCAAGCCCCAGCCCCGTGCCATTAATTTGATTGTTAACCTGGTAAAATTTCGTGAAAATATTTTTTTGCTTCTCAAGCGGTATGCCGATGCCATTGTCGCATACTTCCAGCTTCAAATGTTCATCGTCAGAAGAAGCACGGATCGTAATTTGGCCTTGCTGCGGCGTAAATTTCACCGAATTGGACAACAAATTCAGCAATATTTGCAAAATGCGTTCCCGATCGGCCTGAATAATCATGTCGGCCGTCTCTTCGATTTCTATTTCCAGGTTGATTTTCTTCTTATTGACCAGCGACTGGACGATCCGTGCAGCCTCATGAATTAAATCATTGAAATCGGCAACCTTGTAGCTGAGCTCAAATTTCCCATTTTCCATCTTGGCAAAATCAAGCAGCTCGTTTACCTGATTTAATAAACGTTCAATGGATCTGCCCGCCGTATCAAGCAAATCATGCTGCGCATCGTTTAATTGACCAAGCAGCCCTTTGCCCAAAATATCGACGGTGCCCTTGATTGCAGTGATTGGCGTTCTCAATTCATGCGACAGCGTTGCAATGAAATCATTTTTTAGTTCGTTTAAGTATTCGAGTTCCTTGACAAGCCCCTCCAGCTTGAAGTTCGCCTGCTGCAGCTCCATCGAGCGCTCGCTCACCGCCTGATCCAAATGCTCGGTATGCAGAGCATTAGACAAAGCCGTTGCCGTTACATCAGCAATGGAATGGCAAAACTCTATTTTGCCTTCCTCATATGCTGTAGGTTTATGAATTGACGGAATAGCAATAATGCCGAATACGCTGCCCTTGGCAACAAGCGGAATCGCGAGCAAGCTTTTAATACCAAACATTTCACACGCTTTATGATTAGGACGCTCGTCCGCAAAAACATCCGGAATGAAAATCGCCTTCTTGTGCATAATGACTTCGTAAAACAGCTTGTCGCTGTCGATGTTCAGCTTGATTACATCACGATGCTTCCCGCGCCAGTCCTCCTCCTTCACATTCAGAGAAGAGAGATGGAAAGGCTCGACTGTCCGATCCTTCTCATTGAACAGATGAATGGCAACATCATCGGAGCCGCTGGCACGCTGCATATAATAAAAGCAGGTTTTCAAAACTTCGCGCACGGACAGCGATTTGGACAGCGACTTCGTTGCATCAAGCAGCAATTGCTGCTTCTCCAGCAGCTCCTGCGACTGCTCGAACATTTGCAAATTGCGGATCGCCACGCTGGCCATATTGACGAACGCTTCCGTTACATCCATTTGCTCCTGCGTTAAATTCATAGGCTTGCCAAAGTCATGAACGAACACAAGGCCGAATATTTTATCATCGACAATAACCGGAATCCCGAGAATCGACTTGATGCTCAGCAGATTTTTTTTCGTATCGTCAATGCGATTGTCTTTGCTCGTATCGGGAATGTAGCCAATCGTACGATTCTCCATAATATCGTGAACGAAAGCGTCCTTCAATGGATCAATGATTAGCTCTGTTATATCGACAGGCATTTTATTGCCTTTATAGCCCTTGTACGTTCCATCCGGCTGCTTGAGAAAAAAGCCAACAAGGTCGGCCTGGGTAATCTCGCTCGCTATTGCATCAACAAACACTTGTAAAATTTCGGACTGCTCATATTGCGAGTTAATAATCTTGGTCATATGGAAAAGCTTCTTGAAGCTCTTTAATTCCATCACTTCACATCATCCATTCATCGTAGATTACTTCACCGTTATTTGGTGCCTGCCGCCTCGTTTTGAGCCTAATAATGCAGAGTCCGCTTGCGATATCATCTGATGAAGGGTGCTAGAGTCTAAGCTGTGTGACACTCCGATGCTAACGGAAACTTGAATCTGCTTTTGAGAAGGATGGCCGACCTGTATTTGATCAACAGCCGCAATAATGGCTTCCGCCGCCTCGAGCGCTGCCCCGCTATCCTGCAATATAACGAGAAACTCATCTCCCCCATAGCGGAAAGTCACATGCACATAAGGAGACAGCACCTGGTACAGGATGTTTCCAATGTCGCGAAGCGTCTGGTCGCCGATCATATGGCCGAAGGTGTCGTTAATCGTTTTAAAATTATCCATGTCGATCATCAGAACGGACTCATAATGCTTATCTCCGTCTTTAATTTGCTGAGCGACCACTTCCAAATATGTACGATTGTAAAGCCCCGTTAGTGCGTCCACATAAGCCAGCTCTGCAAGCTGCTCATTATCCTTCTTCAAATTGAACAGCTTCATTTTTTGCTGCAAGGCAATCGACACCTTCATCTCCAGCAAATCGAGATCATAAGGCTTGGTTAAATAATCGAATGCGCCCAGCTGAAGGCCTTCCAGCATCGCCTTCTTCTGCACATTGGCAGACAGAAAAATGATCGGCACATCAAAATCATCTTTGTCCAGCCAGCGTTTATAAACCTCAAATCCCGACAAATCCGGCATCATAACATCCAGTAAAATCAAGTCCGGCGCAACAGCGTCAATCATTTCCACCGCCTGCCTGCCGTTCTCGGCTACATAAATGTCATAATTCAGCGATGTCAAGAAAACACGGAGTATATGGATGTTGTGAGGCTCATCGTCGACAATAAAAATCCTCTTGCGCATATATGTCCCCAACCTTCTTCACTATAAAATCACTCATCCCAAACCAATCTGTCCATAATCATATGATCATCAAGCATTTGCAGAAATGCCTGCACAAGCCGCCCGTCAAACTGCTTGCCTACGTTGATTTCCAGCTGCCTGCGAACCTCGAAGACAGGCAGGGAGTGCCTGTACACTCTCGTGGAAGTCATGGCGTCGAAGGCGTCTGCCAGACTGACAATCCGCACAAGCAAAGGAATATCATCCCCGCTGAGTCCGTCCGGATAGCCACTGCCATCAATACGCTCATGATGCCAGCGTACGACAGGCAATATTTTCTGAACATCAGGCAAATCCTTGAGCAGCTCGTAACCGATTGCAGGATGCTGTTTGATGACCGAAAATTCGTCATCCGTCAGTCGATCAGGCTTGAGCAGTATCGAATCCGGTATGGCAATTTTACCAATGTCATGCAGCAGTGCCGAGATTTTGAGCTGCTCCAGCTGCTCAGCATCAACCCCTACTTTGGCGCCCAACAAAGATGCGTAGAAGGCCACATTATAACAGTGATTAAGCGTAAAGCCATCCTTCATCCGCAATGTGTTGACCAAATTTTCGTAGGATTGCTGCTTCAACACCTGTTTGCGAAAATAAATTTTCTCGATTAACTGTTCCATTTGCATTGTAACCATCTGGCAGATGTGAAGCTGCTCGTCTGTCAACTGAACTGGGGAACGGAAGCACAATAAAATTGCGCCATAGACAGAACGGTTTAGGTGAAAGGTATATAGCGATTGGAAAGTTGTCATGGACAGGAGTTTAATCGCAGGTTTGGCGCTGCTCATCGTTATACAGAGGTGCATGCCCGAGGACATGTCTGAAAATAAATCGGTGTCTATCGCCATTTGCTGCAGCAGCTTCAGATCCGTTTGATTGATTTTGAAAGAATATGGTATAAGCTTATTTCGCCCATTATCGTGCGGCAGCAATAAACAAATATGCTGGCAACCGATCAATGTCTCCAGGTATTGCCCTAACAACCCAATAGAATCCAAGATCGAATCAGAGTTTATCACACTTTTGAAAAATACTGAATTTTGCATTCATTTACCTCGGATTCTTATTCGTCATGTCTCAAATACTGGTTAAGTAAGTTTCCACACGATTTAGCGAAATCCTCTTCTTTTGGATGTATTTCCAAAAAATACTTCTTCGTTCTCTATTGGGAGTTGGATGAATCATAGAAATAACATAGCATATCTCGGTTTAATCGTACTAGTGCTTAAGACACCGTTTTTCAAAAAATTTTACTAAAAGTGCACGGCATATAAGAAAAAGTCTGGCTCCCCGAGTGCGGGGCACCAGACTGCATGTACAAATGAGACATTTATCGCATTTACCTCTATTAACGCAGCTTGCGATCCAGTAGAAATGGGCCAAATGGTACAAAGGCAGCAGCAACTGCCAAAAAAGAATGAAAGAAGGATAATTGCTTGACGAAAAAAGCGTTGGCTATGCCGATTAGATAGATGACAAACAGCCAGCCATGCAGCATCCCTGTAATTGCAACCGCTTCGTCAATGCCTGCACCGTACTTTAGCGGCATGGCAATAAAGAGCAGCACCAAAAACGAAATCCCTTCCGTTATGCCGAACAGGCGCAGCCGTCCGATCGCTGTTTTCATCGTATGGGTTGACATCTGTGTTACCTCCTGGCGAAATGATCTTCAGACACATCCTAATCATACCAGCAAGGCGGGAGAAATACGCATTCATACTTTGAACAAGTTGTGAATCTACTCCCTGCGCTCCTCGCGCAGAGGCTTCGCATCAAGCGGAATCGGCTGCTTGCCGGTATCGATGAAATAAGCCTGAAAGGAGCCCGTATAACGAAAAATCGTACCCAGCAGCGGATTGTCCACCTGCACCGAAATTCGAAATTTCTCCTGCTCATCATCATACCACTCCGTTACATTGGCTTCGCCAGTAAACAGGCGCGGAAAACGAAACTGCAGAAATCGCTCATAGAAGCGCTGCTCGCCTGAACGGATGCGAATGCCTCCTCCCGGTACGGCAGAAATATCGAGGTCTACAGCGAGATGCTGTTTCGTTCCTAAATAATCGACAATTTTATTGTTTTTTCGACTATAAATCATCGTAGCGTCGAATCTTCGTATTTTTTGCGGGAATTTGAAGGTTCTGTTCCATGTTACCGTTTCCCGGCCGAATCGGTCTGCATAGGCATAATTCCCAATCGTAAACGGAATCTGTCTGCCTCCCTGCGGGAACATAATATGGCGCGAGCTGCCAATATAAAGCGGGATGGCTACCCGCTTGCTGTACCAAATTTCCTCCATGACGCCTACGCCAATCGAAGCAATGCCTTCCGTACTGCTAAAGCCAAACCGCTCTTGAATGCGGGGATGCAGCTTTGCAAAGTCCGCTCCTAACACTTGCTCATAAATCGAAGCCATCGTAAATGTCCCCCTTCTATTATTTAGCTTTTGCCTTAGGTTTGCGTAAGCAGCGCGACGCATTGGGCAGATCCTTGCATGTCCTCCACGCTACAAAGCATAGGCCAATCATCGGAATCGTTATGGTTGCCGGATTATAGGAGGCTTGCAGCAGTTCTGGACTGTTCGCCAGAGCAACGGCCGGCAAGAGCAGAAGCAGGACCAGCTGCAAGCAATAAAGGATCGGAAAACGATGAAATACAACGAAAATAATGGCCAGCGCCGCTTCACCGAGCCCAAGAAGGACGAGCGCCTGCTGCTCCCAGCCTGAAAATAGCCCCGAGGCGTGTATTTGTGCAAGCTCTCCCGTCTCCGGGTAAAGCAGCTTGGGCACAATGCCCTGATAAAGCCATAGAACAGCGAGCAGCGCCAGGCTCACATAATGAATGAGTGCGCGCTGAATCGTTGCCGCAGGCGGAATGTGCTGCTCCAGCCATATTTTGAGCACATCGAAGCTCCAGGCGGTTGCCCAGCCGAATAACGGGCGAAATAGGAGGCGATCAAACATTTGACCGGCAGCTCCAAAGCGCGTTTGATAATCGTAGCGGGTGAGAAAAATGACGTCGTCTCCTTGCTCGGTATATTGCCAGTAGCCTCTTCCCTTGCTAATCAGCGACAGCTTCTGCTCCGAGCTGAAGGAAAGGGTAGACAGGCGGGTTTGATTTTCTTCTTTTTCTATCCACCTTGCCCGAGTCGCTCCTGTGCCCGCTATCGCAAGTCCAAAGCCGATGCGTGTTTGATAATGAAATTTCTGCATTTCTTCTTCCGTATGGCGGGGCAAATATAAAATTTCTGTAAAGCGCATATCCCACTGTACATGATTGCTCGGAATTTGCGTGTAGTTCCAAAGCGTATCCAGATCGGTATGAATGGTCGTTTCGACATAGATCGACTTATCTCTTCGCTTATTTGACATAGGGAGCTGCCTCCTCTCTTTCTTCTATTAAAAGGAATCGCTGATCTGCATTTTGAAGCAAGCAATGCTCCACTTCTCCAAACCAACCATAGCGCTTAGCCGCAATCCAATCGTAAACAACGTTTCTCAGTAAAGCAGGAAGGATTATTAGGCCATATAACAGTGGCCAAAGTCCCTTTAATTGCCGCAAGACGCGCAGTGCTGCTTCCGATTTTGTGTAGCAGCAGCCATCCTCGATCATGATGAAGGTGTCCAAGTCGCTCGGAGGCAGCAAATACGCTTCCAGCACATATTGCCCTGCTGGCGATTGCAGCGCAGCGAAGCGAAAGTAGGCTTCCGGATCACGTGCAATAACGAATTGCGAGATTTTGCTGCACAGCTGGCATTGTCCGTCAACGAGCAGCAGCGCTCGTCCTGGTTGTTTTTTTCTAGGCGCCTGCATCATGCCCCCTCCGTTCTTACTTCATTGTAGTAGTAAAAGCGAAGTTTGCTCAGTGCTAACTTTTGTAGCGGGCATACGAAAAAGGGTACTACAAATCGTAGTACCCTCCCCTCGTTTATGCGGTTATTCTTTGTATTCCTCCATGCCGGCGGTCAGCCCTTTGCGCCATACCTTCTCCACCGCTTCCTTGCGGCTGCGGACGCCAAGCTTCTTGAGCATTTTGTTCACTTGATTTTTCAGCGTGCTCTCCGCCTTATACAGCTTCTGCTCGATTTGCGTCTGCGTATAGCCCTGCTCAATCAGCTCGAATACTTCCCGTTCGGCAGACGTTAAATCCTTTAATTGCTCCTCACGCTTTAACCTGGCAAATTCCTTAAGCAGCGCCTCCATCGGTGCAGGATGATGATAAGCGCTGCGAATCGCTTCCGGCAGTTGGCGAAAATTTGTTTTTTCAATATAATTAATCGCTCCAGCCGTGAACGCCTGGGTCATCACTTCCTCCTCGCTCATTGAGGTTAGCATGATGATTTTGGCGGCGTGAATGCGATGCATTTCTACGGCCGTATAGATTCCATTTTGCTGATGGTCAGCTAATTGAATATCAAGCAATGCGACATCAAACGACAAGGTTCGAGCCAGGCTAAGCGCTTCTTCCGCCGTAGAAGCCGCCCCTACTATGAGCAAATCCGCCTCCTTGTTCAAGAAGAGCGTCATCGCCTTCACCCAATCGGGATCATCCTCTACAAGCAGCACCCGTATATGGCTCATCGAATTCCCTCCTTGATTTCCATCACTTTGCGGGCAGGAACATGCAGCAGCACTTCTGTTCCTTCATTAAGAATGCTGGACAGCTCGATCGTCCATCCGCTTTGGTGTACGACATTATACACATAAGCGAGCCCCAGTCCAAAGTTGCGGCTGCGGTTTTTCGTACTATAAAAAGGCTCCAGCGCTTGCTTCAGCTGTTCCTCATTCATTCCAGTGCCTGTGTCGCTCACGAGGAGTCGCACCGCCTTTTTGTGCGAGCTCAGCGTCACGGTTATTTCTCCAGCTATTCCTTCGGGAATCGCTTCAATCGCATTTTGCACCAGATTATTCATGGCTTCCAGCAGGTGAAGCGGATCGCACAGCACGGTTGGCCTACATAACGAATGCAGCTTGAGCCGAATGGGCCTTCCTTCCACCTGCTGCTGCTGCAAGCAGCGCTCGACCAGCTCATCCAAACGGACAGGCTGCTCGCGCAGCACAATGCTTCTAGTCTGGCTGTGAATGCTCGTCACCATCGCAAGCATATGGCTTGAAGCCGTTTCAATGATGCGCAGCTGCTCCGCTGCCTCAGGCGATTGGGCTGATAGCTCGCTTTTTAAATTTTCTGTGCTGATCGCGATTTTCCCGATTTCGTTCTTAATCGTATGGTTAAGTATCGTCGTCCCGGAACTGACCGCCTTGCGAGTGCTTTCCCACTGATCGCGTTCAAACCGCAGCTTGACGCCAAGCACGCCATAAGCAAATGTACATAACACAGCTACAGTAAGCGAATAAAAGATGAAGAGCGAAATGTAACGGAAATAATCGAATGCAGGCGAAATGACGTTCGCTACATTAATAAGAACAAGCACCGCCAGCAGCGTCGGCACCATAATAAGGGCAATTATAAAGCGATTCCGCTTCCGGCGGCTATTTTCCTCGCTCCATAGCGAGACGAGCAGCAAATAGCAGGAGGCTAAATAATAAGGCGCTGTCCAGGCTAGCAATATAGGGTAATCCAGCTCCAGCCTTGGAGTGATCGGCGTGAACAGCAGCATGCCGACTACAGGAAGCAGCAGCAGTCCTTTAAGCAGCAGGCGCATCTTCTCGTTCGCCACTTTATCGGAATAAACGATGCTGAATACCAGTACGCCGTAAGGCGTGAACGTGTGATTCATCATTTGAACGAGATGCGCTAACGTATTCATTTCTGCTGCGGCAAGCGTATCTGCCAGCCCGCCTATGGACGCAAATCCGAGAAAAAAAGCGGCCCAGCGATTCGACTCGCTCCTCGGATTTGTCAGCAGCAGCAGTAAAGCAGCGGCAAGCAGCGCTGCAAAATAATAAAGCATACGGTATCCTTCCCCAAAAAAGCGTGTGATCGCTTTATTTTACCATAATTCATCGATTAAGGTCCTATTTTCAAACCTGCGTTGACGCTTTTGAAACACTTGGCCTTGCCCTATTCCCGAGTTTTACCGTAAAGACGGCAATAACAAAGATGAACGCGCTTATGCTGTAAACAAGGGGCAGCGTCAAGGCTGCCATTAATACGCCGGATAGCGACATTCCGATGACCATCATGCCGGTAAACATGGGCGTAATCGTTCCTCCTACCCGGCCGATGAAGGCTGCATCGGTATTTTGAAGAATAATGGTGTTAATGCCCACCTGAATAAGCGGAACACAGAAGCCGCCGACCATAAGAGAAGCGAGCGTTAGCGGAATGCTCTCCGACCATCCGGTGCCCAGCGTAGCCAGTGCACTTGCCGACAAGCCGAATAGGAGCAGCTTGCGCGTACTTGCCTTTTTCCCGATCGACATAACCACACCTCCGCCAACTAGCATCGCCGCCCCGCTAACCACTAATAAATACTGTAAAAACGACTTATCCTGTCCTAGATTATCGATAGCAATAAACAAAGCCAGCGGCTGGGTAAGTCCAGAAGCGAGGCCGGTTGCTGCAAACGTGAGTCCCAGAGAGCGCAGGGCATGCTGGCCCCATACATAATGAAGTCCCGCCGTAAGCTCTTGCCTGAAGCTCGCTGCCTGCTGTGTACGCTCTGATTGTGCATCGCGCGGCAGAAGCATCAATATGACTGCTGAGCCGCAAAACAGCGCCGCTGCAGCCGTAATCGCCACCTCAATGCCATAGTGCTGATATACAAATGTACCGAGCAGCGGTCCTATAACCATAAATACAGCCATTATGGTCTGATACATGCCCATCATAGCTTGCAGCTGATCTTGTGGTACATGCTGCTTGAACAGCTTCATGCCTGATGGCTGGGAAAATTGCGACAGCACGGCCGAAACTAGCGTCGTCAGCAGCAGTCCTTGCCATGAGCCGCTAAGCAATGCGATCCATACGCCGAGGACGGAAAAAGCGGACAAGAAATCGCAGCCGATCATCGTCCGTTTAGGCTTCCAGCGGTCTGCAAACGTGCCGCCAATGATGGCAAAGACAAAAATCGGCGCAAACTCTGCCACCGAAATAAGCGATACGGCTGAGGGATCGTTGTTCGTGACTTCCGTCACATACAGCAAGATCGCAAAGTTCCTAATCCAAATACCCAATTGGAGCAAAACTCTGGACAGGATGATCGTACGGAAAAATCGATTACTAAACATCTTTGCAACTCCTCTAGATTTTTATTAGACAAAATTAAGTTTTGTTTGTCTATTAATTAGACATGATATTATTTAGTTTGGTTTTAGTCAATAACTTTGTTTTAGCTGGTTATCGTCACCCCGTCAAATTTGCCCGCTAAATGCAAAAAAACTGCCGCTGTGACCTGTTCGGTCATAGCGGCAGTTTGCCGTTGTGTGGCTATATGATTGGCAAAAAGCAATAGCTTGCGTTAGTCCTCGATGGGGTCCCGCCAACATTTTAACGAAAATATACGCTAAGCCTTCGGATCTGACTGGCTTAGCGTTTTTTCTTACTCTAAGCCCAATAGTCCGGGCGGCATAACCCGAACCAACCGGTCATTCAACTTCCTGTTGTTTCAGCGGTCGTAATGAATTGAGAGACGTACTCTGCCTGAAATTGAATTTGTATTCGCCTAAGAAATTGATGTGCTCCCATCCGAGTGGAGAAATGTGGTTTAGTAGTTCTTCCTGAAGCTTTCCTTGCTTTTTGCGGTGTTCTGTTGCTTGCTGGAGATAGACGGTATTCCAAACGCTAATTGCATTGATGATAATGTTCAACGCACTTGCCCTTTGGAGTTGGTCTTGAAGCGCCCGTTCTCGTAGCTCTCCATGTTTGCCGAAAAAGATCGCTCTGGCAAGAGCGTTCATGGCTTCCCCTTTGTTCAACCCCCGGTGGATTCTTCGACGTAGTGCCTCACTTGAAAGGTGATCCAGGATGAATATTGTTTTTTCGATTCGGCCCATTTCGCGGAGCGTGGTGGCCAAACTATTTTGTCTTGCGTAGGAACCGATTTTCCCCATAATGAGTGATGCCGAAACGGTTCCTTCCTGGATGGAGTGAGCCAGCCGGAGAACATCGTCGTAGTTCTCCTGAATGATCCTTGTTTTGATCTGTCCGCGCAGCAATTTCTCCAATTTGGGGAAATCAGAAGGTTTACCGATAGAGTAGAGCTTGGAATCAGCCAAGTCACGTAAACGCGGCGCAAAGCGAAAACCAAGTAAATGCGTTAAACCAAAGACCTGGTCGGTGTAACCGGCTGTATCTGTATAATGCTCCTCGATGGCCAAATCCGTTTCATGGTGGAGCAAACCGTCGATGACATGTACGGCATCCCGCGCGTTCGTATTGATGACTTTCGTGTAAAACGTGGAGAATTGATCACTTACGAATCGATAAATCGTAGCTCCTTTTCCGGTCCCATAGTGGGGGTTGGCGTCTGCATGAAGCGCCGAAACACCGATCTGGACACGCATTCCATCAGATGAAGAGGTAGTCCGTAGAGAGAAAGACTGAAATTCCGGGATTCATCGGGAGAATCTTTCACCAATCGGTCGATGTGCAATTTCCCATTCTCCAAATTAACGCCATCCAGCTCGTCGATATGGTCCGAAACCCAGTTTAATCTTTGAAGAAGTGATTCAGTCCGTTCTTCAAGATATTCCTTTGCGGACAAACTAACGGCAATCTTTGTAGCGTTAGGATTGATGCTATTCCAATCCGCTTTCGGTACAAGGTACTCCTCGAAGTCCTTATGCTGACGGCTTCCGACAATGGATACGTCCCCGGAACGAACGTAATTCCGCAGCTCTGTCAGGACAGCCATTTCGTAATAATGCCGGTTGATCGTTCCGTCATCGTCGTAAACGTGCTTTTGCCAGCGGTTGGATACGAAGTTCAGCGGTGCGCCTTCCGGAACCTTTCGCTTTCCGGTTTCATTCATATCCCGGATGATATCGACCGCCTTCATTAGCGGCTCTGCCGACTTGATTGACCTAAACGCCAACGATTTTAGCAGCGTTGGCGTGTATTTCCGGAGCGCATAGAATTTCTTTTCCAGCAAGTCCAAATAGTCGTAATCTACGGGCCGCGCCAGCCGTTTAGCTTCTTCTACAGATGCGACGATCTGCTCCCACGGCATAACGGCATCAAGCGCAACGAACGGATCAATACCTTCACTTCGAGCCTTAATAAGAGCGGCTCCAAGATCGGCAAAATGAACAACCTTTTCGATGATCGATTTACCGTTTTGTTTTTGAAGTTCCTCTTGGGCTTTTCTCCCTTTGGAAAGCAGTATCATGATTTGCCGGTCGTGAATCTCGAAAGACAAGTCTGTCAAATCCTGAATTAATTCCAATAGGTACGCTACTAAAATTGCGTACTTTTTTGGATCATTAAAGCGGCGGAAGGAATGGGGTTCGTAACGCGTACCAATTTTAGAAAGCTGCCGCAGCCGGTTCGGATGGATGCCTTTCGTATCGACTTGCAGCTGCAAATCCCGTATGTATTCAAGCTTTTCAATAACCTTCAAAAAGGAATCCGGAGAGCTGGCACCTGGGATTTCCCTTAACCATGCCAAGTATGTTTTGCTGCTTTCCGGCATGGTGGTTAAGACGCGATCCAGCTTAACAATTTGTAATTCTGTCAATGAACTGCTGAGCATCCTGAATATTTTTTCTTCTGCCCGTTTGCGAGTTTGCCAAACTGCTCTTTCAATCGTGGCCATTGAGGGTAGAATGATTTTACGTTTACGTAAATCTTCGAGTGCGAGCTGAATCAGGTGTAGGGGATTACCGTTTGCCATGGCATGGCTAAAAAGACGCTTGCACAAAGAACGATACTCGCTCGAGACGTAAAGCACGTTCGGTTAATCGATCACCGGTTTTCTCCGATGGAAACAGATAATGACTGTCCGGAGTGAGTTCTGCAGATATTTTTCTAAAGCAGTTCTACACGTAGCGTTCAAAGAAACTTCTCGCTGTTTATTCCTTTTTCCGGAGCGGACCGTAAGCTGGCCGCTGCGTTTACCGATTTGAATATCTCCTGGAGCCAGGTCACACACTTCCATTGTCCATAAGCCGGTGTGAAACATCACGATTAGAATCGTCTGATCCCGTAAAGAACCTCAGTATTCAGCCGCAGCGATCAGTGCAGCTTCTTCTTTGTCTGCTTTGTCTGTCATCTGTCTAGGGCTTACCTTTTCCTCCGGGACCAATTTGACTGGCTTCGAAGGGTCGCGACGAATTTTGGATTCCTGCGTGGCCCACTCGAAAAAACGTTTCAGGGTTATAAGCCGCCGGTTAATGGTCGTCGGTTTCAATTCCATTATTTTTTGTGCAGCTTCCCGGTATCGTGTTAATGTTGGAGTAGCCACATCTTCAATTTGAAATATGACCTCTTCCTCTTGGTGGTCGGCTGTCTCAAACTAGCCAATAAAATGCTTCAAGTCGCTTGCGTACTCTTTCAATGTTTTGGGATTCAAATCTTCGTGGGTGGTGAGAGCGTGAATAAAGTCCTGAATCGTCTGCTCGCCCTGTTCCGAAATCCCGGTCGCCTCTCTCATTAGCAAAGCCTCCAAATCTTGACTTACATTAGCGGACATCAACTATAGGCTCTGAAAACATCAAATGACCGCTAATCTTAATTAGCGGTCATTAATTAGATTCTAAATTTTTTTCAACTTCATATGTTGCAACTAGTTTAAACTGAGAGATTAGGCATTATTTATGGCTCTTTTAAAAAGTCTGATTCCGGTACTACTTTCGTTTACGCCTGGTTCGTATCGTCGATCAGTTGGGTATGTTCTATTTTCATGAATTTATATAACGGCAATGATTTCAAAGCCGTTTTTAATTCGTCAACGCTGTCAGCAATACAAAGGGACCAATGCTCATCCCTTGTGTGGGAGAGATAAAACGTGTTGATCAGCCCCTGTTCCACTAATTCGGCAAATCGTGTTTGTTCCGCAGGTAACAGTTCAGCAATTTCTTCCTTTGATGCTGCTGGATCAATTTTGACATGAACGAGAAAACGCATGTTGTATCCCTCCTAAGCATTACTTTACTACTTGAAAATTCTATTGAAACAATTGCGGGTATAGGGAAGGTACTCCTCCGGCAAGGCCTTGTTGTAAATTCCGGCTCGTATCATCAGCAATAATCTCGTATAGATCAGCTTCGATTCCATCAATCGCGATCTTGGCGATTTCCTTTGGACTAGCCTTAGGTGCTTCGATACCAGCTGTCAGATCCGTGTCCATGAACGCTACGTGCAATCCGGCAACCTTAATGTTTTTAGGGGCTAACTCCAAGCGTAATGCATTTGTTGCTCCCCATTGAGCAGATTTTGCTGCTGAATACGCGCCTGAATCACCGGTATTGAACCAAGATAATGCAGATAGGATATTCAGGATCGAGCCTCCTCCATTTTTTTCAATAACGGGTGCAAAAGCACGAACCATTGAAATTGTGCCGAAAACATTGGTGTTGAATTCAACATGAATATCTTCCAGTTCACCTGCGAAAAGGGAAGCACCCGTTGCGGTACCAGCATTGTTGATCAGAAGGGTTGCATCCCCAGCTACCTCGGCCGCTGCCATGACGGATTTCGGATCAGTAATATCGAGCTGCAGCGGAATAGCACCTGGCAGATCGACTGATGCTGGGTTTCTTGCTCCAGCGTATACTTTGGCTCCTCTTGCTAGAAGCTCAAGAGCCAATTGTTTACCTAAACCACGATTTGAACCACTGACAATAGCAACTTGTTTTGAAATATTCATTTTTTATTTCTCCTTTGTTTTTAGAATTATCGTTCTTGAATTTTTGTGCACGCCTTCATTGTATACATCTGCGTGCTTTACCATACAAGTAAATTACTGACCAGACAGCATATCGTTAACTTGGTTTACAAGAACGCTCTCGTTCGGGCCCGGATTGTTACGATACATTTTCGCTGACTCCACCAGAACTTCATTCGTATCTGTACCAAGTACCTTCATCGTTTCTTCAATGAATGCTGTAAGTGGCATCGCATTGGGATCGTAATTGATCATTTGTGTTTGAACCAATGGCGGCGCAATCTCCAGTACTTTCACCGATGTGTCTTTCAGAATGTAGCGCTGGGTGAGTGTATAGGAATGAAGCGCTGCTTTTGTCGCAGAATATACAGCCCCCTGCGCCACGGGTACGAATCCGAGTATTGAAGTCGTATTGATGATATAAGCTTCTTTTTTGGATTTCAAATGTTCCTGCAATGCAGCCGCCATACGGATTGGACCAAGCAGGTTGGTGGTGACTGTTTGAACCAGTATATCTTCGTCAACCAACCCCGACGGATCTTCAGGCGTATACATACCGGCGTTGTTAAACAATACATTAAGATCTGGGTATTCCTTCATTAAGTGCTGGGCAACTGAGTTTACGCTTGCGGGGTCTTGTATATTCAGCTCCACTGCAGACATGCCAGGGTTCGCTTGAATGGTCTCCTCTAGACGCTCTTTACTCCGTCCTGAGATAATAACTTTGTTTCCAAGTTTGTGAAATGCCTCTGCTAGCCCTCGTCCAATTCCTGAACCGCCGCCTGTGATAAAAATCGTGTTGCCTGTTAATTTCATTTTCTTATCCTCCTTAGTTTATAACTATAGTATCTATTGCTTTCTCGTTTAAATGAACCAGGGTTTTGCTTCTGCCCATCGTTTTGAGAACAATGATTCTAGTTATCCCAAAAAAATATTTATAAAGCCTATGGCCTACTCTCAGAAATCATATTCTCTGAACTTTGTTTTCCTCTCATTCTGAAATTACTATAGCATAATGAGAACGTTCGGTAAAGATTTTTTTCACTCCTCATATTATTCCCTGAACCTTAAATTCTTTTAGCTAACCAGTCGACTGCTCCTTCCATAGAATCAAAGTTTTTAGTTGTATAACTTCCCTTAAGCTCAGAATCAAGTCGTTTTAAAATGGATCTAGCTACTGCCTTTTCTGGCGTAATTAAAGCCATATATTTCAACCCAGCTTCTTCTGCTTTTGGAAACCAGACTTCAGAGAACCATTGCTGATCCGCTCCTGTAATTGCTGAGAATTTTAATGTATTTGCAATAGATTTAATAGATTTTTTAGCGACCAATAACTCTAAACTTTTGTTCTGATACACTAGATTTATAAATATATAAAATCCTATATCGTTATTCCCGTCGAATATGGTGAACAAAACAAATTAGATGTACCTTAACAGACCCTATTGATCCATTGTCTAGTGATCTAGATCAACGATCTACATGTTCTGTACGTGCTCTTATTTGACCCGTCATTATTTTCCGAGGTAAAAACCGAGGTAGAGATGTAATGAACCGATGAATTGCACCTGGGATGATGAGTGTCTTGCCACGCAAGAAATCGCGATACGCCTCATCTGCCACCATTCCGACTTCCATCACACCGCTTTGGTACAATTTGGATGATCCTACATCTGAACGGTCTACGAAACCAGTTGCCGTTGGGCCGGGGCATAAAACCGTGACAGTCACACCCGTTCCAGTCAGTTCATTCTCAAGCGCTTCTGTGAATGAAAGAACATATGCCTTCGTAGCGAAGTATACTGCCATTAATGGCCCCGGGTAAAAAGCTGCTACCGAAGCCACATTCATTACGCCCCCTTGGCGCCGCTTAACCATGTCCGGTAAGAACAACTTCGTCATAATCGTTAAAGCTTTGATATTGACATCAATCATATTCATTTCTTGTTCCAAATCTGTTTCCAAGAATGACCCATACAAGCCAAAGCCCGCATTATTGACCAGATAGTCGACATTGATTCCTTCCTTTTTAAGATCGGCAGAAATTTCTTCGGCCACACCAGGCAACGATACATCCTTTGCAAATACCTTAACGTGAACACCGTATCTTTCCCTATATCCTTTTGCCAATTCTATTAGCTTAGCCTCGCTTCTTGCCACGAGAACCATGTTGTTACCATCTTTAGCAAAACGATCTGCTAACTCTTTTCCAATTCCACCTGAAGCGCCAGTAATAAGTACAGTTTTTTTTATCTTAAATCCACCTTTTATTGTAAGTGTGTGAATTGATCACAATTTAGTAAAATTTATTTCCACCGAAGGTCCTGGTTACGTCGAACCATTCCCTTTGTTTGCGGCGCTTGTTACAAGTGCTATTCATTTGCTCCTCATTGATGCCATTTTTAGAACTAACATTCTAAAGAGGAGAATGTACTGTGCTTCGATGGTTCAACAGGGAGGTTAACTTCTTTAAAGGGACAACCAAGCTACATGGGAATGAACATTCTAGTAAGTGTAAAAAAAGATTATCCTTGCAAAAGTTTCGTTGATACATTCACAATTCTCTTTAATTTTCTTTTATCAATCGATGTTCTTGCCATTGCTCTTATACCGACAGATATATTATGCAGGTATTCTGCCATTTCTTTGGCATCGTGATCAGAGGAGAACTCTCCATCCCGCTGTCCCCAAAGAATAATCTGCTCGAACATCTGCTCTCCCACTGTGAATGATTCAATAGACCTTGTATCCACGTCCGTATCACGTGCGGCCAGTTCTACCGCCGAATTCACGATTAAGCAACCAGATGGCATACCCTCTGATTCGCTGATCATAAAACCAAAAACTTTATGCAGAGCTTCCACTGCAGTCTTGGACGTTTTGACTTCTGCGAGCAATGTGGCGTTAACTTTGCCGCAGTAACGATCCATAGTCTGCAGAAACAGCGAATGTTTATCGTCAAATGTATCATATAAACTTCTGCGGTGAATGCCCATATGCTCAACAAGGTCACTCATCGATGTCTTCTCGTAACCTTGTTCCCAGAATATCTTCATTGCTTTATCCAATACTTCGTTCACTTCAAACTCTTTACTTCTAGCCATATAAATTCCCTCCCAAAATTATAGTAACATATCGGGAACGATCAGTAAACAATATATATTCGATAATCGTGTATGTAATCCATCGATGGATTTGGTGAAGTTGTATGACCACTCGCCGAGATCAGGCGGTATTTGCAAATATTGCAGCCTTTATTCCGGAGTTAGCAGTTCCCTTACTCTCGCGTACATCACCTCCTTGAATTGGTGGGGGCTATTTGACGCTTACTTTTTTAGCTTAGAGTAAGAAAAAACGCTAAGCCGGTCATATCCGAAGGCTTAGCGTATATTTTCGTTAAAATGTTGGCGGGACCCCTCGATTATTGTCCGCGCAGCGAGACACGGAAACGATAGTCTCGATTCGCTGGAAGCGTATATTCCTGATGAACCCGTGCTCCCCAGCTGTCGTCTCCACCCACGCCCATTTGACGGTAATTGACGCGAACGACGGTTTTATCGCTCACTGGCAGCTTGTAAGGATGATCATGCCCTTCCAGCTCATCGGCTGTATAAGGCAGCACATTCAACTCGAAGCGCGGCTCTCCTTGAAGCGAAATGCCGCTTCCGTTTGCATCGGTTACAGCTGCGAAGCGCACTTCGGTTTTGTTGCCGCACTCCTGCGGACGGATGTAAGGCATAAGCTGATCCTTCACCTTGCCGCCATAACGGCCAAGACGCGCGCTTGTTTGACGGTCCCAATACGATTCATGAGGGCCATTGCCATACCAGGCAATAGAATCAAACGTTTCATTCATTGTGAAAAGCAGGCCGATTTCTGGTATTTCAGGAAGTCCTTCACCTGGCTGCAGCAGCAGCTCAGCTTCAACCAGTCCATCGCCATATATCGTATATGCCAGCTCGCAGCGTGTTTCAGCTGCAGCGCTTAAACGGTATTGCGATCTTACTTTAACGCGGTCTCCAAGTGCTTCCCAGCTGAAGCGGATCAATTGGCGCTCCTTCGAAGCAGCCTGCCAAGGCGCACAGCGCTCGACATGTCCATTTCCGCGGTCATTATCCGTGTACGCACGCCAGAAATTCGGGACAATCGGCGAAGACAGCAGCTCAGAGCCGCCGATTTGGTAGGACTCCAGCTCGCCGCTCGCCTGATTGAAGCGAATGTCAAAGCCTTCTCCCGTTAACACAAGAACGCCATTAGATACAGCTTCAACCGCTATTGCACCATACTGCGGCGATGCAATCTCTACAGCAACTGGCGATACAGGCAGTGCAGGCGCAATAAATTGACCGAAGGCCACCTCATGTCCTTGCTCCGCCCATGGCGTAGCTTCCTTAAGCACAGCTCTTACCGTAAGCGTAATTTCTTCATTCAGACCTGCTTCTGTTGGCATCTGGAACGGAATGGCCAGCTCGGCAGAGTCACCCGCTGCGATATCTACGGTCAGCACGCCTTTTTGCATAATAATGCCGTTGCTGTTCAGCTTCCAGTGCAGCTCATACGCATCCAGCGATACGAACAGATTTTTATTGTCGACACGCACCGTTCCAGATTCCCAGTTCGGGCTATGAATTTTGATGTTTTGGTAGCAGGCCTTCACTTCATGCAGCTTAGGCGAAACCGAGCGATCGGCAAAAATCAGACCATTTCCACAGAAGTTGCCATCGTTCGGGCTATCGCCATAATCGCCGCCGTAGGCCATGTACGTAATGCCATCCGGTGTTTGCGTGCGAATAGCCTGATCGATCCAATCCCAGATGAAAGCGCCTTGCAGGATCGGATACTGGTCAAACAGCTCCCAATATTTATGCAAGCCGCCGCATGAATTGCCCATTGCATGGCTGTATTCGCAAATAATAAACGGCTTTTGCGGATTATTTTTGGCATAGGCTTCTACACCTTCTGGACTTGTGTACATATGGCTCTCAATATCCGAAGCCGCTTCGCTTTCGCGACAATGGAAAACGCCCTCGTAATGCACAATGCGGGACGGATCTGTCTTACGGAAATAGTCGGCCATTTTCAGGAAATTATCCCCGCCAAACGATTCATTGCCAAGCGACCAAATAACGATTGATGGATGGTTTTTATCGCGTTCGAGCATGGAGCGGCTGCGGTCCAGTACATTTGCCGTCCATTCCGGGAAGTTTCCAGGTACGGCGTCTCCAACCTCTTTTTGCCCATATGTCCATGAGCCATGCGTTTCAAGATTGACTTCGTCAATGACATAAAGCCCATATTCATCGCACAGATCATACCACAGCGGATGGTTCGGATAATGCGAAGTACGCACGGCATTGACATTATGCGATTTCATTAGCTTAATATCGGTAACCATATCCTCGTAGCTGAGCGCACGTCCAGTGTCGCAGGAAAACTCATGGCGATTGACACCTTTAAAAAGAATGCGCTGACCGTTAATTTGCATCAAGCCGTCTTTAATTTCAAACGTGCGGAAACCGACTTTGCAGCTAACGGCTTCTGTCAGCTTGCCCGCTGCATCTTTCAGCGACAGCACAAGCGTATATAAATGCGGCTCCTCAGCACTCCATTTGAGCGGCTGCGCAACCTTTGTGTTCAGCGCTAATGCTGCAACGGTTTCGCCCTTCTCCTGACGAATCGCCGCGCCGCTTAGCGGCTGCTGCCAAACCGGCTCGCCGGAGGCATCATACAGCATCGCTTCTACAGCTGTTTGCTGCTCAGAGGCTTCCTCCTCGAAACGTACCTTTACCTCTACCGTCAGCTCGCCATCTTCATAATTTGTATCCAGTGCTGCCTTAGCGAAGAAGTCATAAATATGGACCTGAGGCGCCGTATACAAATACACCTCACGGAAAATACCGCTCATCCGCCAAAAGTCTTGATCCTCCAACCAGCTTGCGTCACACCAGCGGTATACTTCCACCGCCAGCTTGTTTTCGCCTTCTTGCAAATAAGGCGTCAAATCAAAATCCGCCGGCGTAAATGTATCCTCGCTATAGCCGACAAGATCACCGTTTACCCAAACGTAGAAGGCAGATTCCACACCTTGGAAGCTGATAAACACAGGCTGACCATCCCAGCCTTCAGGAACGGTAAAAGTCGTCGCATAGGAGCCGACCGGATTATATTTAACTGGAGCGAAAGGCGGCTTAATATCCTCCTTGCCCACCCATGGGTAAGTCACATTCGTATATTGCGGGTAATCATACCCTTGAAGCTGCCAGTGGCTCGGCACAGGAATCGAAGCCCAACTGCTGCAGTCATAATCCAATTTATAAAAATCCGCGATGCGTGCTTCCGCATTTTCCGCAAAGGAAAACTTCCAATCGCCATTGAGCGAAACATAACGCTCGGAGCCTGTGCGCTCGCCTTGAAGCGCTTCCTCTACGCTTGTATAGGAAATACGGGTTGCATGTGCATCCAACCGATTAAGCTCAAAAATGGTAGGGTTGTTATTCCACTCTGGATATCCGTTAGCTGGAGCCTGATACGTAAATTTGCTCTTCGACACTTAAGGCACCTCTTTCAACTCAGTATAAGTTTAGTTATAATATTCACATTATAAAAGCTAGAAAAGTAAAGATCATTAAACTATTTTCGTATTTTACTTAAAGATTTGAATATTAGCAACTAAGAAGGGATGCTGCCCGTGAATGAAATTATTTATACGACGCTGACGACGACGGATTATCAGCTGCCCGTCTATGTAACCGGTGTGGGACATTGGGACCATCAGGAGGGTATTCGTCGCCCGGAGGGCTTTCCCGATTACCAATGGACGCAGGTCGTCTCAGGCGAAGGCGAGCTTATTATCGAGCAAGAGCGGTATCTCGTCAAGCAGGGAGACGGCTTCCTTCTCCCTCCAAGACTTACCCACAGCTATTATGCGGTCAAAGAGCCTTGGGAAGCCTATTGGTTTACGTATGACGGGCCGCTCGCCGAATCGCTGAACCAGCTGGCAGGCCTGACCCGCCCTGGCATTTATACGATTAACGACTCGCGCCCTGTATTAGAGATGATGAGCGATATGCTGCGCCTTATGCGGGAGAAGGAACCAGGCCTTGGCATGCTCGGCTCCAAGCAAATTTATAGCGTGCTGCTTGGGCTGCGCCAGCAGCTTGCCGAAGGCAGTCTTGCCACGCAGCAAATGAATGAGCGGCTTCATCCTGTGCTGCGTTATATCGAGGCGAACCTGCATCGCCCGATTACATTGCCCGAGCTGGCGGAGCTGCTTCATGTAACGCCGCAGCATCTATGCCTGCTTTTCAAAAAGACGTTCAAGCTTCGTCCAATAGAATATGTCAACAAAGAGCGTATCAATAAAGGCAAGGAACTGCTCACTCGCGGCGGCGGCATGAAGCTGTATGAAATCGCCCGCCTAGTAGGGTTTGAAAATCCGACGTATTTTAATACCTTGTTCAAAGCTTATGTAGGCTGTACGCCTGGAGAGTTTAAGCAAATGCATGGATTCAAATAAGGATAGAGTAAGTAAAGGAGCACAAACGATGCTTAAACCAATCATTTATTATGCGGCAGCCTTCCTCCTTGCGATGGCGCTCGGCTTTAGCTCGCGATATTTCGCCAGCCAGCTGCCGTCCTTCGTCGTCGCCCATTTTGGCGATATTTTATGGGCCAGCATGGTTTACTTTGGCTTCCGCATGCTGCAGGTCAGGCGTCCCCTACTCCTTTCGCTTGCTTGCAGCACAGCCTTCAGCTACGGCATTGAATTCAGCCAGCTGTATCAGGCCGACTGGATTAGAAATGTGCGCCATACGACGCTCGGAGGGCTTGTGCTAGGACAAGGCTTCAGCGGTATTGATTTAGTCAGATACAGCATTGGCCTGCTGCTTTCCTATGCTATTGATTACTTTGCGTGTAAACGGGTCAAAGCCAAACAAAAAATCGGCTCTGCCCCATAAAAAAGGCTGCATAGCTCTTAATCAGAGCCATGCAGCACAGTATTCGCGTCCATATGTATGCGGGAATACGCCGCATTCGTCATTTTCAGCCAATGGGCGCTCCGCCCAGCGAGGTATTGGCTCTCGCTTCTTTTTCCAGCCATGCCCTCCAGCTCGTAAGCGGCAATTCGACCCCATAACTGTGTGCCGCATCCGGTTACATATGGCAGCTTCATAAAAAATCCATTATCTTCAAGCAGCGCTTGCAGCAGCTTCTTCCGCTCCAGCAGCGGCTTGCTGCGCAAGTCTACTCCGTCATAATAAAGCAAATCAAACACATAATAGCGAACAGGCCATTTTATCGCACCTTCGCGAATGCGTGCTTCCTTCGTCATCTTATATCGGTCAATGAGCGGAGCAAATTCTAGTCGCCGCGTGTCTGGGTTCATATAAGCAAGCTCTCCATCAAGCACGACGTCCACGGGCCGGGACAGCGGCAGCTTGAGCAGCTCTGGATATTGCCGAGTAACCTCATACCCATGCTTTGTGAACAAACGCGCCTTCCTATTAATAAAAGAAAGCAGCAAGCGCTGCCCATCAATGAGCGGCTCAAATAAAAATTGCTCGTTATCAAAAGGCTGATTACATGCCGTCATCAGCATCGGTCGCTTAAACATGCCGATTCCCCCTTGCCGTCCTATCATTTTAGCATGGAACGGTTCAGCTGAACGGCGGTAAATTCAGGATAAATTAGTGAATAATCGGATACATTCCTCCACATAATAGCAATAAGCCAGCGCTTGGAAGCCATTTTTCTTTAAAATATAGGAAAGGATATCCTAACGTTATCCTTTCTCTATATTTCTCGGAATGAAACGCGCTGCACCGCCAAAGGGCGGCGAAAGCCGTTTCACCTTGAAATATAGGAAAGCATATGATTTTCCCATCCTTTCTCTATATTTCTCGGAATGAAACGCGCTGCGCCGCCAAAGGATGGCGAAAGCCGTTTCACCTTGTCCAAGGAAAGCTTGGTTTCTTATAAAAATGCTGCTGCTCATTACTTGAGGAGGTCACCCTTATGCCTAGAGGTTCGAATCAGCTGGTTGTACCACAGGCGCGTGCAGCGCTTGAGCAAATGAAGTTTGAGGTTGCACAGGAGCTTGGCATTCAATTGCCGCAGGATGGTTATTATGGACATATGACCACGCGTGATATGGGCTCCATCGGAGGATCCATTACCCGCCGTCTTATTCAAATTGCGGAGCAGCAGCTCTCCGGACGCTGATTGCACAAAAGAGCCGGGCCAAGTAAACGAAAAGCAAGCATTTTACAAGCTTTTCGTTTACTTGCCCGGCTCTTCTTCTTATTTTTTCAGCTATTTCAGCTTCATAAACCGCTCCCAGCCTTCAGCTGCATTGTCTCTTGCCCACTCCAGATGCGTTTGGTCGCTATATTTGCGGAAAGCGCATTCAATTAATAAAATGAGATCCAAATATAAATCATATAAACTGCGTCTTATTTGCTCCTCAGCCGTCAGCGCTCCACGACCGTAGCCCTGTAAAAACGTCTCCGACAAGTTAAAATGGCTAAAATAATGCTCCATCAGCGGATCGCCCCACATCGCCCGTTCAAAGTCAATAATGCCGCAAATTTGCTTATCCTTAATAAAAATATTACCATCCCACAAATCCCAGTGCAGCAGCTTTGGTTTAGTCACCGCATCCAGATAAGGCAAGCGCTCCTTTACCTCCTGTTCAATGACCAAGCGCTCTGCCGGAAGTGTAACGCCCGCATCCGTTGCGTCATCAAGCACGCCATGCAGCATCGCCCAAAAAGCATCCGTCCAACTAGCAAAAGCCTCGTTAAGCGGATAATAACCGAACTTTTCCCCGCTGATTTCGTTAATATAGGCATTGTACTCGCCCAACTGAAGCTCAATTTGCTCGCGCTCTTCTTGGGTAAAGCTTTCCTTCACTTTGTTATAAGCCTCTCCTTCCAGCCACTGCATAATAAAATAATCAGTCGGTACAAGCGACCGTGATTGGTCATAAGCGTATACTTCGGGAACTGGAATGCGGTGATCCTGAGACACGAGCCTCATAACCTCTACCTCGGTTTTCATCATCTCTTGCTCATAGCGCATGAGCGCCCCAACCGCCGTAGGAGCTACCTTTACAACCGCCTGGAAGCCGTCCACAAGCGTCAGTTGATACGCCGTATTGGCCCAGCCATCGGTAAGCTCGCGCGAATGCGCAAGCTCCCTGCCGAAATGATGCTGGGCAATCTGTCCCAACTGCTGCGTGTCCAGCTTTAGCTTGATTTCGTTGTCCATGAATATCCCTCACTTATGTAGGATAATAACAATACTGCCGTGTTTATAATCGCATCTGCATGCGTCCGTTCCATGGCATGCGAAGCATGCACACCCGGCCCAATTAGCGCAGCCCGAATATTGCTGCCTCCTCTCAGCGCAGCCGATGCGTCCGAGCCATATTGCGGATAAATATCGACCGCATAGGAAATGCCTGAAGCCTTTGCCAGCTCGATCAGCTTCGAGGTCATCGCATAATCATATGGGCCAGAGGAATCTTTGGCACAAATGGATACATCCCGCTCGCTTGCGGATAAATCATCGCCTAAAGCGCCCATATCAATCGCGATCAGCTCTGTCACATCCGGCGGCATATAGGCGTTGCCATGTCCTACCTCTTCATACGTGGAAAAAATCAGCTTAAGCGTGCGCTCCGGACGCTTCCCTTCCCGTCCAAACCACTCCAGCAGCCCGAACAAGGCAGCGACACTAGCTTTATCATCCAAATGCCGTGATTTTACCCAGCCATTGTCCATTATTTTTGTGCGCGGGTCCCATGAAATAATATCGCCGACCTCGATGCCAAGCCGTTTCGTCTCCTCTTTAGACGTCGTATCCGCATCCAGGCGTATTTCCATGTTTTCCTCGCTGCGCTTCCAGTCCCGTGCCTCTGGATACACATGGACAGACGTTTTCGTCGACAGCACGGTTCCTTCATACTGGCGGCCATCGCGCGTATGAACGAGGCAATATTCGCCTTCCACTGTATGCATGGCATAACCGCCAATGGGCGTAAAGCGCAGCATGCCACTTGGCTTAATCGCTCGCACCATCGCGCCAAGCGTATCCACATGGGCGGTTAACGCAAGCGTGCCCGCTGTACAATTTCCTGTTCCCGGAATCGTAATGATTCCATTGCCTTTCGGTGTCAGCTCCAGCTCAAAGCCATGCTTGCGAGCTTCCTCCTCCAGCAGCCTCATAATCGCCATGCAGTAGCCGCTAGGGCTTGGCGTTTGAAGCAAGCGATTCAAAAATTCCAGTATGTATTCCCGGTTCAATTGTATTTGCAATGGGCTCATCAATGCCATTCTCCTCTTCCTATCCATTTCTGTTTATAGCCACTAGTATAGGCATTAACGGCTACAGTTGAATAGTGAAATTTTTTATAAACTCTAGCTATGCCCGTTTCTCCATATTCATCATCTTAATCGACAAAGAGGTCAGCAATTGAATACAATACAGCTCGGCCGCTTATCTTCACGCGATCACCAGCAAGCTTGCAGTACAAGGTGCCTCCCCTTTTAGAAACCTGTCTTGCCGTCATTTCCTGCTTGCTCAGACGCTCAGCCCAATATGGGATAAAATTGCAATGGGCTGATCCACATACAGGATCTTCATCCACTTTTAATTTTGGAAAAAAGCACCGGGATACGAAATCGTACTGCTCACTTTTAGCAGTAACCAGCACACCGAGTCCTTCTGGCAGCGCGGTGAGTTTAGTGAAATCCGGGTTCAGGCTTCTGACATCAGACTCCGATTCCAGCACAAACATTAAATCGCGATCAAGATACGTTTCTACGGGCATCATTCCGAGCGCTTCAACCATCTGCTGTGTGAGCGTATGGGGCTTGGGCATTTTGTTCGGGAAATCCAATTCGTACAGCTCACCGTCCCTTACAACGATTAAGTCGCCGCTGAGTGTTGTGAAACGAATACGCATAAGAGCTGTATCATAAAAGTTCGCAAGCACATAAGCTGCTGCCAGCGTTGCATGGCCACACAAATCAATTTCCCCGCCTGGTGTGAACCACCTTAAATGGTAACCATCATCCGCAATCTTTACCGCAAACGCCGTTTCGGACAAATTGTTCTCGATAGCAATCTTCTGCATGAGCTCATCCGGCAGCCACGCATCCATAATGCAAACACCAGCTGGATTCCCTTCAAAAAGGTGATTGGCAAACGCATCAATGACATAATATTTCATATTCATCAACCTTCCTTCATTTATGCTCCATATATGAGCATTGTATCAAGAGCTCTTGTATGGCTTCAAATGAATAATTGTATGACGTACAATTATTTGATGTATGGTGAAGCCCTCCATTCATTGACTCATCCGAAAAAGGGATATAGACTTAAATATCAACTTATCATGTCAGGGGCATTATAATTCATGAAGCAGCAAATACGCATTCTCCTTATTTGGCTAGGCATTGCTGGCTCCACTGGGCTACTCACGGGAGCTGCTTCTGCGCTGCTGCTGGCGCTTTTGGATGCAGCAACGTATCAGCGGCTGGCGCATCCATGGCTGCTCTGGCTTCTTCCACTAGGTGGAGCTTTGGTCAGCTATCTGTATATGAAGCTAGGCGGAGATGCTGGCAAAGGGAATAACCTTGTGCTGGAGCAGCTGCATGCAGAAGATGGCGGAGTGCCGCTGCGCATGGCACCGCTCGTTCTTTTCGGTACGATGATCACCCATCTATTCGGTGGTTCAGCCGGACGTGAAGGGACAGCCGTGCAAATGGGCGGCAGTATGGCTAGCTATATCGGATGCCTTTGTCGGCTCGGTGGGCTAGAGCGAAAGATGCTGCTTATCTGCGGTATAAGCGGCGGCTTCGGTTCCGTCTTCGGCACCCCGCTTGCTGGCGCCATATTCAGCTTAGAGCTGCTCGCAATAGGCCTCGTCCCCTACTGGCTGCTGCTGCCCGCTTTGGCGGCCGGCTTTACTGGACACGCCGTCGCCCTTGGGTTAGGCACGCATCATAGCCATTATGCCATCGGCAGCCTGCCAGGCTTCAATATAAAGCTGCTGCTCGCTATTGTGCTCGCTTCGGTATTGTTCGGTTTAACGGCGCGGCTATTCGTCGTACTTACACATAAGCTCAAAGCGGTATTCAACCATTATATCCCGAATCCAGCTTTCAAAAGCTTCATCGGTGGTCTGCTTATCATTTTGCTCGTCTACGCCGTAGGGACGCGAGATTATGTTGGCCTTGGGCTCCCACTAATGGAACAAGCCTTTCAAGAAGCATTATCTCCATTCGCTTTTCTATTGAAAATCCTGTTCACCGCCGTTACGCTTGGCGCTGGATTTCAGGGCGGCGAAGTAACGCCGCTGTTCGTCATCGGTTCTGCACTAGGCAGTGCGCTTGGCGGCCTGCTGTCTGTATCTGTGCCCCTGCTTGCGGGCATTGGCTTCGTTGCTGTATTTGGCAGTTCCACCAATACCCCGCTCGCCGCTGCCATAATGGGCATGGAGCTATTTGGCATCGAGGCCTTTCCTTATTTGCTGCTGGGCTGCATCATCAGCTACCTTTTCTCCGGGCATACGGGCATATACTGGTCTCGTCGCACGCATAAGCTTAAGCTTCGGTTTTCATTTTTTAAATTCTCTTCATGACTGTTCTATTCCCATATTGCGCAAACTTCTATATGTTCCTTCGTTCTTTCATACCGATGTCTACACCGATGTATAAGTCGGAGTAGGCATCGGTATATTTTTGTTCATTATCCACAGAAGCCTCTCCACGACTTACTCCTTCAGCGAAAAATATTTCTTTTCAAACAAAGTATCTCACTTGAAATACTACCTTGACAGTCACAGTAGTGTGTCGTATTATAAAAATGCGGAGGTGATTACATGAGCGAGAGCAAAATTACATCCGACCTGCTGCGCGGACATACCGATACGATGATTTTACGGCTCCTATCCGAAGCTGACCGCTATGGGTACGAAATTGTCAAACTGATCGCAGAGCGCTCGGGCGGCGAGTATGAATTAAAGGAAGCCACGATGTACTCCAGCGTCCGGCGGCTTGAAACAGACGGCGATATCGAGTGGTATTGGGGCGATGAATCTCAGGGAGGACGGCGCAAGTATTTTCGGATTACCGACAAGGGCAAGGAGACTTACGCCCGCAACAAAAGCAATTGGGAGTATTCGAAGCGCGTGCTAGAAAATTTATTATAAAGGAGATTTGATGAGATGAATCAGAAATTGACGAACTATTTGAACGGTGTATTTACGCCCTACGATGGGGTAAAAAGCGTCAGCGAATTAAAGGCGGACCTGCACTCCGATTTGCAGGAGCGGTATTCCGAACTCAAAACCGAGGGCAAAGATGATGCAACCGCGTTTCATATGACCATTGAGAGCATCGGCGACATCGAACAAACTATACTGGAGGTCGCTAACCTCTCCCGCTCGCTGGAACGGCAAGTGGTGACGAATTTTAGTGCGAGTTATCTGCCCAAGAGCGATCTTGCGGGCGTTAACGCGCATAAAGGAAAATTTGCTGCGAGTGCGTTACGTGGTACCGACTTTACGGGTGCTGACTTGACGGGCAGCACATTTGCGAGCAGCGATGTGGGTGAAGCTATTTTTGACCATGCCAATCTCACTGACTGCAACCTCTCTGCCATTGACCTTAAGGATTCAAGCTTCCACAAGTCCATCCTTGTACGTACCAACATCAGCAAGTCGGGTCTGGACGGAGCAAAATTCATTGATGTGAAGCTAACTGACGTCCAGTTAACGATGACCGACCTTAGAAAAACAATCTTTGAAAGATGTACCTTTAACGGAGTGGACTTCAAATATTCGGATTTGCGAGGGGTGCGATTTGACGAGCAGACCTTCATAGGCGTCAAGTTTGACAAGTCGGCGCTGAATGAGGTTTCGTTTAAAGGAGCGATACTCAAAAATGTTTCGTTCCTTTCTGGCTTTTCTTTGTCCAAGAAATATTACCGTGCGATCAAAACCATCTGCTTTGAAGGCGCGACGATGGATAAGCTGACCTATGCTGCCCTTAAAGGCATGGATGCTGATTTGTCTAAAGTTACGGTTATATAAGGAGGGAAAAATATGCAGCACAAGTCGATTCAAGTGATTGGCCTGCAAAAGTCCTACAAGCAGCTGCAAGTCCTAAAGGGCGTAGATTTCGAGGTGGAAAAGGGCAGTATTTTCGCCCTGCTCGGCTCCAACGGGGCGGGCAAAACAACCGTTGTCAAAATTCTCACCACGCTGCTCAAAAAAGACAGCGGAACCGCCTACGTAAACGGATTCGATGTTGCTACAGAACCCGACCATGTGCGGCAGGCGATCAGTCTGACCGGGCAATTTGCCGCCGTGGACGAAATTTTAACCGGACGAGAAAATCTTATTATGATTGCCAAGCTGCGATACCTCAAAAATCCGCGCCAGGTTGCGGACGATTTGCTTAAACGCTTCGTCCTGACAGACGCCGCTGACCGCAAGGTGTCTACTTATTCGGGCGGTATGCGCCGCAGGCTCGACATCGCCCTCAGCCTTGTGGGAAAACCACAGATTATTTTCCTCGACGAGCCGACCACTGGACTTGATCCCGAGTCGCGTATCGAGGTTTGGAAGATTGTCAAGGAGCTTGCCGACGGTGGCACGACGGTACTCCTGACCACGCAGTATTTGGAAGAAGCTGAGCAGCTTGCCGACCGAATTGCCATTTTGCACGAGGGTAGAATTATTGCCAACGGCACGCTTTCGGAGCTGAAAATGCTGTTTCCATCGACAAAGGTGGAATATGTTGAAAAACAGCCGACATTAGAGGAGATATTCCTCGCAATCGTCGGCAACAAGGAGGGAAAATAAATGGAGACGGTAAAGAAGCACTTTGTCAGCGATCTGAGCGTTATGCTTGGACGTTCCATGCGCCATATTTTCCGCAGTATGGACACCATTATCTCGGTTACCATCATGCCGATCGCTTTGTTGTTGCTGTTCGTCTATGTCTTCGGCGGTGCAATTGAAACCGGAACGGATAACTATGTGAATTACTTGTTGCCTGGCATCCTACTCATTGCTATTGCTAGCGGTATATCCTACACGGCTTTCCGCCTTTTTACCGATGTGCAACGCGGTATATTCGAGCGGTTTCACTCTATGCCCATTTCACGTTCCACCTTATTGTGGGGACATGTGCTGACCTCGCTGGTATCCAACGCCCTATCGATTGTCGTCATCATACTTGTAGCGCTCGTTATGGGCTTTCGTTCGTCCGCGGGGCCACTGTCATGGCTTGCAGTAGTTGGCATACTTGCTCTGTTTACGTTGGCATTAACTTGGGTCGCGGCAATTGCAGGGCTGTCAGCAAAGTCGGTGGACGGCGCAAGCGCCTTTTCCTACCCGATTATCTTCCTGCCGTTTATCAGCTCGGCGTTTGTACCTACCGAGTCGATGCCTGCGGTCGTTCGTGCCTTTGCCGAAAAACAACCGGTGACCTCGATAGTGGAAGCCATCCGTGCACTACTGTCAGGGCAACCGGTGGGCAATGATATGTGGATCGCTCTTGCGTGGTGCGTCGGGATTTTGCTCATAGCCTATTTCTTTGCAATGAGGGTGTACAATAAGCGGGTATGAAAAAGGAGCGACCATATTCATCCCTTCCCCTGAAAAACTCTTTCTGTTCATTCATACTTCTACAAATATTGGAAGGATTCTGCCTTTAGCTTAATAACAGCAGGAGCAGCTGCCGCTGTGGCAAACTGCTCCTGGATCGCTGAACTAACGTTCGCCTTTAGCATAACAAGGCTTCCTTTTAAATAGCATGGGTTAAAACGATTCTTCCCCATATTCATTCCAATAATGCTTTAAATGCTTTTGTAGCGCAGTATCAAGCTCAGCATTATCATCGTTCACATCTAGTTCGGCAGACCCAATGGCCATGGCCAAAGGTCCGCTGAGTCCCCTTGAACCTCCACTCATGCCAAGCTCAGGTAGCCACTCAGCTTGGGAATACCAGCGTTCTGCATAATCCTTGGTGCCGCCTGCATTTCTAACGATATATAGTCTATGCAGGATGTCAGCATCGTCCCGATAGCCATAGTAAAAATAGCCTTTTTCCTCAAGAGCATCCGTAATATTGATTTTTTCCCCATTGACACTTGCAATGAGCTGTTCCGCGGACTCTTTGACTACCCAATCGCCGTCGTTTTCGCCACCCATGGAGTCTATATGATCTTCGGCAATTTCATAATGAAGGGATGTTCCATTAGCAAAGACAACAGTCTGTCCCCTACCTTTGAAAATCGTCTGATACTTATTTGCGGTAGCATTTGTATAGGCTTGGGCTTGTTCGCTTGTTAATGGTTCAGCATCCTTTAAAACCGAACAAGCAGAAAGGGTGACTACTATTGTTGATAATACCGTTATATTAAATACTTTTTTTATCATGGCTCACATTCCCCTATCTAGTGATTAAAACTAACTTCTTATTATAATCGAATTGCATTATATTTCTTATGATTTTTTGAAATCCAGTCTAATGATTTTTTTTGCATCTACATCATGTGCAATTGAAAGTAATGGATCAAAGGCTGATATCTAATTGGATTGACTTACAAAGCTGTCAGCTTGATTTTTTTGAATCGTGCAAGAAACAACTTCTACTTGATTTCTGTTCTGATTGATTAGGGAAACAAATGAAGCATCTCCAACATACTCAATAATTAAATTTGCGATTAATAAATCTGTTTTTGGTAATGTAAATGTAGGATCACAAATATCACAATGCACTAGCTCAAGCGTATTCCCCATATAAGAATATCTTTTTTGACAAGCATTCAAGTAATCTTTGTTTATGTCAAAACCATATATTTTTTTAGTAGTATGTAAATCAATCACGTCTAGTCCATTTCCCCCAGCAACTCCAAGGATACCAACGATTTCGTGCCCATAACTTTCAAACTGCTCTTTTGTGATTTGATTTAAAGTTTGTAATTGAAATACAGCATCAGACTTCATGTGGTTTTCATATATATCCAGTTTAATTTCTTGCCATGGATTGTTCAAAATTTCAGCTCCAAGTCGTTTTATTTTGGGGCTATGTCTAGCCTAAACGCCACCGTTCAAGTCCTCAATAGTAATAATTATAACTAATAAAAACAATGCATGGATAGTCATTTTTGATTATAAGTATGTTGCTCATTCGTTTAATACTCCCCTAGTCTATGGCTGAACGTGGAAAAAACCGGTCTCCTTCAATCAAGGATTCCGGTTTTTCTGTTTGACGTTTATCACGCTCACGTTCGCATGCGCCGTACAAGCTCCATCGTGCTGCATTGGGCTGCATTCGACCCGTATCTTCTTATGCCCCAGCTCCGAAGCGCTTGCGATAGCCGCATTTCCGGCATAGCTCCTCGACCGCTTCCCTGCGGGAGAAACCTTCGACCAGCTTAATCGCCCGATCATCCTCAATAATGTCCGAGAACGGTTTATCATTAATGTTCCCCAGATCAATGACGCCTTCACCGTCGAGGCAGCATGGAACGACCGTTCCATCGACCAAAATGCCTGCCTGATTGCGCAGCCCGTAGCAGAAGCCTTTGCCGTCATCCTCTTCCGCCTTCAAATCCGGCCATTCAAATTCATGATCCTGATTCAAGTAAATACGATCAGCAATTTTCAGTCCTTTACCGGGCGCAACCCGCTCCTCAATGAAGTAATCCAGTCCAAATTGCTGTTCAATCATCGCCAAAACGTCGCGATTGCGCTGGCGCTCCGCATTCGTCGCATTGTCGGTATGCAA
Organism: Paenibacillus liaoningensis; assembly: GCF_059609455.1. Taxonomy (NCBI): domain Bacteria; kingdom Bacillati; phylum Bacillota; class Bacilli; order Caryophanales; family Paenibacillaceae; genus Paenibacillus; species Paenibacillus liaoningensis. The sequence goes on from NZ_JCAALU010000007.1 coordinate 364,099, forward strand.
ATTCCAAAGGCGCAGCGAAATGATCATATTTGTCCGCTCAACCGCCTCACGTGCAAAATCCAATACGCTTCGAACATAACCTTCCTTATTCGTCGAGCCAATGTGTCCGTCAAAGCTATGCAAAGAGAAATTCATTTGGCGCAGCGCAGGCTTTGTCAAAATTTTCTCTTTCACTTTATGAAGCAGCGTCCCGTTTGACGTCAAATTGACTTTGAAGCCGTGCTTTTGGCTCAGATCCAGCAGCTCGTCAATTTTCGGATGCAGCAGCGGCTCGCCTTTGAGATGAAAATAAATATAGTCCGTAAACGGTTTAATCTGCTCCAGCCGCTTCTCAAAATCCTCGACCTGGATAAAGCCTTTCGCCCGCTGTGTCTGGGGACAGAAGGTACAGGCCAGATTGCAGATGCTCGTAATTTCCACATAAAACTTTTTAAACCTCTTCATTGCGCGTTGCTCCATTCTGCTCCATAGTCCTTCCTGCTATTATAGCATGCTCTCCGCTTGCGCGACCATTATGCTATAAAAGCCGCTACTCTCAATGAAAGGACCGCCAAAAAGCACCTTCTGTTGCAATAATGGTGCTTATTTGGGCATACGGAATGCGGAACGTCGGGAACCCGGCAGCAAACGGTGCAATATCATAAGGGTTAAAATAAAGATGCAGCGCATCCTCCGTCACATAAAAAGGCTGATCCGGCTTAATGCCCATATACGTGTCCGGGAACACATAGCTGTACTGAGGATCCGTCTTAATTTGCTCGCCAACGATATCACTAAGCACCTTTACATAGTTGCTGCCTGGCTGGAACAGATCCTTCAGCTCGTACATCGACCCGTCGATGACATTGATATGGCTGTAAATCATCGTCGGCATCCCATGAGCAGCACCGAACGGGAAATTGTAGCCGTTCAACTGCAAAACGAGCAGGTTTTTGTGGAACCAGGCGACGTCAAAATCGCCATCATACGAATACTCCAGCTGCACATTCGCCGGGACCCTCTTGACCTGCGACAGCTCCTCCAGCTTGCGGTTCACCTGCTGCTGTGCCGCTTGGTTGACCATACCCTCAACGCTTGGATAATACACCAAATAATCGACGTTCGGCTTATATTTATGTTCCTTGACACGCAGTGGAACCCGCAGCGGAATGATCGTGTTGCTTTGCCAAATAAGGCGACCGCTGCGCGTATAATAGGACTCCCGGTTATCGACTATCGCCTGCACAACGCCATCCATAATCGTTAATACGCCTCTTCCGGACAGGCGTGGATACCCCTGTGCAGGCTGCCCTTTTGTATTTATAAAATAGGTCTGTTTCCCGTCCGTAACGGAAGCCAGCCCATATTTATAATCCGCCACATCCGTGAAAAAATAGTCCGTCAGCAGCTTGCCGTCTTGATCTGCAATCGCATACAGCGAGCCGATATACGGCTGATCCGCATTTCTCGCCTTGCCCAGCGCCAGCCGCTGCTCGCCCAGCTGGCGAATATCATTATAGGCCGGCTGCACAACATAGCCGCCCCGCTTGTCAATGACGCCGTACAGCGCGCGAAAATCCTCCGCTGTATTCACAATCGCACGTCCATCCTGAAACGGCATGGCCGCTGTAAACGCCGGATAAATGACCGATTGGCCGCGCTCATTAATGTACCCGTATTTGCCGTTTTGCTCCGGCTGATAGGAAAGCAGCCCCTCTCCGAGCTGGCCTACATCATAAAACGGATATTCCGCAAGCTTGCGTCCACTTCGATCAATTAACGCAAAGGCCTGATCATGCAGCTTTACGACTGCTTTTCCTTTGGCAAAATCGCCAGCGCTTTCGAACTGTGCCGGAATAACCTCCGTCCCTTTACGGTCCAAATACCCATATTTGGAGCTGCTGTCTGCTTCATTCATGACGTAGAACATCGCCCGTTCATCTGCAAACGCAGAGATGTATGAATAGGCTTTAGTCGTCAGCACATTTCCCCGCTCATCGATGATTTTAAAGCCTGCGCTATCAATGATGACCGCACGTCCTTCCGTGAACGGGCCGATAAAATCATAAATCGGCCGTATACGGAAAGCGCCTGACATGTCAATTAGGCCGCTATTGTTGCCTAATTGAACAACTGCTAGCCCATTCGGCTGAAAAGCATCTGCACTGCTGAATTGCGGCGCTATGACGAAGCTGCCTTTTGCATCAATATAGCCCCATTTTGTCCCGCTCGTCGTCTTTACTGCTGCGGGAAGAAGTACCACTCTGCGCTCATTTTCCCTATCTTCCGCATCAAAGCCGTCAATATCGGCAGTTATACCTGCTGCTGGCCGTGCTGCCTCTATGCCCATCTCCCCTCGGCTGCTAGCCAATATGGCATGCTTTAATTGCTTCAGCACCTCAAGCGATGGATAAGGCTGGGGGAAGCTAAGCGCCTTGTGGACAGAGGCAAGCGCCGCCTGCAGCTGGCACGCTTTAAACTGCGCATCTGCCAGATGGAACCAATAAAAACCATAATCCGGATGCTCCGCTACCATTCGTTCGTAATAGTCGACAACTTTGCAAAAGTAATAGGGATACACATCTGGCGCTGGAACAAGCATCCCTTTCGACCAGCGCATGACGTGGACATCATAAGCTTCCCCCGTGTCATGTGCCCATAGCGCCAGCTCAGCTTGACCATCCCATCCGTTCGGTCCTGGCATATCCTCCACATCCAAATAGCTGAAATTGATGCCAGCCGGCAGCACGGGACAAAGCTTGAAATTGCTGTAGGCATACACAGACAGCGTGGACCATATCGCCCCAACCTGCCAGCCAATGATTAAATTACAGCATAAGCAGTTGGTTACAGGCGCGGCAGTCATCACTGTTACGCCGTACCCCATTCCTTTCACACAAGCGGCTACAACCCAGCCAAACTGACAATGCTGCAAAATCATAACAAAATATTCGTTATGCAAACGATACACCACTGCTACTTCGGGGCAACCGTCCCCATTTAAATCTGCCACTACAACTGCGTAATGTGGCGACGGGCAACAAATTTCAGCAAGCTCCGCACCAATCGGCAAATGAGCGGCAGCCAATCGCACCCACTGCATGTCATCCGCGTTCATTTTCATCACACCCCACCCGTATACGACTGGAATTTATCCTTAACAAACTAAACATATGCAGGAAAAAAGAGAATATGATAGGAGGTTAAGAGAGGCTCCCTCGAAAAAGGTGACATATTATTTTTTATGTAAACAAAATACGTTTATTCGTTTTTCTTAAGTTAAGTAAATGAACTCCTTACAAAAAAATAAAGCCGGTACATTCTCCTATCAGGAGCAACCGGCTTTATTTTTTTCTAAACTAGCCATTCGTTCGATTTAATGTAATAAGATAATTGTATTTGCTTGCATGTTTCATCTCGTCTAAAATAATGCCAAAAACCGTGTCTTTATATACACCCACGGGCAAGCCGAACCAAATGTTGCGGTATTTTTCAACCGCAGCGAGCTCTCCTAATAAAGCCTCCTCTATTCCAGCAAGGTAGGAGCTCACCGGCTGATGGGCTTCATTGCTGACTCCGGTAATTTCCTGGCCAGTAAGTTGTCTATAAATCCCGCGAAACATTTGGTTGTGCCCACGCTCATCATTGCGAATGGACATAATGATCCCTGCCTGCTCGGCATTTGGCGCAAGCCTAATTAGCTCATCATAAAACAACTCGTCATTTCGTTCTCCTTGTACAGCTTCTTTGATTAACGTTAGCGCATGCTGTGGGGTTGTTGCCCATACTGGCATAAAAACCGTGTTTCTCCATTGATGGTTAACCCAATTCATCTATTAGCCTCCACAAATAAGGATCATTATTTAGATCAGCATATGAGTGTGCAGCCCATTTGTTTACAGTGGACTATTTGTCAGCATAATCCTCCAGATTATCTGCATAAAGCTTCGCCATTGCCTTTACCTCTTGAAGCAGCTTCTGGCGCAGCTCTGGCGGCTCTAGAGCTTCAACAGCTGAGCCGAATTTAAGCAAAATTTCGCATGCGGATTCCAGGGTATTAAACAGCACATCCGCCTCTAGCTCACCCTGACAAACAGCACCTGCTTTCGTAAGCGTTACATACCATTGCTGGCGAAATCGAGATAGGTCTGCTTCCTTCATGCGGATTTTCGCCGGATAACGCGGCAGCGCAGACTTGAACTCCGCAATGGATTGCTGCCAGTAGGAGGCTAAGTCGAACCGTTCTGGCCGATCGAACGTCTCCCCTTGCATAGCAGCTTCTTGCAGCCGAGAAATGCGATACGTGCGCATTCCTCCTTCCGTGTCCGCCACAAGGTACCAAGCATTATTTTTAGCCACGAGCCCGAGTGGCTGAACTAGCCGCTCAGCCTGCTCCGCTCCGCGAGAATATACAATGAGCAGCTGACGCTCCAGCCAAATCGCTTCTTGAATAAGCGGGAGCAGCGGAACCTGCTCGCTTGCTTCCCGCCAGCCTGCGCCGTCAATATGAATACGCTGCCGCACCTTTTCCGCTTCCTCCTGATACATCGACGGAAAGGCGGCAATCAGCTTCTGAAAAGCAGCTTCAAAGTTATCGCTGATTCCTAGAGCTCCGACAATGCCAGTCGGCTGAGACAGAAGCAGTGACTGGATTTCTTCCTTCTTCATCCCGGTCAAATTCGTCCGGTAGCCTTCGGCAAGCATCCAGCCGCCATTCGTCCCCCGCTCGGCCACGATAGGAATGCCTGCAGCGCTTAACGCCTCCATGTCGCGGTGGATCGTCCTCCCTGATACTTCAAGCTTGTCCGCAAGCTCCTGCGACGTCATTCTGCCGCGATTTTGCAGCAGCAGCAATATTGCAATCAATCGATCTGCCCGCAGTTGATTTCCCTCCTGATGTTTATGTCTTTTCGCTGTCGCCCGCTTCCGAGCTTGCATCCGTTCCAATAGTAGCCGCATAGTTTCCCCAATGCGGGCGGCTGCCATCTTCATCGTCAAACCTATATTGTTCCGAAAGCCCCCAAGTGCTCAGCGCTTTCCCTGTTTTGAGGTGTACTTCTGGATCAGCTGCGAGCGCAGCAACTGCTCCGCCAATGTAGGCAGGTGTTTCAGACATGAGAAAATGCGGCTCCTGCGCGGCTGCATCCCGCCAATTCTCCTTCGTCACGCCAAAATGGTCCAGCATCGCTTCCGAACGCAGAAAACCTGGCGTTAATGCTACAGCCGTTACTCCAAAAGGGCGCAAATCCTCCGCCATCGCTTTAGCCAAATGGATAACCGACGTTTTTGCCAAGCTATAATACAAATTGCCCCGATACTCGTTGTCTACTCCATCTGTAATTTCAATAATAAGCCCTTGTTTTCTTGCGGTCATAAGCGGCGCTCCATAATAACTTGTAATCATATGAGAAAAAACAGCACGCTGCTGCATAAGCAGGCCATCCTCCAGCGAATGCTCCCAAAACGGCTTGCCCCACTCAGTTAATGGATCACCGCCCCACACATCATTCACAAGCAGGTCTAGCTGTCCATTCTGCTCAGCTTTAACCCGCTCGAACAATGCCCGAACCTCCGACTCCACCGTATGGTCTACGCGCACAGCAATGCCTATACCCCCAGCTGCGGCAACGAGCTCCGCCGTTTCGTCAATGGTCTCCTGCCTGTTCATATTCGACAAGCCGCCTCGCACACTGCGCCCTGTACAATAGACGGTTGCCCCCGCTTTCCCCAAACCAATTGCAATTCCTCTGCCCGCTCCTCTTGTCGCTCCCGCTACAACAGCAACTTTTCCGGCTAATGGTTTCATTACCAGCCACGCTCCCTTTTCATTGCTTCTTCTAATCTCTCCCATTATATCGTTCGCTAGATGACAACTACTGTCATATATCTCAAACGATTTGGGCTGCAAGCTTAGAAATCAAAGGGCAAAACAAAATCGCTAATGAAGCCTGCGAGCCGCTTCCCCCCGCACCACCATTAGCGATTGCCTTACGTTATTTTACAGACGGCAAACACCCTTCGCACAGGTCGGTGCCGTCGGACATTCACAGTGATGACGAAGCTCATCCAGCTTGAGGATAATAATTTCGCCACGGACGACCTTGATTACCTCTTCATCCTTAAGCGCGGCAAGCATCCGATTGACACTTTCACGCGTCGCTCCAATCAGCTCAGCAAGCTCATTGTTAGTCAGCCGAATATCGAGATGCAGCCCTTCTGGACGCAGCACCCCATACATATTGCTTAGCCGGATCAGCGTCGAAGCGAGCGCCCCGAGTTTGCCGAACTGCGTCAAATCACGCAGCTTTGATTGGCTAATTTGCTGCATGATTCCTAGCCACTTGGCGAAACTGACCGCCATGCTCCCATTTGTATTTAGCAGCAGCTCCAATTCGTCTGAAGCGATAAGCCCAACAACCACTTCTTCTGTGGCCTCTGCGCTCATGCCATGCAAAAGCTCACCTTCACCGCCATATTCACCGAGAAAGTCGCCATGCCCGGCAAAAGACAGCGTCAAGCTTTTGCCATCCGCCATCATTCGGGTCAGCTTAATTCTTCCTGAAACAATCAAATAATGGTAGCTCGCTGCATCGCCTTCCCAAAATAAATGATTGCCCGACTCATAACGGTGCATGCTCATCCGCTCGGTTAAACGTTCCAAATCAGCTGGGGTGAAAAAGGCCGCAATGCCTTCTCCTTGTGCAATGGCAGGGCGAGCAAAGCTGCCTCGTTCGTTGGAGCTATTTGCGCTCATCTGGCTCATCCCCCTCCCGTTTTGTACATCATACCAATATATGACGTCTTTGTGCATACAAAAGAGGAATAAAATTGTTAAAATCCGTAATTATCACGCAAAAAAAGCTGCATCGCAGCCATCAGCGGTTCGTGGGGAACCTTGACTTGTACGATGCAGCCTTCATTTATTTAATTGTGCCCGGGCTCAGCGTCATCTTGCCGAGGGTTTCAACCCGGTGCTTTCGCCGTCATTTTTGTGATGAACAAGACGTTGATACCATTTGCGTAGCAGTGGCAGCACGTAGTAGTCAAGACCATATTTGCCAGCATTTGCGCCACCTACGATGATGAAAACACCCAGCAGCACCATCCATGGGTTAACCGATATTGTTCCAGCGAACATGAACATAAAGTTCATCAGAAGTCCGAAAAATACTGCTGTTGTCGTAAGTGCACCAACGATGAGACCTAAACCTACTAGAAATTCGCCAAGCGGGATTAAAAAATTGAACAGCTTTGCATTAGGCAGTGCGAAATGCTCGATGAATGCGGTATACGTCGGGTAGACGGGGAGCCCTGTCGCCTTGTCAGCTACTGGGTTCTGAACAGCATTATTCAAAAATCCTGCCGTATCAAAGCCCCCGCCTGTCAGCTTGCCCCAGCCCGATTCCAGCCAGTGGTACCCGACATATAGTCTAAGCAGTAAAAGCACACCTGCTGCAATTCGATTTTCTCTCAGCCATTTGTATAACATGACCACTCACTCCTTATGTGTTTATGTGTTGTTTGTTTCTGTCTTTATCATAAGGGATCGTAGAACATTAATATGTGATTTTTTTCACAATAGACAAAAAGATTGGCTGATTTCGTCTATTTGTGTCGTATATTTGAACGCATGCACGCAGCTGTTCGACCATTGCGCTGCGCCACCTTTAATCTAGAGTCTGATATTGCTTATTATGTAAGTGGCGCAGAGCAACTGGCTGAAATAAAGAGATAACCTTCTAGCCAGCTGTCGGCTTAAATGGATTGTCTCCGCCGTTCCGGCTTTTGCCAGCGATACGTTGAAACCTCGTTTTCATGTAGGGCAGCAGGTAATAATCCAGCCCGAACTTGCCAGCATTAGCTCCTCCGATTAGAATAATGCCGCCCAGCAGCACCATCCAAGGATTCGTGGATATAGAGCCTGCTAATAAAAACATGAAATTCATGAGCAATCCGAACAAAACAGCCGTCGTGGTGAAAGCTCCTAAAATAAGGCCCAGCCCTACGAGAAATTCACCAATGGGAATGATGAGATTAAATAGATCAGCGTTGGGCAAAGCAAAATGCTCCAAAAAACCCGTGTACACCGGATAAACAAGCAAGCCTGTCGCTTTATCCGTGATCGGATTTTCGACGGCATTCGCCATAAAGCCCGCCGAGCTAAAACCTTCTCCAGTCAGCTTGCCCCAACCGGCCGAAAGCCACTTCACCCCAATATACAAGCGAAGTAATACGAAAAAAGCTGCCGCCATTCGGCTCTCCTTCATCCATGTTAGTACCATCATGATTAACCTCCTTTCGTCTAATTTTGTCGAACAATTTCATTATATAGGAAATTATGAATAATGTAATTATTTATATTAAATACTAAAAAAGTTGAGCTTTATTTACTCTTAAGTAAATTTGAGGATATTATCTTAAGTTACCGTAACTTTAATTATGTAAACTTATTTAATGAAAAAAAGCAGGCTATGCGCTGCTCGCTTTCTAATGACATCCCTTTCATAAAAAAACGCTGCATCAGAGATGCAACGCTTCCTTTCCCCTGCTAGACTGAACGGCTAGGCTTTTCTGCTGCCAACCTTCATTTTGCCCGCAATATTATTCATCGCATTTTGCAGCTGTTTATTGTCTATATGCGTATAAATTTGCGTTGTCGCTATACTCGCATGGCCCATAAGCTCCTGCAGTGTACGAATGTCCGTACCGCTGCGAATTTGCAGCGTAGCAAAGGAATGCCGCAGCTTATGGCTGGAAATTTTTTTGCCCGCAAGCTCTGGCAGCCTTTCCTTCATCAGCCCAATCGTCTCATCCGCGACGGTCTGAATCATGCGGATGGACAGCCGCCTGCCGAATTGCGAGACGAACATGGCCTGCTCCTTCAATTGCCCCGGCGCCTTTCGCGTCTCCATCGCCCGGCGCAGCACCTCCTGAAGCGGTGCCGGCAGCGGAACGACCCGCCATTTCCGTCCTTTTCCGAGAATATGAAGCGAGCCGTCGGAATGAAAATGCTGCAAGTTCAGACGATGAACCTCGCCTACCCGCAGTCCCGCATAACACATGAGCAGCATAATCGCGAGATTTCGCTCGTAATATTTTCCACCAATCGCAGAAACAAGCTGCTCCAGCTCCTCCTCCTCCAGGTAGACAGGAATGCGTCCCTTCTCTTGCTTTGACTTGGCAATAAGCGCAGCCGGATTAACGCTGAGAGCCTCAAGCTCGATCAGCGCTTTATAAAAGGAACGCAAGGAGGATAGCTTGCGGTTGCGCGCTTCATCCCCTGCCCCTTTTTCACGGCAAGCCGACATAAATCGCACCATATCCAATTTCCCCACCTGATCCAGCGCCTTCGGATGTACCATATGTAAAAAATGCTGAGTGTCACTCAAATAGGCACGCTGGGTCGCCGCCGTCATCCCTTTGTTTTTCATCCAGATGGAGAACAGCTCCAGCTCCTGCGTATACGTATCGATAATTTCATGCTGCCACATGCTGCTTGCTACCTCCAGCTCCTCAAATTCTAACTTTTCCAGCTAAAATTTGATATATTCCTTATCATAGCTGATAAATATAATGCGCGTAAAGGGAAACTGCGTGAAATATGTATTTCACGCAGTTTTTTCAGCTCTAAAATAGGCTCCAAATGCCGCTTAATCCGGCACTAACGCGTAATTTTAGCCCCATATTCGGTAATTTCCATGTCGATGCTGACTGTAATCGGAATATCAGGAAACAGCTCTTCCCATCGGTCTTTTATTTTCTCCCACTTGCGCGGATGCTGAATACTGAACTGCTTGCCGAAGCCAAGCACATCCGTTCCATATTGCTTCTGCAGCTTTTTCAGAGCCATATTGGTCAGTCTCCGTACTTCCTTCTGGCTGCCTACTTCCGCCTGTTTTTTAAATGCAGGATCAATCGGTTCATTATTGTTCAACCATTCTTCGATCAGCCGTCCCTTCGACTTAATGCTCACATGGAAGGAAATTTGATCACCTGCTACTTTGGCGTCAATTTTGCTTTTCATGCTTTTCACCTCATAGACAATCGGCTGATGGTTGTCCTCATGATAGCTTTTGACCAAGCCACCCACTCCTTTTCCAGTCAGCCATACGCAGCCAATCGTTTCTTCTTCATTTAGTAGCCCTTGCAATTTTTGCGTTTTGCCTTTAATAACGGCCCCGCCGGAAAATTTGACCTCTCCATCTGCGGCAATGACATTTTGCAGCAAATAGCTTTGCTCACCATATATTTTTCCCTCCAGCTTCGATAACGTCATCGGCTCTAAAATTTTTAAGGAGCGGTAACGGTTGTCCACTAGTCCCGAAAGCCGAAAGGACGGAATAATAGAGTTGTCTTTCGCAATCAATGTGCTGCGTGCGCTCCCTTTGCTAATCAGAACGAGACAACTCGGCCGAATTTCATTGTCACGCAGGAAAAAATCGAGCAGCTCATTCATGCTGTATTTCCGCGAAAGCTTCTCATTAATAACAATGACCTTCATATGTTGGCCAATGACTGGACGTTCCATTCGCGCCGAAAACTCGCGAATGAGCTGAAACATGGAATCCCCGGTTTCGGAAATATTAAAATATGGCTTCGCTGAGACTGGCGCCTGTCCGCCACTATGCTGGCTTTCAGATTGCACATTAATAATCTGCAGGGTATAACTTAGAAGCTTGCGCTTGCGATAGTCGTCTCCTTCCTTACGAAATGTTTTTTCCAGTTTCGTTTCACTCGCCGGATCCAGGCTCATGCCGACATAGATGCTTTGATCCTCGATCTCATCCTTGCTCCAGCAGCCCGTCTGCAAGGGCAGAACGACCGCACATAAAACAATAAGGAGCGAGCGCTTGGCTTTATGTCTAATTCGCATGCTTGCTCGCCCTCCATTTCGTCACAATCAATAAAACAATCGGAATAACCCCAAACAAATACAATGCCACTTTTCCAATCCAGTCCCCAAGCGTAAACACATCGTCTAATTTTTTCGGGACAGCAACGAAAATATAAACGAATGGGAGCAGACCATACAGACAGGTTTTTATTTTGCGCTTGTATAGCTGGGAAATGCCCAACGCTGAAAAATAAAAGGCGGTTGTGAAGCTGGAGAAAATTTGCATAATCCAAATAATCAACAGCAAAAATTCGAATCTTTCAAAAATCAAGCCCGACAATTCGAAGCTTCTGGCCATATCAAGTGTAGGCCAGTTTTTCGTTAAGGTGCCATCAACGGACAATGCCCCAATGACCATAAAGACGGTCACAATATAAATAACGAGCGGAATGGCTATCCCTGCGGTCACCGCTTTAATGTTTTTTTGGGGATTTTTCATATAGGCTGTCAAGAAGATAATGACCTCAAAGCCTGTAAAGGCGAGCGAGGTCGTCTGAATCCCTTTTAGAACGGGCCAGATGCCTTGCCCCAATAGCGGACGCAAATTATCTAAATCAAATATAGTAAACCCCATTAACGTTACCAGTAAGTAGATGAAAATCGTCAGTGGCAAAATCAGCTCAAACAGCCGGGCAATGGCACCGAGTCCGCCCAGCATCAAATACAGCCCCACCCACAAAAATACGGAAGTAATCGCCCATTGCGGTGTTCCCTCTAATAATATAAAGCTGGAAACCTCGGCTAAAGAACGCACTTGAAAAGCGGCAGTCGCGGCAAAATATAAGATCATCACTGGACCTAGCAAATGCCCCAGCCACGAACCTATAATTTTTCGACTGTATTCATAAAAGGTTTGACCGGGATAGGCTTGCGATAAAAGCGCCATAATGACCCCCACCACAATGGCTACAAGCCCGCCCAATAAGACCGATATCCAAGCGTCCGGCGTGCCAACCTTTTCCGCTGATACCCGGGGAAGCGATAATATGCCAGAGCCCAGCATGAAGTTAGAAATCATAACCGCGACCTGGATGGTCGTGAGTTTTTCCTGGGGAAGGCCGCCTATAGCCTGTTGGTTCCCGCTCATTGGCTCACCTTTTTCTAGTAGAATCCTGCGGATAAAGCAGCTTTGGCCTCCGCTTCATCATCCGCAGCGGCGCGCGCATAAGAAAATCCTTCCATTCCCCTAACCGGTATGGAGCTGCCGGGCTGGCATAAGGGACGCCAAAGCTTTGCAGCCTCGAAATATGAGCGCCTAACAGCAGAGCATACAAGATAACGCCATACATGCCGAAGGCGGCTGCACAAAACATCGCGGGAAAGCGCAGCATACGTATAGAAATGCCGGCACTATATTGCGGTATCGAAAACGAGCAGATCGCGGTCAGTGCCACGACGATAACGAGAATCGGGCTGACAATTCCCGCCTGAACAGCCGCTTCCCCAATAATGAGACCGCCTACGATTCCCATCGCCGGACCAATCGGCTTCGGCAGACGGAGGCCAGCTTCCCGCAATATTTCAATGGCAATTTCCATAATCAATGCTTCAACCAGAGAAGAGAAAGGTACGCCTACTCTCGTAGCAATGATGGAAATGACCAATTTAGTTGGAATTAAGCCAGGGTGAAAGGAGATGAAGGAAATATAAGTAGCCGGAACAAACAAGGCCATTATTGCGGCGAAAAAGCGCATAATCCTTAGCAGCGTGCCGGCAATCCAGCGCTCATAATAATCCTCTGGCGACTGCAGCAGCATGCTGAAGGTTACAGGTGCGATTAGAGCAAATGGCGTACCATCAAGCAAAATGGCCACCTTCCCTTCCATTAGAGCTGCCGTCACTCTATCTGGCCTTTCCGTGTTTTGAATTTGCGGAAAGGGGCTTAAATAGTTATCCTCAATTAGCTGCTCAATATAGCCCGACTCCAGCACGTTGTCGATGCGGATTTTAGATACCCGCCGGCGCACCTCCTCCACTAGATCAGGATCCGCGATTCCTTTCATATAGCCGATATACAGATCCTTCTTCGCCCGCTCGCCAACCTGGAGCTTTAGCAAACACAAGTCCTTATTTTCACCCTGTTTGCGCAGCAAAGCGATATTGTCGGATAAATTTTCATTAAATCCCGCTCTTGGCCCGCGAACCAATGCTTCCGAAATAGGCTCTTCAATGCTGCGGCTTTTGCCCGCGAGCGCGTAGATTAATGTAATTTCTTTTATCCCATCAATTATTAAGGCCGTATAACCTGTAAGCACTTTGGAAAGCATCTCTTCCTGCGTTTCCACTTCCATAATTTCGCTTGTAGATAACAGGGTATTTTGAATAAGCTCCTTCGAAATCGGTCGATCATCAAACGAATAGGACATTAACGCTTGTAACACATGAAAATCAATTTGCTCCCTGTCCGTCAGCCCATCACAATACACAATTGCCGCTTTGATCTCTGTCTGCCCCAGTTCAAATTGCCGTATGCTGACATCTCCGTATTCCTTTATCTGTTCTCTTATAACCTCTAAACGGCTTTCAATGCTGTTTTCCCTATTCATGACTCAATTCCTTTCCGACTCAGCCCATTTGAATACGACCGAGAGTATGACCGGAACGATTAGCACGGCCAGTGCCTGAAGGAAGACGGGGTATTCCGGTATATAGGCTAGAAATGTCTTCACTTTGCACCGCCATCCCTTTGTTTTGCGCTTGATTGAATAAAGTGTATGTTTTCCTGATTTCCCTGTTTTTAACCACTAACTTTGAAAAACAAGGTGAAACGGCTGGCGCCGTCCTCTGGCGGCGCAGCGCGTTTCAGTCCGAGAAATATAGAGAAAGGATAGCGTTAGAATAGCCTTTCCTATATTTCAAGGTGAAACGGCTGGCGCCGTCCTCTGGCGGCGCAGCGCGTTTCAGTCCGAGAAATATAGAGAAAGGATAGCGTTAGAATAGCCTTTCCTATATTTCAAGGTGAAACGGCTGGCGCCGTCCTCTGGCGGCGC